>JBAXOJ010000023.1:0-20622 GCA_037133315.1 Clostridia bacterium
CTGCGACACCCGGTCCTGCGAACTCCATGATTTTATTTTTGACAAATCCCGACTCAAAGACCGCGGCGATGATGGCAAGTGCCACGTCCTGAGGGCCAACGCCTGGTGCAGTCGTTCCCGAAAGATAGACGAGTACCACGCCTGGTCGGGCAATATCATAAGTCTTGCTTAAAATTTGCTTCACGAGCTCTGGTCCGCCTTCGCCGACACCCAGGGTTCCCAGTGCGCCATAGCGGGTATGACTATCCGACCCAAGTAGCATCCGTCCACATCCCGCCATTTCTTCGCGCATGTAAGAATGAATGACCGCCTGATGCGCTGGCACGAAAATGCCACCGTACTTTTTCGCGGCACTGAGCCCAAACACGTGGTCGTCCTCGTTGATGGTTCCACCAACCGAACAAAGGCTATTGTGGCAATTAGTCAACACATATGGGACTGGGAACTTTTCCAACCCGCTCGCGCGTGCCGTTTGCACGATACCGACGTACGTAATATCGTGAGACGCCAAAGCATCAAACGTAATCTTCAGGTTGCTTGCATCACCTTTGTTGTGCGCAGCAAGAATCTGCCATGCCATCGTGCCGTCTTGCGCGTGCGAGGCATCCGATTGCGCGACATACGCCGCTTTTGTGACTATTTGCACTCCATCAACCAGATAAACTGGCTCTTTCATTAACTTGATCACTTATATTCCTCCAATGATAAAATATCCTAAAATAAACACGACCTGATTCATCTCACAAATCGCACCGAGCGCGTCGCCCGTCACCCCGCCGAGTTTCCTTTGAAAAAAGAGCGCACCGCCCAGCGTCGAAACGATGGTGATGATAAACATTATAACACCTCTCCAACTTCCTACCAAGTAGAAAATCAAAAGTGCCAGTACTCCGCCAATAATCGCATCCCGCAAGCCCAGGAGTTCGACAAAGTTTTTACCAAGCCCCTCAGTGTCCCGTGCGTACTTTGAAATCCCGGCGGCTACGATGGATCCCGTGCGTCCTGCTACAGGCATTAAAAGCAACGGAATCACTGCGTTTTGCGCGAGGAAAGAAGGAAGTGCTGAAACTGCGACCCAGTATGTCAGGATGACGAAAATCAAAGCGATGACGCCGTTCGTCCCAATGTGACTGTCCCGCATAATTTCCAGCATGCGCGCCCGCGGTCGGTTGGAAAAGACCCCATCAGCGGAATCTGCGAGTCCATCCAAATGCAAGCCGCCCGTCAGCAATACGTATGTAAGCACCACAAACACCGCTGCAATGGGCTTCACCGGAAAAAAACTTGCCAGTTGCCAGACAAGGAGTAATACGCCCCCAATCGCCAGACCCACTACGGGTGCATAAATCAGGCTTTTCGCCTGGTCCTTTTCCTTGTTATTTTGGACAATCGGAAGTGGAATGGTTGTGAGAAATGAAAACGCCAATCTCACTCGTCTGAATTCAGTTTTGATCATCTCAATCCGCTCCTCACTTGATTTTAATCGGTAAACCGCTGACACAAAAGTGCACTTCGGTTGCGCGGTCCGCGACCCGCTGGTTAACCCTGCCCGCAACGTCCCGGAATAGGCGTCCTAAGGGGTATTCTGGCACAAGCCCCATACCAACCTCATTCGTCACAAAAATCGCTGTGACGCCCGCATCCTCGAGCGCGTTCATGAGCCCGTTAACTTCGATTAAGACTTTCTTTTCAATCGCCTCGGCTTTTGCGTTTTCCAGTAACGTGTTGTCGTCGATTGGTTCCTCAAACTGCTCCATAATGAGATTCGTGCATAAGATGGTCAGGCAGTCTACAAGCACAACCTCATACTGCTTCGCCAAATCAACGAACGCAGCGGTTTCAAATTGCTTGTATCCCTCATATGTGGTCCAAGTGGGAGGCCGATTGCGCCGATGATGTGCAATCCGCTCTGTCATTTCACTGTCAATGTCTTTTGCTGTCGCAACATAAAGCACACGCGCACTCAAGCCGTCTGCAAGCCGCTCCGCAAAACGGCTCTTCCCACTTCGTGCGCCGCCCGTCACTAATATCATTTTTCGCAATGGTTCCACCTAGTTTCATTTTCGATTTTGCATTTATGCCCCAAAGAACTCCGCATATAGGGCATGCAATGCATTTTCTGCATCGTACGCTTTCACGCCAAACATCAAACTCACTTCCGAAGACCCCTGGTTGATCATTTCGATATTGACCTCGGCCTTTGCAAGTGCCGTCGTTGCTCTCATCGCAACACCAACCGACCGGATCATTCCTTCTCCAACCACCATCACAAGTGCCTTGTTGTATTCGATATCACAGTGGTCGACATCAAGTTCCTGTCGTATGCGTGCGAGCACGCGATCTTCTTTCCCCTGAATCTGGGCTTCCCGCAAGATGATGCTGATATTATCGATTCCAGAAGGAGTATGATCATAGGAAATCCCTTCCTCCTCCAGAATCTGCAATAACTTTCGCCCAAAACCGATTTCACGGTTCATCATGTATTTACTCACGGAAATGCTGACAAAACCTTTGTCGATGGCGATTCCAACGACTGGATTATCCGATTTGTTGCGATATTTCACAATCATTGTGCCAGGCGCTTCCGGATTATTGGTGTTCTTAATGTTTACGACAATCCCTCTTTTATATACTGGCTCAAGCGTCTCTTCATGCAACACCGAAAAACCGGCATAGGAAAGTTCTCGCATTTCCTCATAAGTAAAGACAGGAATTGGCTTAGGATTTTTAATGAGTTTTGGATTCGCAGCATAGACGGAATCGACATCGGTGAAGTTCTCATACACATCGGCTTGCACCGCCGCCGCAAGAATCGAACCGGTGATATCGGAACCGCCACGTGGAAATGTTGCGACCTCGCCAGAAAGTGTATATCCAAAAAATCCAGGAAAGATGGATATGCCGTCTCGTTCACATAACTTCTCGAGCAAATCATAGGACTGTGGCAATACACGTGCATTTCCAAAATCATCGCTGAGAAACATCCCGGCATCTTTCGGATTGACATAATTCGCATCGTATCCTAATGATTTCAAGTACGCAGCTACGATTTTTGCAGCAATGTCCTCCCCCGCTGCTTTCATGCAGTCCATATATTTACCCGGGTGCTCCATGCTAAGCAACGTACGCGCTTTTAAGTCTTTTGCAATTTCGAGTTGCAACGTCTTATCAAGGTTCAAATCCTCTGCGATTTCATCAAAACGAACCAACACCGCATTCAAAGCCGCCTCTGCAGTTCCCTTTTCCAACATGGTGTTGGCAAGTGTGATAAGCAGGTCCGTCACCTTGATATCATCCTTATCTCTTTTTCCTGGTGCTGATACAACGATAATCCTTCGATCGATATCCGCAACAATAATTTCGCAAACCTTTTTAATTTGCTCAGCATTCGCTAAAGAAGTTCCCCCAAATTTCGCAACTTTCATTCTCTACGCCTCCATATCTAATTAATATAATCGAATCAAAGAAATGAGTTTACGGATTCCTTTTTTACCCTCAAAGCCGTGAATTGCTTGAAGTAAAAATCCTTCGTTCGCCATACTCGTCGTAAACGCAAGTTCCTGTTCATATCCTTTTAAAGTCACAACGGATACATTCCCGATTGTTTTTTCAACATACTCTAACGCAGCTTGCTTATCACTGACCTCCAGACGAACAAACCAGGCCGACTCAAAATCCCTTATGTCAAGGACATTGTTCGTCACTGGCAACTTCCAAACCATCATTTTGGTAATTTCGTGGTGCTTTACAATGTCTATGATATCCGCCACAACCGCACTGGCAGTGGGAAGTTTCCCTGCACCTTTTCCGTAAAACATGGCGTCGCCAACCGCATTCCCACGTACCATGATGCCATTGAATACATCTTCTACGTTTGCTAAAGAATGTTTCACCGGGAGCATCACGGGGGAAACACGGGCATACACGCCCTCCTCATATTTCCTTGACATCGCAAGAAGTTTTATGATTCTGCCAAGTCGTTCTGCATATTTCATATCGACGAGAGAAATCTTCGTAATGCCTACCGTGCTGATTTTCCGATAGTCCACCATCTCGCCATAGGAGAGAGAGGAAAGAATCGCAATCTTTCTACAAGAATCATGTCCTTCAATATCCGCGGTTGGATTGGCTTCGGCATATCCACTTAATTGTGCTTCTTTGAGCGCATCCGAAAAATCTTTCCCTTCCAATCGCATCTTGGATAAAATATAGTTTGTAGTCCCATTGAGAATACCAAGAATCCCAGTGATTCGATTTGCAGCAAGACATTGTTGAATCGGGCGAATAATTGGGATACCTCCACCGACACTCGCCTCAAACATGTACGACACCTTATGGTCTTTTGCAAGTTGCAAGAGTTCCGGTCCGTGCGTAGCAACCAACTCCTTATTTGAAGTGACGACACTTTTCCCTGATGCAAGTGCGCGTTTTGTAAACTCATAGGCGATGCCAGCACCTCCAATGGTTTCGACAATAATGCGAATCTCATTATTCTCAAAAATTTCATCAGGATCTTTTGTAATCAGCATCGCATCTGGGGAATCCTCAAAATCTCTTACATCAAGGATTTTCTCCACTACAATATCCTGTCCCGCGTTTTCAGAAATGTTCTTTGCATTCTCGCGCAAAACCTCTGCTACACCGCTTCCTACTATTCCATACCCTAAGATTGCTACCTTAATCATGATGACGCCTCCAGTATTTCTATTCTCTTGCCAAAATCTCTTGTCTTCGTACGCCTTCAATTTCGCTGATCGTTTCCATCATTCCTTCAATCGTGGTTACCATTGTGTCTGTTTCAACAGAAATTGTAATATCAGCAAGCCCATTAATCGGGATGTTTTGATTGATTGTAATGATATTTGCTTTCGCAACGGCAATGCATCCAATGATTCTTGACAATATGCCCGAAAAATTCTCAACCACAAAAAATAACGTCATGACCTTCCCGCGTGACATTTCGTAAAACGGGAAAATATAGTCTTTATACTTGTAATATGCACTTCGACTGATGCCCAACTGCTGGGTTGCTTCATTGACTGCCTTGACTTTCCCACTCGATAACAACCGTTTCACAGCAATGACTTTTTCGAAAACTTCCGGTAGAATTTTCCCATCAATCAAATAATAACGACTAGCTTTTTCCATTCTACACCTCTCAGCATGTCCGTCTCACGAGAACATTTGTACTCCTGAGAAGAATAATACCATAAACACTTGGCATGTTCAAGTATCTTTCTGAGAAAAATGAAAAAGCTCCTCGAAAAATTGGAGGAGCCTCATAAAAACACTATCTTTTCTTTCTACCCTTGACATTCGTTTCTCCAGACTCATAATATGCGGCATAATATCGATAGTAATTATAATTCCGATAATAATTATATCTACCTGTCTTTTCTGTATCCACGTTATTGAGAATGCCGCCAAGAATATTGGCCCCAGCGCTTTTCAAATTCTTGATTGTCAACTCTGCAATCTCAAATGTAATACTACCGTGCAAAAAGACCATAAGAACCCCGTCTGCATGCTTCGAAAAGACGGAAGCATCGGTAATAAAAGAAGCTGGCGGGGAATCGATTAAGATAAAGTCATATCTTTCATTTAATTCATTCAAAATGTTTTCCATTGCTTTGGTTTCAATCAATTCTGCGGGGTTCGGCGGGATTGGACCACACGTGATTGCTGAAATGCCCAACTCACTCACGTATTGAATAGCCTCGTCTAACGTATTTGTCTTCGCAATGACATTCGTAACCCCTGGGAAATTCTGAATTTTTAAATAGCTATGAATTTTTGGTTTCCGCATATCAGCATCAACTATGATGACTTTATGCCCTACTTGGGCTAACGCGATTGCAAGATTAATCGTAATCGTTGATTTTCCCTCGCCTGGCGCACTACTCGTGATCAGAATTTTTTTGATATTTTTATCTGCACACACAAATTGAAGATTGGTCCTTAATGCTTTATATGCCTCTTCCAACTGAAAAGGTGCATCATTAAGTAAAATAAAATTCCGCTTGCTCTTTCGTTGCTTTTTGATAAAGAAGCGTTGAAAATAACTTTTAATCATTTGCCTGCACCTCCATAACTGGACCCGTTTGCTCCGCTATCGCCTTGCTTATCCAAGTTGATTTCTGGTAACAGTCCAAGTACTGAAATGCCAAACATATGCTTGATTTGTTCATCTGATTTTATCGTGTCGTCGAGATATTCTTTCAATATTTCGATAAGAATCACCAAGGCAGCGCCCAACAGGATTGATATCAATGTATTAATCAATGGGCTAGGATAAATCGGCACGCCATCTTTTGCAGAATTAATTGCAACCAAACTGGCACCTTCGAAATTTTTATTAATGATTTTCGGTGCATCCAACAGAATTTGATTCACAATGTTTTTTGCCTTATTGGGATCATTGTCTTGCACTGATATTTTCAAAACTTGTGTATTTTTCAAACCGGTCGTCGTAATCTTATTTTTCAAACTATCAATGGAATAAGGTAAAGTCAAATGGTCCTTTACTTCTTGCATTACCTCATCGCTCTTTAAAATGATGCTGTAAGTCTCAACTAATTGTTGCGTCAACAATAAATCAGAATACGTGATCTTTTTTGAGTCAGCTGATTCGCTTATTTTCAAAGCGACCGTAGCCTCCGCTTGATAAACCGTAGCAATAAATCTTGTGGTTAAAACAAATGCAACAATTCCAAACACGATCGCCACAATCAATATTTTCAATAAATTGTTTGCAACAATCGCGAAAATGTCTCTCATTTCAAAAGGTCCTGTTTTTAAAGATAAGTGATTTCTTTCCAATCAATTTCAACTCCTTTGATGTGTCACTGCGATTCATATAATATCATGATTACGCAAAATATTAAACCCATTTTCGATCCACATTTCATGTTTTACACTTTTTTTCCCAAATTGATTTGTATTTGAAGCAAGAAAGACGCGATTCATAGAGTCCATTCCTCGTCGCATGAGATCGTGTGCGTCTGAACCAACAACTATTTTAAACGGATTGTTAAGCAAGAACTCAACCGTTTTCTTGCTACCATCTTTCATGGAATAGTCAAGACAGGAAGCGTTCATCTGAAAAACCACACCTTTTTCTGCCCATGATAACATTTCATTCTTTTCTCTGAGGACCCATGAGTTTCTTTCAATGTGTGCGATGACTGGTGTAATCCCACGGAGTTGCAATTCATAAATCGCACTTGTAGCCCAAATCGGGAATGTCAGTTGCGAAAACTCTAACAACATATATTGGCTTTCTGCCAAACATAGACTTCTAACTTTATGAAGTTCGTTGCTCGATCGAAAGGAATCTATCATTGGAATTAATGCAGGCGAAAAGGAAACCTCCATCCCTTTGTGCAGTTTCATCAAAATATGTTGATCCGTTATGGCTCGATTCAAAAGCTCAAAAGTATGGTTTCTCAAATTAATAATACTTTCAAAATCTTGCAATTCAGGTGAATAATGTGGTGTACAAATAATATCCGTTACTCCGCCAAGCAATGCAGATTCAATAATCCCTATTGATTCGGCTATGCTGGTTGCCCCATCATCAATATTTGGCAGAATGTGCGAATGAACGTCGACCATTTTTTACTTCTCACCGCCTTATTTCTATTTCTTCAAACATCTCTTCTGATAAGTCTGCATATTCAACTTGCACATATGTAGGAATCATTTCTTTTAAAATTCTAATCGTATTTTCTTTGTTGTTTCTAGCATCAAATAATTCAATTAACTTTGCCTCTAGAAAAGCGGAATCAACATCCAATGCACGACACACAAAAATACTCGCATGCTTAGTAGAAGTGGACCCTTCTTCGGTCATCATCAACTCTTCATATAATTTTTCCCCTGGTCTTAACCCAACATATTCAATCATAATGTCTTTATATGGCTCTTTGCCATAAAGTCGAATCAAATCCTCCGCTAAGTCTTTGATTTTAACTGGCTCTCCCATATCAAGCACATAGATTTCACCGCCCTGTGCCAACGCGCCAGCCTGTATCACGAGCTTTGCCGCTTCTGGAATGGTCATGAAATATCTTGTAATTTCCTCGTGGGTTACGGTAATCGGTCCACCCTCTAAAATCTGATTCGTGAATAGAGGAATCACACTGCCATTACTGCCGAGCACATTACCAAAGCGCACTGCAGCAAATACAGTTTTGCTTTTCTTTGCTTTATCTTGTAATACCATTTCACAAAGACGCTTCGATGCACCCATCACATTCGTTGGGTTGACCGCCTTATCCGTCGAAACTAGGATAAAACGTTTTACGTCGTTTCGCTCAGATGCGTCCATTGTGTTGATGGTTCCGAAAACATTGTTTTTCACAGCCTCTCCCGGATCATTTTCCATTAACGGAACATGTTTATGTGCCGCCGCATGAAATACGACGCCTGGCTTGAATGTTTCAAATACATAATCTAACCTTTGTTTATCTCGCACAGATCCAATAGCGATGATTAATTTAATCCGATTACCATACTTTCTTTGGAACTCCATTTGTAACTCATAACTGTTGTTTTCATAAATATCATAAACCACAATTTGGGCAGGACTGAATCTGGCAATCTGTCTACATAACTCAGACCCGATAGAACCCCCACCGCCAGTGACCAAAACTGTTTCGTTTGTAAGATAGGATGAAATGCTTTCAATATCTAAATCAACTTCTTTTCTCCCGAGCAAGTCCTCGATGTTTATATTTCTCGCATCATAAATCGTGCCCTCTTCTCCAGATTCAAATTCATCTAGTCGCGGCATTATTTTTACTGAAATGCCAGTTTTGCTACAGATTTCGAATATTTCCGTCATGCTTTGACGATCTGCTGACGGGATTGCAATCAGAACTTCATCCACGTTGAGTTCTTTCACGTAGTATCCAATCGTATTTCTGTTTCCCAACACTTTTACGCCATGTATTCTAGCGCCCGTTTTCATCGGGTTGTCGTCGATTATGCCTACAACATGATACTTTGAATCCGATGTACGATGCAGATTGGAGACGACCGTAGCACCAGAAATACCAGCTCCAATCACCAGCAACCTGATTTTTGATGAGTTTGCGGAAAACAGAAAACGCGTAATTCTATTGAGAATACGCAAACTTATCCGACTCGCAACGGTAAAGAAAAAGATGAGAAGAAAAGTAAAAAACAATAGACTGCGATCTGCATATCCCCCAATTGCAAAATTAAACACGACTGACAATACCGTTGTCAATGCAACTGATTTGCAAATTTGCACGAGATCGTGAATACCTGCAAATCTTAATATCGTATTATAAATCCCGTTGATATAATTTGAAAAAACGCCTATGATTGCTGTCATAATAATCAATGGCATATAGTTTTGTAACCCTGTCATAAAGGAATTGATAATTTGGTCTTGGCTACTGAACACGAAAGAAATGGAAAAAGAAAGTACTATGATTGCTACATCTAATGCCATAAATATAGTTTTTCTTAATGACTGCATTTCGTTCCCTCCACATGAGAGTTTTTATGTCGCTATCTTACGTATAAAGCCGCCCATTCTAGTATTTGTTTTTGTTCCGCTGCGGAAAATTTCGTGTGAAAAAGTTCTTTCAACTCACTCTTCTCTTCTGGCGTCAATCCCCCGCTTAACATGGCGAGACATCTGCTCACGCCATCTGCACCCAAACCTTTGATTGCCAATGCTAAAATCTGCTTCTTCACATCATCGGGTAGTTTTTTCTTCGCAATGGATTGCACCACTTTCTTCTGTGTTTCCAACTGCTTCAATCGTTTCGTACGCTCTTCCTGAATTAATTTTTCTCTTGCTTGCCTTTGCTTGGCAGATAAATCTTTTTGTAACCTTAACTCACGTAAACGCCTCTCATAATCTTTGTTTATCAAGTCATTTTGCCGCTTAAAATCTTTCTCGTTTTGATCAATGAGTGTTTGCGTAGAAATCTTAAACATAAGATCTACGGCATAGTCGCTAACTATATTATAACCTATCACAACAATAATGACGATGGTAATGATTACCGAAATTGCAATAATAATTTTTGTGCTTTTTTTTCTTTTTCTTTTCTTCATTGGGGCTCCTTAAAAAACAACTTTTACTTGGTCTAATATTTCTTCAAATACTATTTTCGCCTTTATGGTGGACTTTGCGAAGACTATTTTCCCACTCTTTGGTTTTTTGCCATCTCCAATTAATTTGTATTTGGCGATCAGCAAGCCTTGAGACTTTTTCATATTGTGCGTGAAATATGAAAAAGTAAAGAGTGTCTTTGAATTGGTCGTTTTTGTCACAATTTCGCTAAGATAGCGAGGATGCAAGGATGTGACAGGCACATCAATCGCATAATACGGATTCAAGAGCATGAAGCGCGTGCCTATCTTTTTTTGCATGACTGCAGATGTAGACCCAGAAACTCGAATGACCTGCTTTGCAGGTGTTTTCATGCCAGAAATCACAACCAAACACCATTTCCTTTCAGGGTTAAAATACTTTGAGACATTCATTTTCACCTTAAGGAAATAGTTCCTGAAATGTTTCGCTGATTGCGAAGAAACCGCAATCGCTGCGCTAATCTGAACGTTCTTTTTCTGATCAATAAGCACCTGATAGTTGCCTTGAATCAGTCTTGCTGGTAGCATTACTTTGGACGCATACCGAACAAGAAGGGTTACAATTTCCGCGAGTTTTTTCTTCAACCCTGTTAGAGAATTCCTATCCTGTACAGTAATGGGATGATAAATTTGCAAGAGCCGACTACTAGATAAGATTAATTGATCCATTCTAGAATTTAGTGAGGTCACTGAAAGGGCCTTTTCAGGCAATAATTTAAGACAATCAAACAACCATGTCAATCGAACCAAGAGTTTCCGATCATTATATGACTTGATTTTCTGAATTGCTGTAGTAAAAGCCGTGGTCACTCTAGCGACATCCTTCAAACTTTCAATTGCATAACGATCAGAACGCGCGTACCACTTTTTGATTTCAAACCTTAATGCGTCTGTCTGATGGATTAGCTCAACGATATCTGTTTTTGCAAGGCCCTTCTTTTTGCAAATCCCCTCAATCTTTTTCGTGATTTGTTCCAATTTAGGCGTCGGCATTGCAGTCGGCTTCGGGGTTGGGGAACCACTCGTCGGGGTCACTGTTGGACTAATGGATGGAGAACTTGTATTTTCAACGATATTAAAATGCTGAAGAATTGGCATGTTGATTTGGATTTGAACTTTTGTCAAACGATTCATTTCGATTGCAAAGTTTTTTGCCGCGTCGACATAAGAAACATTTGCTGCATCTGGAATGGTATAAAGCGACTTTGCATTTTCAAGAAACTCGACATTCTTTGTCACAGTTGTAAATTTGCTTTTATATCTTAAAACGGGCGTATTAAAGAACTTAAATAAAACAAAGGAAAGAGCCACATTTCTACCAACAAACTTCTGCTCTAATGGATATAGCAACAACTTTTTATTCTTATCTAATGCACGAATCGCAGTCTCGTCTAGTGTATTTGCGATGGCAAAAAACTCACGCAAAGACGGTCGAAAAGAAAGGTTCTCCTTCACGAGGCGCGCCATTACGGAAGCATCCATCCCATTTGCAGAAAGTTTACTCCAAATTGAACTTCCTTCATTCTTTACCGCATCCATGTCATAAATCAAATAACTCGAAAATCGTTGAATCCCATCTTCTGTTTCAAGATCACCGGTCCAAAGACCGACACTTGCAAAAAACATACCAAGGGCTACCGCCTGATCATTGTCGCTCATGGTTTGCATGTAATCATAGTAGGATAAGGTCGTCGCGGCCGAAGCTTGTGTTACTGGGATTGGCGAAAGAAGCATCGAGCATAAAAATGCAAGAAGGATTACTTTTGCAAGTTGTCTTTTAAATTTTTGAGTCAACATCTTCTCACCGCCTTAGTCGACAAACGGCAAAGGGGTTTTTCCCTCTTTGCCGTTGTGCATTGTCTTGAAATCTCGAAATCCGAAGGATCTTACTTATTGTGCCCATTGTCAAAGTCAGTAATTAATACTCTCTTAATAATAACCTTGCTACCAACAGTCGTCTTAATGTAATAGTAACCCGCTTTTACATATTTTCCTTTTGCATCTTTACCATCCCAGCGAACAACCAATTTTGTGTTTGGTTTCTGATGTTTCTTATTGTAAAGAACCTTAACTACCTTCCAGTTATGATCATATACTACAACTTTCACATCAGAGTACTTATTGTAAGAAACTTTAATTCCCATTGTTTTTTTCTTCGCTGGTTCGTATACTTTTGGAATCACTACAACGACTTTCGGTTGCGCTTGAATGACAACCTTAAATGATTTTACCGTTGTCGTTTTCCCGTTATAGATCTTGATAATCTTAAAATCGTATGGTTTCGAAGAGGCAGGCAGGTATTTTCCTGCATATTTCCCATTCCAATCCCAAGAGAAATCACCTGCAATGCTCGTGTTTCGAATGGATACAGTCTTCCAGACACCCTTTACTTTGTACATCAATTTATAAGTTGCTTTATCATTTGCAAGTCCTTTAAACGATATCGTATTTGTGCCGCCCGGCAAGAAATAAATGGTATTTTTCGTCACAGGATTCACAATGTCAAGACTAATCAATTGCTTTGGCGTTTTCCAAGTAGCAGAACCAGAAGTCGTGTTACCTGATAAATCGACGATTGTATTTGGTATGATCGAAACCGTATACGTCGCATCACAATAAATACGATCCGGCGTGAAGATAAAAGTCTTTCCATCTGCACTCTGTGTGACGGTAAAATGAACGTTCTTTCCGTCAGTCGTTATTTTAAAACACTGTGTGAAATTTGTAATGCCAGCTGCCATCGTAACGGGTTCATTAAATGTAATCTTTATTGCTGTCGAGATGGAGACATTGGTGCTGCCATTGGTCGGATAAAACGCAGGTACTGGAGGAATATTATCGCCCTTCATGATATCAAAATAAATCATGTAATCTCTCATGGTTTTTTTATCACCTGAAACTGGCAAAGCATTATAGAAATTGACAAACCATGCAATTACTTCATCATTAATCTCTTTAAACTCAGAAGACTCAGGATAATCCGAGAGCATGAGTAATGCAAAGAACTGATCCAAAACTGGAAGTGTTGAGTTCACATTCGCCTGCAAAGGATTGGTATCGTCAAGAATCGGCATCTTCAACTTGCTATAGATATTTAACCACGGAAAAAATTTCTTCATCAAAGTCTTCATTTGTGCATTCATAATTCCAGCCGTTTCTGCAGCATCTAACCGTGCAAATACGGCCGATTCTGAAAGTGTGGTAAATGGCTGAAACAACGCATTAACTGCTGCTGCATTCGCAGGGTTCTGAATTTTCTGAATGAAAAGCAAATAATTAGCTGGAGTAATGCCAAATCCGTTTGGCAAGTTTTCTTGTCCTGCCGGCAACCATCCTGCGACCAAATCATAATACCATTGGGCCCCAGACAATACGGTAGGTTGCATCAAAGCATAATGAATCGCATCGGTCACTTCCTGCTTTTGTGCCGTTGTCAAAAGATTATATTTTGCGTAAATATCAAGTTTAGGAACGACTGGTATATTCACCATCAATTTCATTCCCTTAAGGTCCGTAATCAACGCTGCTTTCAGGGTTGGGGTCTGTGCTTGAATGACTGCAATGTAACTCGCCAGTAACGCTGGCACATCCAAAAGGGCCATGTCTGCTTGGTTTTCAAACATCAACCTGACCGATGCAATAAAGGCAGCAGAATTTTCAATCGTTATCGTACCTGAAGTATCAAGATACACGTGAGAATCTAAAGTAGACAGTGCACCATAGAATTTAACCAAAAATTGATTTACAAACGTTTCCATAGAAGCTGTAATCACTGCATTCATCACAAGATAATTTGTGGCAGATAGCATCGTTGTGTCATCTAGTTGTGTGGTCACAGCCGTTTCAAAAGCCGCTCTAAAATGATTCTGTCCAGCCACCGTTGCAAGAGTCGTAAAGGTTGCTTCAAGTTGTGGTTTCGTTACACCCATTTTTGTCAATGCGCCAGACGCATTTAAATTATTCACCAACAAATCGGCATAGGTATCATAGGCGTTGGTTCCACCGTATTGAATCATAAGTGCGAGATTGGTCTCTAGAAAAGCCCGTCTCTCCAAAGTTGAAAGCCCATTAAAATAATCATAAAGAATATTTGTCATCGGAATCGGTGCTGCAATGGCTTTTTGCACATTCTGGTCAGCCCCTTGAATCGCTGGAAGCGCAATCAACTGCGTGAACATTATTGCAACAATCGTCACGATAGAAATTATTTTCTTCATACTCAAACCCCTCCTATTACTGAACCATCCTATAAAAAAGATGGAAGTGCTAATATTATATATCATTTTCAGTTTTTCAACAACTAAATCCCCAAATTTTTCAAATAGCTTTCCACTTTGCCAAGCATCTCTGACGACTGACAAACATCTGAAAAACGAATCGGTTTCAGGTTTAAGTCTCTTAATCCAATCGGAACTAAAAGGTTACCCTTTTCAGCAAGCAATGCTTGCACATCGAACTCGTCCATTTGCGCAATCGCATCAATTCCAAATATGGCCTGGCAAACGCTTTCGCTAAATTTAAAAGGACTTGCCGTCGATGCAATCATGACTTTCGTTGACTGGTCACCTGTTTGTGTCACGTATTTTTCATACGCACAGAACCCAACTGCGGTGTGGGTATCAATGATATAATCATAGTTCTCGTGTACTCCATGAATGGTAGCGATGGTTTCTTCCTCAGAACACCAGGCGCCGAAAAAATCCTTCTTTAGTAAATCGAGCACCTTATTTGAAACTTGATACTCCCCGTTCGTCGCCAATGCCTCCATCATTTGTTTGATTTCTTGTGCATTGCGATCCGTTAACAAGAACAAAAGCCTTTCCAAATTACTTGAAATTAGAATATCCATCGACGGAGAAACGGTGCGCACAAAATCGCGTTTGCGATCATATTTGCCTGTTTGAATAAAATCAGCTAACACATGATTCTCATTCGAGGCACATATGAGCTTATTGATTGGAAGCCCCATCGTTTTCGCATAATATGCGGCAAGAATATTTCCGAAATTCCCCGTCGGCACGACAACATTAATCGTTTCGCCAAGACGGATTGTGCCTTGCGCAACAAGATCGGCATAGCCAGAAAAATAATAAATAATTTGCGGCGCTAAACGCCCCCAATTGATTGAATTCGCTGAGGAAAGTTGAAATCCATTTCCCTCAAGTTCTTTCGAAAAAGCGAGATCTGAAAATATTTCTTTTACGCCGTTTTGTGCATCATCAAAATTCCCTTCCATACCAAAGACCGCAATATTATCGCCCTCTTGCGTGACCATCTGCCATTTTTGAATTTGGCTGACCCCTTCTTCAGGGAAAAACACGATAATACGCGTACCAGAGACGTCTTTAAAGCCTTCCATTGCGGCCTTCCCCGTATCTCCAGAGGTGGCAACCAAAACCACCATTTCCTTTGTTTCACCCGTTTTCTCAACCGCCTTGACTAGCAAACGAGGCAAAATCTGCAACGCCATATCTTTAAACGCAGAAGTCGGACCGTGCCATAGTTCGAGCACACTAATTTCTTGATTGATTTTATTTATTGGGGCAATTTTTTCGTGATCAAATTTCGGGAATTGATATGCTCCCTCAATACAATCATTCAATTCAGATACGGTATAATCCGTCAGAAATTTCCTAAGTACGAAGAGGGCACGTTCCTGGTAAGTCATCGAAACCATAGCCTGCAATTCTTCTAATTTGATTGTGACCGATTCTTCTGGCACATAAAGCCCGCCGTCTGGCGCAATGCCACTTTTAATTGCTTCTGCAGAGGAAACGCCCTTTCGCCCACCTCGTGTACTCTCATAAAACATATTGACACACCTCGTCATTTACTTGGTCAATTAAGTAGAGCGACCCACATATCACAACAATATCTTCTGTGTTGCGATCCTGCATCATAATCTTAATTGCGTTGTTAATTGTACCACCGTCACGCACATTTTCACAGTAGTTAGATGCAATTTTTGACAACTCTCCTGACGGAAACGCACGCTCATTTTGTGGCGTCGCCGTCACAATTGCGTCAGTGGCACCTGCAATCAAACGGACCATCGCGGTCACATCTTTATCTTTAAGAATGCCCAATATGAATTTTGGTCTTCGGTTTGGGAAAAAACATGCAAGAGTATCCAACAATGCTTGTACACCATTTACATTGTGAGCGCCATCCACAATCACCCACGGCGAACGACAGATGATTTCAAATCGACCCGGCCAGGTGGCGCGTGCGATTCCTTTTCTGATGATTGCTTCCACTTCTTCACAATCTCCGTAGACTTCGCATCTCTTAAATAGTTCTCGCGATGCCAAAATTGCCAGACAACCGTTTTCAATTTGATGCAGCCCCAGCATACTCGTTTCAAAGGGCGCTAAATCAGATCCAAATTGAAATCTGGAACCATCCACAGTAAGTTTTTCTATGATTGCATCTTTCGGATTCAAAACAATCAGTTCTGCTGACTTAATCTTCGACTCTTTCTCAATTTCAGCCATCACGATAGGTTCCTGTGGAGCGCTGACTACAACGCCGCCATGTTTGATGATGCCTGCTTTGTGTGCAGCGATTTCCTTCAAGGTTTCTCCAAGAAAACTCTGATGATCCATCGAAACTTTGGTAATGACAGAAACGACACTTGTCGAGATGAAATTAGTCGCATCAAACGCCCCCCCCATGCCAGCTTCTAAGACGACATAGGAACAATTGCGGTTGCGGAAGTGACAGAACGCGAGTGCCATCAGTTTCTCAAACTGGGTCGTATCCTCCGCAAGCGGTTTCATTTCCGCGACGATTTCGACGATTTCTTGGTTTGTAATCAGTTCCCCATTCACGCGTATGCATTCGTTGATCGAATGGATCCAAGGTGAATTAAAGATTCCCGTCTGAAATCCCGCTTCTTCTAAAATTGCAGCAAGATAAGCTGATACCGACCCTTTTCCATTGGTTCCAGCAATATGTACGATTTTCATACCAGCGTGTGGATTTGAAAGTGCCTGTATTAATTTGGATATTCGTTCCACCCCAGGCTTGATTTCACCAGTTCCACTTAATAAATAATCAATTGCATCATTATTATCCATAAGCTTTATTCCATACCGTGGCAATTCTTATACTTTTTGCCGCTGCCACAGGAGCACGGATCATTTCTGCCAATTTTCGTGCTCTTTGCAGCAACTTTTACGGGTTTTACTTCTTCCGCTTCGTCATCTCCAAATCCTTCACTCGTCGCTTCCGCAACGCGCTCACGTTTGATGTTTTCTTCCTCAATATCCACTTTTAGCTTCAACAAGTAATTAACCGCATCATCTGAAATTGAATTGATCATCGCTTCAAACATTTCAAATCCTTCAAATTTGTATTCTATAACTGGATCCCTTTGCCCGTAAGCGCGTAAGCCAATTCCGTTTTTTAACTGATCCATTTCGTCGATGTGATCCATCCATTTTTCATCCACCACTCTAAGAAGAATCACGCGTTCGAGTTCCCTTAATGTTTCCGTAGGAATCTGCGCTTCTTTCTCTGCATACTTATCCATGCAAAGATTAATCAAGTCTTCCAACAGCCACTTTTTATTTAACTTATTGAATTCCTCCTCGCTATACTGTAGAGAGTTTTTCGTAGAAAGCAAGTTGTCCATGGTCAAGCGGAGCATAATCCAGTCCCAGTCGTCCGGATAGTCGTGCTCACCCGTATTGGTGAGTACAATCTTTTCGCAAAGGCCTTCAATCATTTTTTCGAACACTGGCTTCAAACTCTCGCCGTCTAACACCTGTTTTCTCTGAGTGTAAATGACATCACGCTGTTTATTCATGACATCGTCATATTGGATGACATGTTTTCTGATGCCAAAGTTGCGCGCCTCAATGCGTTTTTGTGCGCCTTCAATCGCTCCCGACAAAATACTCGCTTCGATCGGCTGGTCATCTGGTAATTTGAGCATCGTGACTATATTCGTGACGCGTTCCGCGCCAAATAGTCGCATCAAATCATCTTCCAATGACAAGTAGAACCGCGACATACCGGGGTCTCCCTGGCGTCCAGAACGCCCGCGCAACTGGTTGTCAATCCGTCGCGATTCATGTCGTTCCGTACCAATAATATATAACCCGCCTGCAACGAGCACTTTTTCTCTGTCCTCTTGCAATTCTTCTTTGTTTTGCTTCGTCAATTCCTCAAACCTTGCGCGCGCCTTCAAAATTTCTTCATCATCGGTCTCATTATGACTGTTTGATTCGGAAATCATTTCTTCCTCAAAGCCTTCCTTGCGCATTGCTTCTTTCGCCATGAACTCTGCATTACCACCAAGCACGATATCGGTACCACGACCTGCCATGTTTGTTGCAATGGTCACGGCCTTGTATTTACCTGCCTGGGAAACAATTTCTGCCTCGCGTTCATGAAATTTCGCATTCAATACATTATGCTGAATACCTCTGCGTTTAAGCAACTCGCTCAACACCTCGGATTTTTCAATCGAAATGGTACCAATCAAGACCGGCTGCCCTTTTTCGTGACACACAACCACTTCCTCAATCACTGCCAAAAATTTTGCTTTCTCCGTCTTGTAAACAACATCCGCCTGGTCGTTACGAATGGTTTCTTGGTTCGTCGGAATCACAATAACGTCCAACTTGTAAATTTCGCGGAACTCCATTTCCTCCGTCAACGCCGTTCCAGTCATACCGGAAAGTTTTTTGTACATGCGGAAATAATTCTGGAATGTAATGGTCGCGAGGGTCTTGCTTTCACGCTCCACTTTCACTCCTTCTTTTGCCTCGATCGCTTGATGCAAGCCATCGCTGTAACGACGGCCATACATGAGTCGACCTGTAAATTCGTCGACAATGATGACTTCGCCTTCTTTGACAACGTAATCCACTTCATTCTTCATGATGCCATGCGCCCGGATCGCCTGATTCAAATGATGTTGATAGGTCATATTGGAGGGGTCCGACAAGTCAGAAATGCCGAAATACTGCTCCGCGCGCTTCACGCCGATTTCTGTCAAAGTTGATGTCTTGGCCTTTTCATCCACCACATAGTCTGCATCTCCCGAATCTTCGTGCTTTTTATCATCCGATTCGCGAATGACCATGCGCTTCATGCGTTTTACAATCAAATCCGTTCGTTTATATAAATCGGTCGACTTGTCGCCTTGCCCTGAAATAATCAGCGGCGTCCGCGCTTCATCGATCAAAATACTATCGACTTCATCGACAATCGCAAAATTCAAATCTCTCTGCACCATTTCTTCTTTATACGTCACCATGTTGTCCCGCAAATAATCGAATCCGTATTCGTTATTGGTACCGTACGTAATATCACAGTTGTAGGCAGCCATGCGCTCTTCATTGTCCTTGCCATGCACAATCAGCCCGACCGTCAGCCCAAGAAATGTATAAATTTTACCCATCCACTCACTGTCTCTTCGTGCCAGATAATCATTGACGGTGACAACATGCACGCCCTTCGCGCTCAATGCATTCAGATAGACTGGCAACGTCGCAACCAGCGTCTTTCCTTCACCTGTCTTCATCTCTGAAATTCTACCTTGATGTAACACGATTCCGCCGATTAACTGCACATTAAAGTGCCGCATGCCAAGGACTCTGACCGACGCTTCTCGCACCAGTGCAAACGCCTCCGGTAATAAGTCATCGAGCGTCTCGCCTTCCGCTAATCGAGCGCGAAATTTAAGCGTCATTTCTTTCATCTCATGATCGCTCAATGCCTTCATTGCGGGTTCCAGCGATTCAATTTCGTCTACCAAGCCTTTTATTCGTTTCAACTCTCGGTTACTATGCGTCCCGAAAATCTTGTCCATTATTTTACCCAATTTATTTTCCTCCCTTGTCTTTCGAGCTTTCGAAAGTACTCGTTTCTAGTTGTGTGAGCCGGTCTAAGACCAGTGTGTAGCCGTCGGACCCATATTGCAAACATTTGTTTACTCTGCTGATGGTCGCCGAACTGGCATGTGTCAACACCTCAATATCGGCGTACTTCTTCCCCTCGCGTAACATTTGAGCGACTTCCAGCCGTTGCGTAATCGCCTTGATTTCGGACACAGTGCAAACATCTTCAAAGAATTTGTAACAGTCTTCTAATGAGCGAAGTGTCAAAATTGCTTTGAACAATCTGTCGGTATGATCATCAAAATATTTGTTGTTCATTTTCATACCACCTTCCAGCACTAACAATACCAATTTTTTACGTTCTAGTCAACAAAAAATCCCCCGAAAAATCGGGGGATGTAGATGGTGAGCCTGAAGGGATTCGAACCCCCGACCAACGCCTTAGAAGGGCGTTGCTCTATCCAACTGAGCTACAGACCCAAAAGTGGAGCGGGTGATGGGAATCGAACCCACGCGATCAGCTTGGAAGGCTGAAGTTCTACCATTGAACTACACCCGCGTGTACAGGGTACAAGCGGTATTATACGCAGATATACGGCAGTTGTCAAGTGCGAATTCTCATAATTGCGCCAACATC
>JBAXOJ010000024.1:0-20592 GCA_037133315.1 Clostridia bacterium
AAAAATCATATAACTAATCTAACATTTTTTTATCTATTTGGCAATAAGTTTTTGCATTTTTCCTCAAAATCATTTCATTTATCCGAATTTTATACTCATTTGGAGACTTTACGTTGAATGTTCTTTCCACACGATTTTCCTCTGAAAAAAAGACTTTTGTGACACCGCCCGCGCCAATGGCGTAGATGGTCTGTTTTTCCTCCATAATTTGCACGTTATAAATGCAAAATTTCCCGGGCTTGCAATAGCCCACATTTTCTTGATGCCCCGTCGTATTTTTTTGGCGATACAGATAATAGGGCTCGTAGCCATTTTCCGCGAGCATCTTTCTCGCAAGGTCTGTCATGGCGACCGCCAACGCCGCCTCCGTCATATCGTACGCGTCTTTTGAACGGTTCATCTGCGCCGCACGTTTCATGGCCAACGCATGCACGGTGATGTTTTCGGGGTCGCGCGTGAGGATTTCTTCGAGCGTCAGTCGGAAGTCTTCTAGGCTTTCGCCAGGCAGTCCAGCGATGAGATCGACATTGATGCTGTCGAATCCCATCTTGCGCGCAAGGGCAAAGGCATCCGAAAATTGTTGAACCGAATGCCCTCGACCGATGGTCTCAAGCGTTTTTGCATGCATCGTCTGCGGGTTGATGCTGATGCGCGTCACCCCATAGTCCTTAAGAACTTTCAGTTTCTCCTCGTCAATGGTATCTGGGCGACCTGCTTCCACCGTGAACTCCACCATGGTTTCTGAGACGAATAAGTCGTGCACAAGGGACAAGACGACCCGCAATTGTCCAGCGGACAAAGACGTTGGCGTCCCGCCGCCGATGTAAATGCTTTTGACCACTTCACCTTTTGCGTGCAACAACGACGCAAGCGCCTTCGCCTCAAGCGTCAAGGCCTCGATGTACGCGTTTGGCTGGGCCGTCTTGGCATGGATCGGGTACGATGAAAAGGAGCAGTAGTGACAGATGGAGGGGCAATACGGAATCCCGACGTAGACCGAGACCTCGTGGGGGGCGTTTTGTGCAAGAAGCTGTGTTTCGTAGCGAGATATGGTTAAAAGAAGCGTTGCCTTGTCCGCGGCGATTAAATAATAGGACTGCAGGCGTGCGCGAATGTCCTCGTCCGAAAGTCCTTGCGCAAAGAGTTCATGCACGATTTTCGAGGGACGGATGCCCGTGGAAATGCCCCAGGGTCGCGTGATGCCGAAGTGTTTTGACAAGATGAGATAGATGGTACGTTTGATGTCCCATTTGAAGTCTTTTTTAGACTGCCCTTGCACGCCCAAAGGTATGCTAATCTGCGTTTCAGAAGTACCAGACGCGCAAAACGTCACCTGGCCCTGTGTAATATGCAACGCATCCTCCGTCTCAGTTGACTGTGAAGGTTTTTTTATAATGTGTTCGTTTTGGTAAAACAACCGAACCGTATCTTCAATATAATAATCATTGATGCCGGATTCATTCCGTATCCGAATTGTGGATGCCATGAGACAAAAACCCCTTATATGGATTGGTTGCGCGCTCCTCCGCCACGGTCGAGTCTGCGCCGTGTCCTGCATGCACGAGGATGTCGCCGTTGCTCATGTCCAGAAGCCGTTGAATGGAAGCCAACAACTTCCGGTTGCTGCCGCCAACAAAATCAGTCCGTCCCCAAGCACCTTTAAACAGTGTGTCTCCGGTGAACAAATGCCCCTCTACTGCAATACTGATGCCACCCTCGGAGTGCCCTGGTGTGTGCAATATGGTCAGGGTGACTTCCCCACAAGTCAGGGTATCCCCTTCTGTGAGAAGACGGTCCGCTGGTTTGAGTTCGATTGGTTGCCCCAAAAAATAAGAAAGGTTGTCCATGCGATCCTTGATTGCTTCCGATTCCGCTTCGTGTACACAGAGAAGGACGTCGGGCAAGGCTTTCCGCAAGTCGTCCGCATACCAAATGTGGTCGACATGCGCATGGGTCAGGATGATATATTTTAATGTTGCGTGCACTTCTTCTAGCGCGTTTAAAATCGTTTCAGTTGGGACGCCCGCATCGATGAGCACGGCCTCTCCTTCTGAGATAATCAAAAAAACATTGGACTGCAACATGCCGTTCGTAAATTGTATGACCTTCATACGCTACCCTCGATTCACTTCAAAGACGTCTTCGATTGCTTCAATCCGGTGCGTAATCCGCTCCAGTTGTTCAACATCGATGATTTCGATCACCACGTTGATGATGGCCACGTGCTCAGTTGAGACCTTTCCTGTGATTGCCTTCATCGAGATTTTTGCTTCACTGATGGCGTTTGTAATGTCCACCAGCAATCCACTGCGGTCATTTGCATAGATGCTGAGCGCAACGGAGTATTTCGCTTGTGTTTTCTTGATATCCTTTTCCCACCATGCTTCAATAAAGCGCTCTTTGTCTTCGTTGGACTTGCGCACGTTGACGCAGTCCGTCCGATGGACCGAGACGCCTCTTCCGCGGGTGACAAATCCGATGATCTCATCACCAAGTACGGGGTTACAACAACGCGAGAGTTTCACTAGGCAATTGTCGATGCCCTTGATGATGATGCCCGTTTCAGATGCTTTGGTTGCTGGCTTTTTTACTTCTTCTTTCTTTTCCAGCTTTTTGGTTGTCGTCATCTCGTCAAAGGCCAGACGTTCTTCCGGTGGAAGGGTCTTGCGGTATTCTTCCTTCATGCGACTCAGCACTTTGTTGACGGTAATTCCACCAAAACCAATGCCTGCAAGCATATCCTCGTAGTTGTTGAAGTTGTGTTTTTGCAACGTTTTTTCTAAGATGTCCGTTTTCAGTATGGCCGCGAGCGGGATGCCGAGTTTTTTGATTTCCTTTTCCAGCGACTCTTTTCCCTTGTTGACATTTTCTTCGCGCTGTTCTTTTTTGAACCATTGGTTGATTTTATTGCGCGCTTGCGATGTTTTTACAAATTTGATCCAGTCTTTGCTTGGTCCGTGCGAGTTGGAGGACGTCATGATTTCGACGATGTCGCCGTTGTTGAGGACGTAATTGAGTGTCACGATTTTTCCGTTCACCTTCGCGCCAACGGTCTTATTGCCTACTTCGCTATGAATCATATAGGCGAAGTCGACTGGTGTTGCGCCCTGCGCCATATTGATGACGTTGCCTTTCGGGGTGAACACAAACACTTCGTCGGTAAACAAATCGATTTTCAGATTTTCCATGAACTCGTGTGCGTTGTTGGCTTCTTTTTGCGTTTCCAACAGTTGACGGACCCACGCCAAATCCTGCCCCTTGTCCTCTTTTCCTTCTTTGTACTGCCAATGCGCTGCAATGCCGACTTCCGCAGTCCGGTGCATCTCCCACGTCCGGATTTGAACTTCAAAAATATTCCCGCCAGGCCCCATCAGCGTAGTGTGAAGGGACTGGTACATATTTGGTTTCGGCATCGCGATAAAGTCCTTAAAACGCCCAGGCATGGGCTTATACAATTCATGCACCATCCCGAGAATGGCGTAACATTCTTGGACGGTGTCGACAATGATGCGAAATGCAAACAAATCATAGATCTGATCGACTGTCTTGTTCTGCATCTTCATTTTGCGATAGATGCTGTAAAAATGCTTCGCACGTCCTTCAATGAAGACATTTTCAATGCCGATGTCTTTGATTTTCTCGGTTAAGTCGTGCTTGATATTTTCAATAAATGCCTCGCGCTCTCTGCGCTTCTTGGCCACGCTATCAACGAGATCGTAATACCCTTCCGGGTCCAGATACCAAAGCGCCAGATCTTCGAGTTCCCACTTAATCTTATGGATCCCGAGGCGGTGCGCCAACGGGGCATAAATATCCATGGTTTCCTGCGCCTTTTCCAGTTGCTTGCCTTCGGATTTATAGCGCAACGTGCGCATGTTGTGCAAACGGTCCGCCAATTTAATGACAATGACGCGAATGTCTTTCGCCATTGCCAGGAGCATCTTTTTGACGTTCTCGGCCTGTTGCTCTTCTTTCGAGGAAAACGTAATCTTGCTCAGTTTTGTCATGCCGTCAACCAGCATGGAAACTTCCTCGCCAAATAACTCTGTTATTTTTTCCACCGTCGTTGTGGTGTCCTCGACCGTGTCGTGCAGAAGTGCCGCCACGATGGTTGCGGTGTCCATTTCCATTTCCGACAGAATATATGCCACCTCAAGGGGATGGCTGATATAGGGCTCGCCCGACTCCCTGACCTGCCCGAGGTGCGCCGTTTTGGCGTGCTCATACGCCTTCATCAGAAATGCTTCGTCAAAATTCGGATTGTTTTCTTTCATTTTATCTAGTAATCTTGCAAACCGCGTATCAATCATTGCATTTCCTCACAAACTTTTTAAATAGGTATAAATCGTTGACTGCTCCAAGAGATCGCCCTGTGTGTTTCCGCCAGGAAGCAAGTCTATAGTAATTGTATCATTATTTTGGGTTTCGAGAGATAAAAGTTTGATTTCTTGAAAAATTTCCAACGCCCGTCTGAGCTGGAAGACATTGATTTCTGTCTTGTAACTTTTCGAAATCTGACCTGCGATTGTCTGCACGGTCGTCGAAGTATCCCCCTTACCGATGGTGGTCTTGAGGTGTTGATAGATAAAGCGCAAACTCTGCCGATCTGGAAACAGCGCTTCCATGGAGGTCGATGGGTTCGCATAATCTTCAACTGGCACACTGCTATCTTGTAAACTGGCTTTCACTTTTTTCTGATATGCTGCATTGGCCCAAGTGCCAATTAGGACAAAATTCTGAATTCGCAGTTGTGGAAGTTTCCCTGGAATCGGATTGATAATAACCAGCAGGTGGAGGCTTTCCTCATTCTGCACACAGCCAGCACCCTGACACCAGACGAGATCGTTCCCTGCATAGACCCTGCAGTCAATTTGATGAGCATCAATCCACTGCATCATTTCATGCAACGAGGCAATGTCATTGACGAGGACTGCGGTGCGTGTCTTGTCGGCATCAAAGTGAAACATCTTTTCAATGCCCCCAATCGTGTCGTACTGCACGCCATTCACGGAAGTTTCGGGTTGCTCCGGTGTCTCAAAATAGGGGTAAACGGCATCCAGACTCTGATAAAAGGCATCACGCGCGAGTTTCGTAACAGGAAATTGAATCTCCAGAATGCGTAGCTGAATTTTGCTAAATCCATTCCAAACATTTTTCTGCATATAGCAAGCCACATCAATGCGGTCACAGTGAAAGATGTCGAAGTAGCGGTCGCCCATCCCAAACGCAATTGCGCTATAAAGCTGCCCGTCCTTTTGCAAATTCATTTTGAGATGTTTGGCGTCAGCCCCAATCAGTTTCACATCAGAAACTTCTAACTCACGAATCCAAAATACCGGCTCATTATTCCCACACCCAAACGGTTCAAGGCGGTTCAGTGCCGCAATGTTTTCAAACGAAATTTCCTTGGGAGTCAGCATCGCATCCAAACTAAGTCTTGGCTGAAACACGATTTCATCTTCGAGTCCCTCCGCGTAAGCATTGAGCCTGTCTCTTAATTGTTCAATCTGCACGGTCCGAATGGTCAAACCCGCTGCCTGTGCATGCCCACCAAACTTTTCAAGGATTTCGGTGCAGGAGGAAAGCGCTTCGTAAATATTAAATCCTTCTATGCTGCGGGCGGAGCCCTTGCCAACGTCATCTTCGAGGCTAATGATGATCACCGGTTTATAAAACTTGTCAACCAGCCGCGAGGCAACTATGCCAATGACGCCTTGGTGCCAATCGGCTTGGGCAAGGACAATCACACGGTCCTGTTTGAATCGGGGCGTCGCAAGCACAAGTTCAATCGCACCACCCGTAATCGCCTGCTCCGTCGTCTTTCTGTGCTGATTGTCTTCATTCAATTCGAGTGCGATTTGATGTGCGAATGCAGGATCCTCGGTAATCAACATTTCGACTGCTTTCCGTGCGTCGCTTACCCGTCCAGCTGCGTTGATGCGCGGCGCCAACACAAATCCAAAGGTCCAAGATGTGATTTCGTTCTTTTGTTCACCCGTATCCACGGTGTCAATCAAGGCCTTGAGCCCAATGTTGCAGCTTGTTTTCAAGTATTGCAATCCGGCGTAAACAATGGCACGGTTTTCGCCCGTCAGAGAAACCACGTCCGCGACCGTCCCTAGCGTCGCCAAATCGATGTATTTTAAATATAAGTCTTTCATCCCAATCGTGATCGAGAGTGCATGGATGAGTTTGAAAACGACCCCAACCCCCGCAAGTTTCTTAAAAGGATAGTCACAATCGTTTCGACTGGTCGCAACAATCGCGAACGCGTCTGGTAGCTGATCCCGACAGGTGTGATGGTCGGTGATGATGACATCAATCCCCTGTTCATTGAGATAATTCACTTCTTCAAACGCAGAAACACCGCAATCCACAGTAATCACCAAGGAGTATGCCTTGTGCTTCAACTGCTCAAAGGTTTCGATGGAGAGCCCATAACCGTGTTCTTGCCGGTCTGGAATATGATAATCCACTGTGAGGCCGCGTTCCCGCAAAAACATCAGAAGCATCGCGGTTGAAGTCACGCCATCCGCATCATAGTCTCCATAAATCAACACTTTTTCTTGGTGTTGCACCGCAATTAGAATTCGATCCACCGCTTTTTTCATATCTTGAAAGAGAAACGGGTCGTGAAACTGCGTAATATCAGGTTGCACAAAGGTTTCATATTCCTCAACTGACCGCACTTCTCTACTCACGAGAACGCGCGCAAGAAATGCATCAATTTTTGCACGTTGTGATAACGCGAGGATTTCGGAATCCTCCGCTTCTTTCAGTTTCCATACTTTGTATTTTGGCAAACTTGTCTTCGCGCAAATCAATTCGCGTCACCCTTTTCCAAGTAATTTTCTACGCTGTCCTCAAATTCCTTTTTGATTTTCAAGAAGATCGGATTGTTTGCCGTCGAGAATTCCAACGCACCGATTCTATTTACCGGTAACACATGCAGCGACGTGCCAGTGATAAATACGCCGTCACACCGCTCTAAATCGTCTTTCGAAACGTTCTTTTCCGTGAACGCAGTTCCCGTTGCCACAATGGCTTTGATGACTTTTTGTCGCGTTACCCCAACCAGTACCTGGGTCGCTGGTGGTGTCAAGATCTGGTCTCCAAAAATAAAAAATACATTTGCTTTGCTTGCTTCCGTCACCCACCCGTCGTGATTGACAAGCAGCACCTCAAAGATGCCTGGTTTTGCCTTTGCTTGCGCGGTCAACTGATTGTATGTTTCATCAATCTGCTTGATTTGTGGATCTTGCCGCTCGATTGCAAGGAGCGTCAAATCGACCCCTTCTTGGTATTGTGAGATGGACGGGTACGCATGCTTGCGTGCAAAAATCAAAGAATGAAAGGTGTCTTCCTGAAAATAGCAGACGATCATGCAATTGCAATTCCCCAATCCATTCTTTGCGACGACTGCCAGTAGGTTTGATTTTAGCATGTCCATGGTGAGAGGCAATGGTGCGTGTATTCCTTCGGCAGAGTGTTGCAACCGCTCATAATGCGCTTCGAAAAAAAGTGGTATGTGGTCAATGATTCTGACCACCTCGTAAAGTTTGCTTGTCGCACAAAATGTTGCGGGTGCCGCATCGTCTTTGATGTCGTAAAATACGCCATCAAAGCAGTAAGTATCACCGTTGATTGCCTGCATTTCATTCGCATTTTTGATGTCGACTCGATCCCCCATGCGCCACGCCTTCTTCAAACATTATTTGTAATCTTACAATAAAAAAACAAGACTGTCTACAGACAGCCTTGCTCAAAATAGTAATTTTACACTCTTCTATGCGTCATTCCAGTGAACCCGCGACTTCCGAACTCTTCGAAAATGGCATTGACTCTTTTTCTGCCCTCTTCTATCTCAGCCCCTTCGCCATTGTCAAACAAGGCGAACGATGCATATAAATGATGAGACAATTCATAAAAGTTAAGCTTTTTCAAATCGCTGGTGTCTTTTTCGGTGTAATCTAAGTCGTATGAGGTTCTTGAGGTAGGTCCGTCTGGTTCTTCCGCAGGTGCCGGTCTAGGCACATCTTTCAGAGCCACGTTGATTTCGTCAAGTGCTTTTCTCGTTTCAGCCATTTCATTTAAGCACCAGTCACGATTGAACTCGCAGGTTTGTGCTGGTGGTGGTGGCCAACGTCCATCCGAGTTGGCAGAACTGGTCATATGGAACCAGAACTTTTCCACGAGGTCACGATACTTCGGATCATTTTCAAGAATCGCTTGATAATTCTCTTTATATTCGCGTCTTAGCGCTGTCATGGTTGGTTCCCAACCCTTTGCTTCAGGCGTTCCAGCCCATGCATCTGCATAAGTTTTGTGCCAAGCGCTTCTATCTTCTACATAGTACGGTTCTTCTACTGGCTCTAGCTCACATGCTTCTCTGAAGGTGATGAACTCGCCGCCAAGACCCTTGACGCCGTTGATCAATGCTTCAAGCTTATCCGCTGCAGTTGGATCAATGGCAAAACTTTTGGAATAATCTCTAAAGTATTTGACAAAGAAATAACCCGTCGTACCAGTGTATTCAGCATCATCCGCAATAATCATGGTCGCACCATTGACGTCGTTACCCGTCCATTTTTTAATCGTGTCCAAATAAGTCTGCAATGGAATTCTACCTAAGAAATAAGAAACATAGTGGCCAATGAGTCTGTCAGAACGGCAAAATCCGCCGAGCCCAGGCACGACATCTTTAAATGGTCTGTGTAAAAACTTGCAGTTTGGATCAAGATTATAAGAAGGTAGATTGCCGCCCCAGCCGATATCGCGGGTTCTGTTCTTTTCTACCCAAGCGTAATCTTTGTCATTGCTTGCCATATATGACTCAAAATCAAGACACATGTATTTGTACCCTGCATCTCTAAATGTCTTTGGCACATATTGCATCCAAGTACATTCTGGATTCCATGTCGAAACAGGCTTGAACCCTAAGTATTTCTCATATGTCTGCATCGAGAAATAATTGGACCAATAGCCATCTTCCTGCGGAACGTTTGCCATAATTGGATGTGCATACGGCGCGCCCATAAACTCACATTGACCACTTTTGCAAGCGTCAATCAACTTCTGTAAGACGTCCGGTGTCTTCTCTGCCATTTCCTTAATCGTAAATCCAGAAGCTTCAAAAACATACTTGCAATCTGGTGCCTTCTCGCGAAACACATCAAAGATTGTCTCGTAGGATGCGCGAATGACTTGCTCATATTTATATTCTTCAAGAAAAGCATAATTCAAGTTCGCGTGAAACAGTGCTACATATTTCATTTCCATTTCCTCCTCAAAATTTATTCAAACAACGAAAGATAGTTTATCAAATAATCAACCGTTCTTCAAGAGCGAATTCTACTTTATTTTGTATCCCAACACCTTGCCCGTAATCGTCGCAAACACAAGCACATCGCCAAACACAGCCGGTGACGCTTCAATCTTTTGCGTGTCCGCGCTTTGCTTTTGGAGTAGTTTCCCAGTCTTCCCGTCAATAAACAACACATTCCCATTGTGATCGCACTGAATGATATAGGCGTTACCCTCGGCATCGTACACATCCACCGGTGATGGCCATGCGTACGTGTCCATATTATAGGTCCAAACGAGCTTGCCTGTTGCCTTGTCAAGTGCAACTATCTGTCCCGTCGTCATGGACGGCGTGCGACAAATCGTCAAAATCAACAAGTTGCTGATTTTCCCTTTGCCCTGAATCCCCGAAGCGTAAGTCCCGCCTTTGGACGGATCCGTGCCAAGAATGGATTGCACTTTGAATTCTTTCTTCCAAACGGTTTTCCCGTTGGTGCCGTCGATTTTCAGGACGCGACAAATTCCAGAAGTCCCCTGCTGGTTTACCTCATTCGATGAGAACAGGTATGGCTTGCCGTTTTCCACATTCAGTGTCATAGTGGAATCCGAATCGTCGATATTTTTGAAACTCCACTTCAAATTCAAATCCGAATCGAAGCAACAAATGTTGCCGAAATTGTCGCTGAAGAAGAGACGCTCCTGATAGCCGACCAGCGAGCTTTCAATGCCAATCCAGTTTGTCCCGCTCAGCGTGCCGTAACGGCTCCCGAAGATCGCACGATTGTAGGTGTTGTATTTTTTAATCACAGGGTTAATAGAAATCGTACCCTTTTTTTTGTCGAGTTTCGTGTTCAAATTCAGTTTGTACAGGAGCCCATTCTCGCCGCCGACAAACAGTTCGTCTTTGGTCCGACTAAACAACGCCGAAGAATCAAACGCACCCCATCCCCTAGGCGCAGCGCTGTCCGACCCTGGCTGAAAATGCAGTTCCTTCTGGTTGTACAGATTGTAAATATGGAATCCAAAACGTCCGTCACTGCCGTCCTTGAGCCCCTGCCCCGTATACAGCAACGGATACCCGCGCGGATCAACGGAAACGCTTCCCTTAATCGAGCTGCCCGTATTAATCGGGTTCCGCGAAGCCTCGCCCGTCTGCAAATCGAAGAAGTAAATTCGACCCGTCATCGAGCCAATCATGACCTCCACAAAATCCGGATCCTTTTTAAACTTCGCCTTAATATTCATCTTTTGCTTAATATCATCCGGCCATTTCACCAGCGACGGCTGCCCCGTCCAACGCGACCCGCCACCCCACGAATTGATGGTCTCTGGCGTGGTTGCCGTCCAAATCTTCTGCAACTTCTTTTCTACAATATTGGCAGTGCCATACGAAGGTCCAGTGCGATAACCGTTCCCACGAAACGTGAACACCCCTTCCAGTGTCGAATACGGGTAGGAAAATGTATATTGATTCTCAACCGGCCCTATCGTCGCCAACGGCGCCGCCGTCGAACCGTCCCCCGGATTCGCCGTCGGTTTCGGCTTCGCGCCCGGCTTCTTCGTGCCTTTCGCAGTCTTCGTCGTCTTCTTTCCGTCCTTAAAAATATCACAGCCCGCCAGCGTGCCGCTCGCAAAGACGATACAAATCATCACCGCGATGACCGACATCACGCGCCTGCCTTGCCTCATTTTTGGGTTCAAGTTCAGTTTCATTTTATCACTCATGACCCTACCTCCATTCGCATTCCAACTTCTTGCAATATTATAACCGTTTCCCTTTGAATGAACAAGTGGAACAGGCGCGAGTCGACGGCGCGAGGCGCAGAAAATGCTAAACCGGACTGACGGCCCATATTTTACGCAGATTTCCGGACTGTCGATGCATCTTTTACCCAAGTTCTGCGTCAATCATAGCCAGGACGCAAAAATCAAAATCAGGAAGGTAAGAGCATTAAAAATTGATATTCCAAATAGCAATGATAAGTTAGAATTTCCGCACTATACTACTGCCGCAAATTCTCGAACATCATTCAACCTCTAAATCCGCTCTGAAAGTTGGGTAAAAAACGGGGCGTCAGTCCAAAAAGATCGAAAAAAGTCGTTTTCTCGGGTTTGGGTGCTCTTTTTGTTTAGCCGGACTGACGGCCCGAATTTCCTACCACAAACCGGACTGAGTCGGGATATTTCCTACCACTCGTCGCCCATTTCCTTCTCCAGAGGTTTTCATTTATACAAAAGCAATGATAAGATGACCTTTTTATATAAATTCGTCTTCCAAATATGAGATTTCGCGTCATTAGGCGGCAAAAAGGTCTCAAACTGGTAGGAAAAAAGCGCCGTCAGTCCGAAAAGATCAAAAAAAGTCGTTTTTGATGTATAATGGTTTCATGGACGAAAGATTACGTTGATGAGGTGTTATATGAAAAATAAAGGAATTATTTTGTTTCTACTTGCTACAACGATTACGATTGCCTTTTGCTCTTGCAATGTAAATCCTCCAAATCAAGTAAGTTCAAAAACGTCAATTACGCCCGAGGTTCAAAAGAACTCAATTTATAAATTCTTTGACAAATCGGTGCAAAAAGCAGCGGAAGAGTTTTTAGGTAAAAAAGCAAATAAATTCTCAGAAGCAGACATAATAAAACTTAATAAAATGACCTATTTTAGCATTGATGATTTCCTTGTAGGTCCGGTTAAGACTTTAAAAGATATCCCGACCCTCTTTCCTAAAATCAAGTTTTTAAACATCGGCTATGCCGGTCAGATACCCCAAGCCGATATGAACATTTTAAAAGGGTTGCAGAATCTAAAAGCGCTGTCCCTCACCACTTCCATGCTGCCTTCATTAGATTTTATAAATAAACTACCCTATTTCGAAATTGAATACAATGAAGAAGGTTATAAGTCAACCGAAAATAATTTGAAAGATTTCTCTCTTCTCGGAAGAGATTTTATTATAAGCAAAATGCATGGGCATTTGACCAAATACTCGAGGTTGCGGATAGAAAATCAAATATTCGAGTTCTATGTGAGCGATTATATTTCCAACAAAAACGACAAAGAAAGGTTTTACGATAAAATTGAGAGGAACGTCTTTGTTTCCAACGAATCAAACGGAGAAATTAAATATAAAACTACTCTAGATGCATCCTATGAGATGGGAGACTTCCCAAGTAACAGACTTTATTTCAATGATGTAAATTTTGATGGTCAAAAAGATTTGTTGATTGACAACGGTCATTTTGGAACTCAGGGATTAGTCACCTTTTCATGTTTTCTACAAAAAAATGGTGAATATAACCTGTGTAGTAGTTTTTCTGACATTCCTAACCCTGCCCTGGACTTTAAAAACAAGAAAGTTTTAGGAACAGTCAGAAACATGGCCGTATCGCACAGTTGGTTAAAGTTTTCTTTCACAAACAACTCTTTTGAGATGACCGATAGGCTAACGGAAGAACCTAAGAACGATAATTGGAACTATACAATAGAGAAACTTATAAATGGTAAAATGAAAAAGATCGCAGAGTATTCTGAAAAAAACACCTCGAGAAAAAAAATTGATAATCTTTTCTATAATAAAAACAGCTCATGGAATCTCATAGGCAATCAATGGCGGACTATTTTTAACATGGGAAGTTTAAAACAAGGTTATAGCATTTATGGCAATGATGATATCAACCAAACAATTATTGATGTCATCAGGTAAACTTTTTTGCCTTAGCCAAATCCTGTTTCACTTTTTTCTTTTTCCTTTTATTAATAATGTAAGCAATGATTATAATTAAAATCAAGGGTATTATCCCTAATAGATAAGGCATGGAATAAACAGTATAATTAAGTTGATCCAGTAGCGCTATTTTTTCATCTTCGTAAAGCGTAAAAGAAAGGTCTTCCTCAGGCAATTTCTTTAATTTCGCAGTATAAACATTGTCATTTTTATGAAAAGCAACACTACTTTCTACGATATAAGGGGCTCTCTTAGGTGCTATTATTTTAATGTTAAGATTTTTAAAATCATTCCAATTCTTTGCAGGGTTTAAGATATATCTGAATTTATGTAGTGGTTTTATTGTTTTGGTCTTATCCATCGTCCCGGATGTCACATAATTGACAGAAACATTTCTCGAACTATTTTTTGTGAATTTGACTGTATATAAAAGAACAATGAACCTCTCATTCTCTTCAGAATACAATATAGATTCTATAGAACTAAATCCGAAATTATTCGTTAATTCATTGTCTAGATACTTTGCATACAGATTGTAAATTTGCGATTTATCAAATGAATTTTTTTCCAGACGCCTTGACTGTGCATAAACCGAATTAAGAATAAATTGCTTCATTTCAACTTCCTTTGTCGTAATATGATAAGAGTATGAATCCGTTTTTTCTTTTGATTCACCAATCGTATATCCATTGACATTATATTTAATATCTTCACCTATAACAAAGATTTTTAGAGTTTCAGGTTCATTACAATGACTAGACAATATGATCTTATTCTCATCTCTTTCATAACCATTAAAATTATCGTCTGCAATTATCTTTGTCTTTTCAGAGTCTATATTAAAATCAACTACAAATTCGAATGATGAATCTGAAAGTGGTGTTACATCAATAGTATATAGCTTACCTTTTTCATTTGCATCAAAATTTCCCGCCTGGTATTGCTTAGTTTTGATGCTTCCTAAAATATTATTGAAATCATAATTTATATTATTCTCTTCTTTTGTAAACGTCCCTGAGTCGTCAACAGGGTCACCAAAATAGACCTCATACGGTATCTTTTTATGTTCGGCAGTAATCATAACATCATTCGATGTGAGGCTATCTACCGTGCCAATATACGGGAAAGCCATTTGAACTGTTTGTGCCTGGTTAGTTGGATTGACCATTTTGTAACTTGCGGTAACCAAGCTGCTTAGTGACCATCCATCATATAATTTATTTGAAAAATCAAAAGTAAGATCTTCATTTAATACTTTGATTGGCGAATCCTTTTGGATTAACATAACATCGGTCAAAGGATAACCTTTCCAATAAACAGGTCCTGAATTTGCGTATGTAGAAATCGAAAAAATTAAAAGCAATATAAAAATAATTAAACATCTTAGAATATGTTTCATGAAATCACCCTTCAAATAATTGATTTAAATTTTCGTCATCAAAACAATGCTATTATAGCATAGTAATCAATCGTTTATTTTTTGTTTCGAAGGAAGATTTGTAATAGCATTGTCGCGATTTCCTGCGGAAACGCGCGGTACAGACTAGAGGCACCCTTTTTCTACACTTTTTGGACTGTGGAGGCGCTTTTACTACACTTTTTCTGTTGAAAATCGAAAAATCCTTCGCTTCCTTTCAATCAAAAGGCTAGATGGTAAAAAGAATGGTTTTTTTTCTTTACTATAATTAAGATTTGCGTATTATAGTAAAGAAATCTGACGGCTCAAGAAAAAAAAGTGTAGTAAAAGTGCGTCTTCAGTCTGTACCACTTGATTTAAAAAACTAGAAAGGTTTTGGTGCGCCATCGGGGACTCACCGCCTGCTGCGCTCAGCTGCTCTCAGCTGCGCTTCGCTTGCATGCTGGACCGCTCGCCTCGCATTCGGGTGGCTCTCGGCGGACATGTCGCTGGCATGTCCCCCCCTCTCGGGTTCGAGTTCCCCATGACGCGAAAAAAGACCCCACGGCGGGTGTCTTTTTTCTTCTTAGCTTTGGTGCGCCATCGGGGACTCGAACCCAGGACCCACTGATTAAGAGTCAGTTGCTCTACCATCTGAGCTAATAGCGCATGTATCGCAAATCATTGCAACAAAATGTATTATACGCACCGCGGTGCGTCTTGTCAATTGCTTTTTACCGCTTGCACTGGCTTTACCACTTTCTTTGAAAACTTTCGCCGTAGAAACACCGCGCCCACGGCCAAGGCGATGCCAAGTGCGCTGCCACACGCGTCGACCATCAGATCCTCCAGTTGGAACGCGCGACCAGGGACGAATAGTTGGTGGATTTCGTCTGTCAGAGCGTACGCGACGCAAATCACGAGGATGGTCGCGAGGGTCTTGAGCAGGTCCTTCTTCTGAATCAGAAAGGCGTGAAATACCAAAACCCCAAGGATCAGATATTCCATAAAATGTCCCAGGGTTCGCACGAGGTCCTGCAGTTGTGTTGCGAGCGTGAGTTTGTCCACTTCTGGCATCACCGTGCCGCTCAGACGGGACACAAACTCGATGCCAGAGACGACGAGGCCGGTGCTGTTGGCGCTTGAAAGCGTGGCGTTTTGGGCGGACAAATAGAAAATCATTGCCATCCAAATCAGAGACAAAAGGATGAAAATGTCTCGCTTTTGGGCACTGAGGCGTGAGGAAAGCGAGGGGTGCAGATAGACTTTTTCCACTTTCGCATATGGTTTGGAGTTGAAGTCGGCAAAAAAGGCGTCGCGTTTTGGGTGCGGCGTTGACGCAGAATCCACAGCGGAATTGTGCGCGATGGCGCCTGCCAAGTCTGTCGGATGCACAATGAGAAAGTCACTGCATCCCAGAAAGAAGTCTTTGCCCTTTTGCGTTTGTGCGAGCACAAGCGACGTGCCTTTGTCGTCGTCCCACGTTGAATGAAGTTGATCGACGCCCCAGAAATCGCCGAGTGAGAGGTCCGCGACCCGCGGGATGCGTGAAAATTCGCAAGTGTGACAGCACGGGCGCAAGTAGAGGTTGTCGAGGAAGCCCCGCATAAAAGGGTCCTCCCTGAGATTTTTGGTGTAGTGTTTGCCATTGGCAAACGAGAAGCGCATCATGAATTGCTTCCAGCCTTGGTGTTTGTTGCGAAACTCGATTTGGGAGGCGACTGAGTCCTTCTCTTGCTCCCGCAAACGCTTGTAGCTCGTGAACACCGTTGGTGACGGCACCCCGTGACAGACAACGTCTACCGTGACGAGGTTCTCATAGGGCTCCTTTAAGAAATAGTAGAGGCCGGCGATTTGGCAAGGCGTGCCGCTAAACAAAACCTTGCGGCCTTGTTTCAGAAACGCGCGCGCCTCAAGATACGAATTGCCGATGACGCTTTGCAGGTATTTCGAGCCTTGGAATTTGATGAGCTCCGCTTCGGTTTCGGCAGCGCTGTGCACGAGTTGCATGGACGCATCAAAAGCCGCGCCAAACACCACACCGCCGTCCGCAATGGTGTTGCGCGCCAGGATGGTAAAGACGCCACCAGAGGAACTTTGCAACCGCAACGATTCGTCTTTTGCCCAGGCCGCGTAAGCCGTCGGCGCCGCAGCGTCCGCCACCGCGCGATGCATGGGACACACGCGATCGCACGTGCCGCAATTGGTGCAACGTGCGACGTCAATGTCCAGATACAAAAAACCTTCTGGGTCTGGCTTCATCTCGATGCAATTGACGGGACAACTGGATGCGCAAGCATTGCAACCGCAACAGTCTTCACGTGTTGTGAGTTTAATCATGCGCAACACCCCGTTTCAGAAGTTTGCCAAGCAGTTGTTTCACTGGGGTGACAAATAAATCTTTTTCGTATTGGTTGATGCCGATGAAGTACATGACGACGAGATAAACGAGGGTGAAGAAGACGACGTTGATGATCAAGAATAGCCAGCTGCCGCTCGGGACGAAGTACTGGAATACGAGCCCAATCCCGCATGTGACCAGGATGGCTGGCATCAATTTGAAGACTTCCTTCCAGAAGCCGAAGATATCGATGTTGATTTTGCGTTTGTAGTAGATATTCATGATGACAATCTGTCCCGCGATCAGCGAAACGGCTGTACCGACGGCGCCTCCAATGACGCCGAACAACTGGATAAAGATAATTGAGACGATGATGTTTGCGACCGCAATGATGAGATAGATGATGGAACGAAACGCATGCAGGTTCCGCGCCTGTAAAATGGAGATGCCGATGCTTTGCGCAAGCGGAATGGTAAGTGGAATCATGAGAATTAAGCAGATGAAATAGGAATCCGCATATAAATCGCCGACCCACAACTTGATGAAGGACTGCCCAAAAATGACAAACCCGCTCATTATGAGGCTTAGGACGATGAGTTGAATGCGGCCGACCTTGATGAAGATGTCAGACAGTTTTTTCTCATGCTCGTCCTCTAGACTGATTGCGGTCAACTTCGGCAGAAAGACGCCTGAAATGGCGGTGGACATGGGCATGTAAAAGACATTGACGAACTGCATGCCGATGCCAAATACTGCGACCGACGCCGGATTGATGAATTTCGCGATGAGCAGTTGCCCTGTCCCCCAGTAAACCCGATCGACAATCAGTGCGATAAACACAAAGAAAGAATACTTTGAGATTTCTTTGAACAGGGGTACATCGATGCCTGAGAAACGAATTCTGACCTTGATTTTCCGTTTGCAGTAGATCCAACTAATAAGGTTGAAGAGGATGTTGAGTGCCGTGACGACGACAATCATGCCGATGGCTTTATATCCAATCAACAATGCGATGACCATCATGAGCGGATTGGCGATTTGGCGAATCAGATTGACCACCTTCAAAAAGATAAAACGCTCGTAGGCCGTAATGATGGAAGTGAAAATGCTAAATGGAAAGGACATGGCCATGTTGAACCCGGCCAGCCACATGAGGACGCGTGCAATTTCTATTTCGCTATCGGTCATGGAATCCGCAAAAAAGCTCTTGAAATTGATATTCATGATGATGACTAGTGCAAAGGACAAGACCCCAAGGGCGATGTATAAAATCCAAAACATGCCGAGCATCTTTTCTTCTTGAGCGATGTTTTGCTCTGCTTTGTATTTTGCAGTGTAGCGGACAATAGCATTGCCGAACCCAAAATCTAAGACGGTCAAATAGGATATGATTGCAAGAACTAAAATAAAGAGCCCATATTCACTTGGACCAAGCGTCCTAATCATAAATGGCGTAAAGACAAAGGTAATTATAATGCCAAGACCTAAGGCCACGTAGGATAAAATTGCGCCAACTTTCAACTGATCAAGTTTCATGAATTCCCTCCATGATCTGGTCCAGCAAAAGTCCACTTTTTTTGGCTACTTGTATGTAGGCCGGCATGATTTTTTCTAAATGCGTGCGAATGGCATCTTCGTTTTCTGTAAGCCACATAAAAGCTTTTTTCAATTCAAAAATGGTGCCAAAGTCATTTACCGATACGACATAGTTTTCAATGTCCCCGAAAATGTCTTTCGCGATACCACGTGCTTTCACGGAGTACCCCAACGCAATGGTAGGCACGCAAGAAGAATAGGCAGCGACGGTGGCATGGGTACGGGCAGCGATGAACATCCGACATTGTGCGATGATACCTTTCAATTCCATGCAATTGCGGTCTTCGATTTTGATGACGCGTCCGCTGTCTTTGAACGTTTCATATAGGGTGTTGAGCAGGTCCAAATCATTGTCATCTTCCCACACGACGTGCGGAATGAGTGCGATGGTAAAATCCGTGTCCGCCAACAAATAGCGCATGAGTTCCTCCACGTTTTTCATCGTAATGCCAGGTCGCTTTTCATATTTTTGAATCAGATAACTGACGTTGATCCCGATGGTGCGCCCAGGGACAAATCCTTCTGGTAGCGCCGAGCTTTGTGTTTCCAGCGTGAACGCTGGATCTGGCATCAGATGCACGTTTCTGGAGATTCCTGCTGCGAAAAGCGCATCATAGGTGAGAGATTCCCTTGCGGTGATGAGCGCATACCGCTTCATGTCTGCAACCACAGCAGGTTTTTTGAGCAACTCTGGTTCGACAGAACACCCCCAAAGGACGGTTGGAATCTTTTGGTCGGATAAAAGTTGGTGAATCCCCGCCATGACCTGCGCGTAGTAGGCGTAGCAGTAATTGTCCCCACCAATGGAAACGGCGATGTCGGTCTTCGCAATCACGGAAAAAAGATTTCCAAATTCTGCTTTGAATACCTCGAGCTGATTGCCTGTGATTCTACGTGCGAGTGCCAAATAGATCCGCTGGAAAGAAATGCGTTCGATTTTATGTTTCACTTGTGGCGCCAGTTCACAAACCTCGTCAAGATGGTATTTTTGATCTTGCGCAATGCCGTCGGTCAGCAAAAGCACTTTTTTATCTGGAATCATTGCCACGGTGCTACGAACAATGGCCTCACATCCGTGATTACCACTTCCCCCGTGTCCATAAAATACAAAACGACTCATGAGTGTTGACCCCCAATCAGTTTTTTGATTGTTTTCTTCAGGTTCCGAGGTACGAATTTTCTTGCGAGCCGCATCGCCTGGCGCGGGAACGACTGCAGCGCAAGTTTGGATTTCTGCGCACGCGAATACAACGGATTGCTTTCCGAGAATTTCGAAGATAAAAAGGCAAGCATGGTCTTTGAATACCAAGCGCCCTCCACACGATTGCGCAAAGCAGCATAGGTCGGCGTCTCCAGAGACGGAATCACACCAAGCGACATGAAATGACTGGAGTTGACGCAGTACGGGCTGTTGCAATGAGGGCCCACCGCGGAAAAGTGAATCGGTGCATTGACATCCGCGAAGATGTTTTGCGTCTCCTCTTCGGCATAGCATTTTTTGATCATGCCCGTCCCCATATCAAGAATGAAGGACCACTCCCCTGCATAACAAAATTCTTTCCGCTTCACCATAAAATTCTGGTTTGTGAACGTAAACAATGGCGATTGGAACGTGTCGCCAGCTTTCATGTAGTCCTCTTTGCTTAAAGACGTTAAAATCTCAAGTTGGGACTTTTCCTCGTCTCGCGTGAGTGCCACTTGCGGCCAAGCGCCAAACTCCCGCAGGCTCAATGCTTTGATTTCATCCAGTACTGGGAGATAGCCGTCATACAGATTCAGTTGTAACGTAAAGGAGCAGGGCGACGCTTGCACCTTTTTGACATTGGCCACAAAGGTCTCGAGCAACTCCAACTTCAGCAATTCTAAATAATGAAAGGAAAAGGAGAAATGTACGCGCTCCAAATCTGCGGGTGGCAGTGCTAAAATTTCATCGATCCGCTTGGTGATGGTTGCATTTGTGGTGATGTTTAAATAATGCCCTTGCAATAGAATCTGTTTCACGATCTCCGTCATTTCTGGCGGGATGAGCGTTTCGCCAAGGCCGCACAGATTGAAATAGCAGACGCCGCCAAGTCTTTCTTTCGTCAATGCACGCCCCATCTGCTCCGATGTATACTGAAATATGGCTTTTTGTTCGGCGCGCCGATTCTCTTGAATGACATAACAGTATTCGCATTTCATATTACAAATCGTAATTGGAATATAGCACTCGATAAAGCGTTTGATTTT
>JBAXOJ010000025.1:0-20489 GCA_037133315.1 Clostridia bacterium
TAAAAAACCCCTTCAACGAGGCTTTTTAGCGATATTTTTACCAAAATATAATTTATTCAAATAAAAAAGTAAAAAAATCACCAGATTTTTTACCAAAAAAAGATAAAACCCGAGCTAAAAGTAAAAATGATAATTTTCTTAACGAAGCGCAATCATGCGAGAGTCTTTATATACGCCAATGAGCGCGCGAGGTTTTCTTCTTCGCCGTTTGCCTTTCCATTCTTTTATCTCCTTGGTGTCACGCTGATCTCTGTTGGGAGGATTCCGTCAAAGTAGAACTGACCGTTCTTTACGCCCGCCTTGTTGACTTTAAGACCTGGAACTACTTTGTAGAAGCGATCAAGATAGCCGCAAAACGCCTTCAAATTGGAGCCAGACCGATATTCGTTCGGAAGCGAAAGCACACCCGATTCAAACACTTTTGGGACCATGCTGATTTTGTTTTTGGTTATCGAAAACATGCTTTCCGTATATAAGTTGATTTTATCTGGAAGTGGGAATGGGATTTTTCCTGCCACGTCTCCAAAGAGTTCTTGCTTCATTTTTTTGATATTTGCATTGGAACTCGTCACAAGGGTGCCATCTGCATTGATTTTGAGTTGTATTTTCGTGAACCAAAAGAATTCTGGCGCAATGTCATTGAAAAATGCCGTTGCTTCCGATGGCGTAAGTTGAAATACTTTGTGCTTGTATTTTGAGAATTTAAAATTGAATTTTTTATAGGACAGTCCGTTTGACCGCGTCGAGTCAGAAATGGTTGATTTTGCTTTCGCTGTCGCACCGCCAGTCAAAATAGGTTTGTTATCAAACGTTTCGCCGTTTCCTAAGTCCGCCGTGATATGAATGCCTGTCTTTCGGATAGCGCTGTTAAAGTCCGCTTGTGTATACTTTACGCCCAGATCCTTGGGCGGAAACCACATGATGGAGCCAAGGACGAAGACAAGTCCGCAAATGATAAGCAAAAGGATGGAAATGAAAATTAGCAGTCCAACTGGTTTTTTCTTCTTGTACTGCGGTTGATAATTTGATTGCTGCGCAAAACGAGTCGGAGGTTGGTAGGGTGGTGGAGGCGCCTGGGTTGTTGATGGTGGCGGTGCGATGGGCGCTGCGGGTTGCGTTTCAACATTTTTTGCGCCGCATTCCGTACAGAACATCGTGCCTGATTCCATGTCTTTTCCACAGTTTTGACAAAACATATGAGTCAACTCCTTTTCTGATTATTAATGAGATTCTAACTTTCATTAGGACAAGTGTCAAGGGCTCTATTCTTCCAGTGTGAGTTCTACAAAGTGTATTTTTCCGTCGTCGACCAACGGAATCGCATTGCCTTCCAGAATGACCCCGTCAATATGCAAACGTTTCACACCGCGACAGACTTGATTTGGATTCAACACCTTAATATTGTAATGTGAATTCAAGTACTTATAGGAAATGGAATATTCCTCCCAACGCCTTGGAATACATGGATCCATGACAATCGTTTCTTTATTCTTTTGGAATCCAAGTAAATATTCTAACCCCGCACGATACACCCAACCTGCGGACCCAGTATACCAAGACCAGCCGCCACGGCCAATGTGTGGATGTACTGCGTATACATCCGCCGCAATGACATACGGTTCTGCCTTGTAACGGGAATACTCACGGAGATTATGCGTATGGTTGATTGGGTTGATTAACTCGAATAATTCCATGGCCTTATCGCCATCGCCGAGTTTTGCAAACGCGATGATGACCCAAGCAGCGGCATGTGTGTACTGGCCTCCATTTTCTCTAACACCAGGCACATAGGCTTTGATGTATCCAGGTTCTAGATCGCTGTGTTCAAATGGTGGTGTTAAGAGTTTGATGATGCCATCTCGTCTGTCAATCAAATAATCTTCTAAAGAACGCATTGCTTGTTGCACGTGGTCTGGATTGCCTGCACCTGAAAGGATAGACCATGTTTGCGATATGGAGTCAATTTTGCATTCTGTGTTTTGTACAGAACCCAGCGGGGTGCCGTTGTCGAAATAAGCGCGTCGATACCAGTTGCCATCCCATGCATTTTTTTCAATGGAATCAATCAGTTTATTCTTGTGTTTTGAGTATTTAAGAATTTTATCGCTTTCTGCCATAGTTTCGCATAGAGGAATAAAAAGATCCAACACGTTGATTAAGAACCAACCGAGCCAAACACTTTCGCCATGTCCTTTGTTACCTATGGTATTCATGCCGTCATTCCAGTCACCAGAACCCATGAGCGGGATGCCGTGTACACCAACTTTGAGCGACTTGTCAATCGCGCGAACGCAGTGATCAAAGAGAGAGGCCGTAAAGTCAGAAGTCGTCGGAACACCGTATTTCTCATCCATTGCATCCGTTAATAAGGTATCCTGTACAAAAGGGATATGCTCTGTCAAAATTGCTAAATCGCCCGTGATGCGGATATACTCGGCAGTGACATAGGGCAACCACAACAAATCGTCAGAGAAACGTGTGCGTGTCCCTTTGCCCTTAGGCTCATGCCACCAGTGCTGCACGTCGCCTTCGACAAATTGATGTCGTGCATGCAACAGGATTTGTTTGCGTGTCATTTCAGGCCAGATGTGGGCAATCGCTAAGCTGTCCTGCAACTGATCACGGAATCCAAAGGCACCCCCCGATTGATAAAACGCAGATCTTGCCCAAATGCGACAAGATATGATTTGATATTCTAACCAGCCGTTCAGCATTAAATTCAAAGAAACGTAAGGTGAATTCACCCGTACCGTGTCGAGTTTCAATTCCCAGAATTTCATGACAGCCCACATGGCTTCTTTTGCTTCTTGAATCTTGCGATATTTTTCTGTGTAGTCATTGACTTCTTGCATCGAGTTACACGAGCCAAAAAGGAACACGACCTCGCGATTTTCGTTTGGTTTCAATGTCAAATTGACCTGCATCGCTGCGCATGGATCGCAACCGATGCCGACTTTATCGGAGAGACCTTCGCGTTTTAGCGAATCAGGTGAAGTAATGCCACCCGTACCGAAAAATTCTTTTCGATCACTCGTCACACAACGTTGTGTCAACGAAATATCCACAAACGCGATGCGATTTGCAAAATCCTCATTGTAAGGATTCTCAATCAGGAGCGTGCCAGTCTCGCTCAGGCTTGTCCTAATGTGCATTGCTGTGTCTTGGTCACTGACACCAAGCACAGGGCGAATATAGTAGGTCAAGGTAAGTGATCGCTTTTTTGATGATGTATTTTTGAGTCCGAGGATACTGATTTTGACAGAATCAGCAATCGGCACAAACTGAACGAGTCGCTGCTCGATTCCGTGTGAGTTGTGTTTGAAGGAGGAGTAACCAAACCCATGACGCGCGATATAGGTTTCTTCATCGCGGATTGGTAAAGCCGTCGGCGTCCAAACTGCACCAGTATCTGTATCGGAGATATATATGATTTCTCCCGGCGTATCGCCAACGGGGTCGTTTGACCAAGGAGACAACTTGTTTTCCCGACTGTTTTCGGCCCAGGTATAACCAGAGCCAGATTCTGACACAGTAAAGCCAAAGTTGGGATTTGCAATGACGTTGACCCATGGGGTCGGCGTATTTTGACCATTTTCTAATTTAATGATGTATTCGCGACCTTCTAAATTGAAACCGCCAAGGCCATTGAAATAGGTGAGAGATGGCTCTCGGATTTGGGTTTTTCGAAACTCTAAGAGTTCATCTGATAGTTTTTTCCGAGCAGGCAAGTCTCGAATCGGAGTAATCGTCATTTGATCCTTCAAATCGCCTGCATCACCTTTTAACACGATGCGTGCGGAGGAGTAGAACAAAGTCAAATCTTCTTGTGAAAGTTTCGCACGATCTATGATAAATACATCCGTTGGGCGATTCAACACATCATGGTTTTGGCGTGAGGCGACAATATCCTTGACCAGTCCATGAAGCGGCTGGTTATAGGTGTCTTCATCTTCCGTCACAATGACAAGATCGACATTTAAGTTTTTTATCCACCAATACTCGTGCGCTTCTAAAATCTCATTTAAAAATTCGCATTCTTCGAGCTTGCCTAAAAGGACCAACACAATCGGCACATCGCCAGAAACTCCATAAGCCCAAAGAGAAGACTGACCTTTGCGATTTTGCATGATAATACTTTCATCGCGCGATTTTTCGTGACTGATAAAAAACAATTTTGAAAGCATATTTTGATACAACTCAATTTGAGTTGCATCAATATTCAAGAATCGTGTCTCAACTTGGCTTCGAGTGAGGGCCAACTGGAATGCTTTTTCAATGGCATCCGAAGTCGCGTATTTCCCGACCAAAGAGACCACGGATTCGCTACTTTCGCTGATTGACACAACATAAGAAACCGTCGCGGTTTTGCCTGGTTGAATTTTGAATCGAAAGGTCATACACATGATTGGATCTAAGACTGGTCCAAATGAATTGGTCAGCGGTTTTCCATGCATCATTGCATACGGTGCACTCGTGTTGTTGCCGCGCCCGAGAAATTCCATGCGGTCTGTCTCGTATTGCACGGTCCCGATCATTTCCCCTTCATAGACGAGGGAGTTGGATACCCAAAGATCTTTATCCGTCTCGGAACGTGAACGGCGATTCGCCAAAATGCATCTCTTTTCAGGATGTAACTCTGTTTTCACAAACAGGTTGCTAAACGCAGGATGTGCCACATCTGATTTTTGAGAGGCCAAGACCACTTCGAAGTAACTTGTCAATTCGAGTTCCACTGGGGTTTCCCCGTGGTTCTTAATGGAAAGTCGACGGATTTCAACATTATCAACGGAAGCTACAACCACCTCTGCAGATGTGCTGATTTCTCCGTCCGTTCGCCTATAAACTGCCTTATCACCAGTGAACACAACCTCATATTTTTTAGGTACTTCACTGAGCGGCGCAGCGGTTGCACTCCAAAAGGCATTGGTTTCCACATTGCGAAGGTAGAAAAACATACCATATGGATCCAACGTACTGTCTTCTCGCCAACGTGAGATAGCAACCATCTTGTTTTTACTAAAGCCAGTGCCTTTGTCGGTCAGCATGACGGAGTAATTACCATTTGACAAGATATGCACTTTTGGCAAGTCCAAGTCGGGCTGAGAGAAGATACGCATCGGACTCGTTTCTTTTGAGGCGATGCCCTTGAATGGGCGAATTTTTTCTTTCGTCTCTTTCGTAAAGACAAGGTTTGTTGGTACACGTTCTTGTAATAAGAGACGGGCCGCGTTGATGGATGGATCGTAGAAGAATCGTTTTTGCATGATGTTATCATGCAAAAAGTTGTTGAGTGCCATCAGACTCATGCCTTGGTGATGTGCCATGAAACTCTTGATGACGGCACGTTTCGTTTCAAACGGCAGGCGTTGCTTTGTATAATCTGCTGCTTCATATAGGCCATATGGACCATCCAGCCCCTCTGCTTTCAGATGTTTGATGTTCTGGTAAGCACCCTCGGGATCCACTAAAAGAGCCAGCATGGTGGAGTAAGGCGAGGTTACAGCATCTTCGATCAACCCTCTTTTTAAGCCCAACCACGGGACACCAATCGCTTTGTATTGATAATCAAGATTTATATCCATTGAATTGAACGCCGATTCAGAGGTGCCCCACGGCATATTTCTTTGACGGCCATATTTCTTTTGGCTCTTTATCACGAAGGAATAAGTTTCGTCGAGTAGGGTGTTTTTAAATGGCTTCATGAGTAGAAGCGGCATCAAATACTCAAACATTGTGCCTGTCCAGGAGACGAGACCCTTATAGCCGTCGACGACGGTCAAAGCGCGACCCATGTTGAACCAGTGTGCAGGAGGGATCTCCCCGCGTGCAATGGCAATATAACTGGTCTGTCTTGCTTCTGAGGCAAGTAAATCATAGTAAGAATTGACGAGTTTCTCCTCCTCGAGATTATACCCAATGGAAAAGAGTTGTTTTTTCGGGACATAGAGCGGGGGAAACAAAGTGCCTTCGGAAATCTTATTGACGCGGTCCACGAGCGCATTGTATTTTTCGAGAAATTTTTCCATGTTCTTCGCAGCCAGATTAATGGAAACCCTCAATTCTCCGAGCCATATCTTCCCAATCATAAACGCCTGCTCATTCAATGAAATAGCAGTATTCATAAGACTATCGATGAGCATAGTTGCGTCATTGTATACATGGCGCATGTTTTTAAGTTTTGGATTGGCAGTCAAAATCTCGATTAACTTATCAAACTTTGCAGCAGTTTCATGAGATTGTTTGAGTTCTAGTGGGATATTTTGGAGCAAATCGACCCAAGGCATGAAATCGGAGAGGTCTTTCTTGAAAATGCGAATCATGCGTTCCGTCTTAGCTTTCCAGGAAGGCAATTTTAAGCCGTCAAAACGACCGTCAATACTTAATTCAGTCAAAATCTTACCCCAAAGTAAAGGGTCAAACTGTTCCGCTGTCGAAATAACGCTCATCGGTTTGATTGCATCAAATTCGGTGACTCCATCTTTTCCAGAACACGCCATCGTATCTTTGATGCCATTGACGAATACCTTGTCTAGCAACGGGCTGTCTAAGTATTTCTTCATACCTTGTTCTAAAGTTATCAGATAACTGACGAAATTTCCGCTATCAACAGTAGAAATGAAGCGGGGCCGTAATGGTTTTAATGTTCTTGTGTCATACCAGTTCAACAAATGACCATGCCAAAAATCAAGTTTTTCGATGGTCGTAAATGTGTTTGACAACATATCAATCATTTCGCTTGTGCTTATATAGCCAAAATCGCGTGCAGATAGGATTGCCATTAGACCCATTCCGATGTTTGTGGGAGAGGTGCGATAAGCAACCCCGCGCGGTGGATCTTCCTGATAGTTATCTGGCGCAAGATAATGACTTTTGAAATTCGCAAATTCCTCAAAATAGCGCCAAGTCTTTCTAGAAATGATGCGCAAATCGAGCAGATCTTTTGCCGTCAATGTAGAGATAGGGGGCTTTGCGTCTTGGCTGATGAGATAAGCGAAGTAAGGGGAGATGCCCCAAATGAGGAATAGAATGACGCTTCCAACGAGGTCCTGCGGTTTGAAAACGAAGGTCAGTGCAACGATGATTGCAGGCATCCAGATAGAGGCATGCATTTTTCTAAAATAACTCTTTAATGAATTTTTTTGAATTCTCTCGGTATCCGCTGCTGTTACCCACTCTAACAGGTTTTTTCTTGAAATAAAGATGCGCCAAAGAGTCACAGAAATCGCATTGAGCATCAGATAGGCTTGATGAGGTAGAAATAGGAAGGTCAATAAAATCTGATAAAGTGTCGCTTTTAAACCGAAAATAACAGGGATGTGTTTTTTAATTTTTCCGCTGCCAAATCGCCCAGAGGCAACCGTACTAATCATGCCGGTCACGAGTGGCGAGAGGAGGGAAAGTACCACAAAGGCAATCCAAAACAAACAATTCCCAGGCAGGAAACTGAAACTTAAGGCAAGAAGGATCATCAGTCCAGGTGCGATGAGACTTCTTCTGAGATTGTCTAACATTTTCCATCGCGAAAGCAGAGAAAGTGGATTTTTTATCCGATTGCTACGATTGAAGTTGAAAATTTTGCTGAACAAAGAAGGCAACAGTTGCCAGTCGCCGCGGACCCAGCGGTGTAACCGTGCCGCATGCGAGTTATATTTGGAAGGGTAGGAATCAACAAGCTTTGTATCAGTCACAAGCGCTGTTCGTAAATAGGAACCCTCTAATAAATCGTGACTCAAAATCGTATTCTCAGGAATTGCGTTCTTTAGAACGGACTGGAACACACGGAGATCGTAAATCCCCTTCCCAGTAAAGATGCCTTCACCAAAAAGATCCTGGTAAACATCGGAGATGGCATTGGCATAAGGGTCGATTCCCTGCTGGCCTGTGTAGATTTTTGAGAACAAGGAAGCGTTTGAACTTTCACTATCGAAGTCAATTCTCGGTTGCATCAACGCATAGCCTTCGATGACGACCCCCTTCTCGTAATCAATGACCGGTTTGTTGAGGGGATGTGCCATGGTTCCAATCAGTTTTTTTGCCATTCCCATTGGCAACATGGTATCGCTGTCTAAGGTGATGACATATTTGATGTTTTCAAATGGTGGATGTTCGTTCGAAAAATGCACAAAAGTCGTCTCTTTACTACCCAAAATTAAGTCGTTAAATTCAAGAATCGCGCCTCTTTTGCGTTCCCAACCAATCCACTTATTGTTGCTTTCGTTATAATGACTCTTCCTATGGAAATAGAAAAACTTATCTTCGTCCGGGGTTGCGTACTTTTCGTTGAGAGCGCGCACGCCTTTGATGGCGGCACTCACCACGGTGAGATCTTGATTGATACGTTCGTCATCCGCATCTTTGAACGCGCCGACAAGGGCAAAGTATAAGTGATCATCTCTGTTTGACAAATAGTGACCTTCTAAAGAAGCAAGCAGTTCTTTGACGCGTTTTTTATCTGGAATCAGAGACGGGATCACAACCACGGTCGAAAGTTTCTGTGGAATTCCATCTTTCAGGTCGAGTCTAGGAAAGGTCGCTGGGGTTAAGGTACGGCAAACAATCCAGTTGACTGCGCTAACCGCAATTTCGGAAGAGGGGATAAACACCATAAAGGCAGCGATGAGAAAAAGAAACATGTTTTCTGTATGCGCGCTAATCATAGCGTAACGATACGCAATTAAAGTGAGTGCAATTGTGATAAACAGAATCGTTCCAATATATAAAATGCTCGGATAATTCGACACAATGTCGACCGCTCGAAAGTGCGTCTGTTTTGAAATCTTGTGCGTCTTCTCAAGTTCTTTAATGCCTTTTCCAACCAAGTAATAGCCGACGTGGCGTGTCTTTTGAAGGAGGGTATTTTGCGTTTCGTCTATTTCTCCTACTTTGCAGAACATACAGGCGTTGCTCGCCAGTTCGATGGCTTCTTTCGCTATTAATAATTCGGAAACATCTAGATCATGCGCTAGTTTTTCGATTTTACTTCTGTAAAAGTTTCGCGTATTGATGTCCATTAAAGGATACGTGCCATCTGGATCTTGTCTCAAAATTTGCTCGACGTGACTCGCGGATTCAAATAGGTCAGACCAATCAAGTCCAGAAAAGTATTTTAGACTGGTAATGCAGTTTCCCATCGAGATGGTATTGACGGATTGGAATAAATGCTCTTTCTGCGTAATGCTTTCTGTCGTGGTACCGCGTTTTTCGAGGTTTTCATCCATGACACGAAGGAATTTGTTATAGGGATAACCGGAACGACGGAAACTGTAGTATAGATGCTCAATAAAGGACGGATTCGTCTCGTCCATCGTTTTCAAAGTATTGCGAAAGGATTTTAAGAAGCTTTCAGAATCATCTCCGTTGTTGGTAAGCCATATATCGACGATTTCATCCGCCTTGTTCCACTGTAACTGTGTATTTTTGATTTTTTCACAGAGGTGTCGAATGTTTTCGATAATGGCAAGTCGCATTACAATTGGAATTGCCCAAATTTCTCTATCAAATAATACACTATGAGACTGGTACGCTTTCAAGTAATTTAATAGCGTCGTTTCATCCATTTGGCCATCGGTGTGTAGGACCAATTCCATCGCAACGGCAAAAATACGCGCATGCCCCTTTAAAGAGCCAGTTTTTAAAACGGGCAACTGTGCATACACTCGTTTTGTCAGATCGCGGCGAATGCTTTTCACCTGCTCCTCTATAATATAGAAATTATCGAGTAGCCATTCAGCGGAGGAAGGGACCGCACGTTTTTTTTGAATATCTTCATTGAGGTTTTTATAGACCGCATTAATGACACTGTAATTCTCGTTTAGCCTAGGGAGAGGCCATTGAACGTAAGTTTTTTTGCTCGAGACGGCATGCTCCACTGCAATAATTCTGGCATAATCCTCAAGGTCCGTATTGGTAAGCGACGTCTTTCTCAAGTTCAAGTTGCGAGAAGCACGAGCCCTTAATAATATTAACCAGAATAGTAGAACTATGATTGTCAGCAAAAGGATAATGATTGCGGAAAAACCAAAGCTGTCTCCTATTAATTTAAATATAAAATCCATATGTGCGAGACCCCTTTCAAATGTCTCTTACATTCTATAGAAAAAACTTCAATAAGTCTATATCTAAAGCACTTTAAGTCACAGTAACTTCTTGAAAGCATTGACTTTAAGGCATTTTTGGCGTAAAGTTATGTTGTATAGGGGTGATTGTTTTGAAACATACGATGTATAAAAAATCGACTCTGAAAAGGAACTTCATTTTCGTTCTCGTAATGATATTTTTATTCAATGTTTTTTCCATTCCAGCAACGGCTGAACCTGTGGATTCGATTCATTTTCTCGATGTGAATTTGAAAGCAGGATTGATTGCGGAAGGCCTTGACACCAACAGTGATGGCAGTATTACACAAACTGAGCTGGCAGCCAAGACAGGAAAAATTACTTTGACGAATTTAGAGATCGCCAACCTGTCTGGAATAGAATATGCCACGGGCATTGACGAATTGCAATTGAACAATAATAAGATTGTGAACCTCACTCCGTTATCCACCTTATTGAATTTGAAAAATTTAGACATTTCCGGGAATAGCATTACAGATTTGACGCCACTTGTGACCTTAGTGAATCTCGAAGTCTTGGACTTCTCAACGAATCAAGTAGAAACGGTAGGCGCCATTATTTTTATGAATAAACTGACAGCGCTTAGTTTTAACAACAATAAAGTGTTTGACATTACCCCAATCAAAGATTTAATCAGTCTCACTTCTCTTAGTTTGTTAAATAATAAAGTCGCCAATGTTGAGCCTTTAAGCGATTTATCGAATCTGACTAAACTTGACTTGCAGGCCAATTTGATTGGAGATATTTCGCCGTTGAATAGTTTAACCGGTTTGCTCCGACTTGATTTAAATACCAATCTTGTGACGGATATCAGCGTCATTGACAAACTTGTGAATTTAAAATTTTTGGTGCTCAACAGCAATAAGATATCGAATATTTCTGTCATTGCTCAGTTTAAGTCTTTGGAAGAGTTATATCTGAAAAGCAATTTGATTTCTGATATCACGCCTTTGACCGATTTGGACAGTGTGAAAATTCTTGACCTCAGTTACAATCGCATCTCTGATATCAGTACATTGCTGACCATGGGAAGTTTAATCGAAGTATATTTGTCGAATAATCTATTTGATTTTTCCGAAGGATCGCCAGCACGCATCATCATTGACGCATTTATTGCAAACAACATGAGCGTTGTTTATGGATTGATTACCCCATCTCCGACTCCGACGCCCGATGCGACCCCAACCCCGACACCATCACCCACACCGACACCAACTCCCGTTCCACCCGTGATTTCGACGAATAATTACAACAAGAAAATAACAAATAAAAATATTCTGGTCATTGCACATACGAATAAAGGTACTTTGTATGTCACGCAACGCCTTTTCACGAAAAATGGAAGTTATACATTCAAAGTCATTTATTATGCAAATGTATACAATAAAACGGTTAAAATCACAAATATTGATAAAACTGCGCCGCTGATTAAGGTTAAGAATAGCGCAGGAAAATATATTTTAAACAACGCTTCTGCACGGAGCCGTGCAACAATCTACACTTCAGATGCGAATTATTTAAAAAAGACGTTGACGAAGAATCAGAAAACAATCAAGTGGCCAACCGGAAATCAAGTAAAATTGAAAGGTAGCTACGTCGTCACTTGTTTTGATAAAGCGGGAAATCGTACGAGGTTTGCATTTAAAATTATCTGACGTGGAGGGAATTGAAATGTGGAATAGAAAGGATTTAAAACAGCAAGCAAAAGACTCATTGAAAGAAAATTACTGGAAAAGTTTTTTAATCACTTTTATTTTATTAATCCTTACAGGTGGCACTAGGCAATCAATCAACTCTAGAATGAATATGGGAAATCAAGACGTTTTCAACCAATTTCAAGATAAGATAAACGGTTTTTTTCATATAAATCTCGAAGTGAATCCATTGGTATTTGGATTGTTGTTTGCTATCATAGGAATCGTTATTTCTGCTTTAGCGATGGCATACTTCTTTTTTGTAATCAATGCGTTTGAAGTGGGTGGATCAAAATATTTTATTTCAGCCCGCAGAACGGATGGGGAACTGAAACAGATCGTTTTTTCCTTTCAAAAGGGGAAATATTTCCCGATTATCAAGGCTATGGCGTGGAAATCATTATTTCAGTTTTTGTGGTTTCTTCTTTTTGTAATCCCTGGGATTGTGAAATATTATTCCTATGCAATGGTCCCGTATCTGATGGCAGACAATCCAAGCTTGGATTATAAGAGTGCTTTGAAATTGAGCATGCATATGACGGATGGGCATAAAGGTAAGATGTTTGTGTTGGATCTTTCGTTTATCGGATGGTTTTTGTTAGCGACGCTGACACTTGGAATTGGAATTCTATTCTTAATGCCGTATATTTATGCGACAAAGGCGGAATTATATTTTGCTTTGAAAAATGAAGCAATCCAAAACGGACTTATTGTCCCGATAGAGGAGTGAGAGTGATGAAAAAAATCTTATTGGTTGCGCTTGGTTTTATTCTTGTGATGAGCGCGATGACCGCATGTAATCAAACGGGAAGTCCTGTGAATCCAGGAAATCAGAGCACTGTTGCGCCTACCGCAACGGCTACAAAGAATCCAGACGCGGACGTCAAAGTGTTTTACAGGAATCAAACAGGTGACAACCTTATTGCAGAGACACGACAGATTTCTTTTGTGACGGAAAACGAAAAATATCAGAATACACTCGTCGCCTTATTTCAAGGGTCCACCGCAGCCAATGTGATGGAGACGATTCATCCAAATACAATTTCTTATGGCGTCATCTTACAAAAGGATGGTTTGATTATCGATTTGAGTAATGAATTCATCGGCTTTGCTGGTGTGATGGAAGAGGAATATGCCGTTGGGGCGATTGTCAACACCATGTTGCAGTTTCCTGAAATTAAAAAAGTGAAAATTCTAGTTGAGGGGGAAGAAATGGTCGCGTTAAGCGGAAATCCGCGTGGCTTTATGACGGCTTTTGATTTTACACCTTCCAAGTTAGTGAAAAAAACGATATCTCTTTTCTATGCCGATATTGGGGCGAATAACTTATTCGAAGAGAAAAGACAAATCACGGTGGATTCGAAGATTACAACAGCTGATTTAGCGAAACGTGCCCTGGAAGAACAAATCAAAGGGACGCATAGCAAGAAACGGACCAGTCCACTGAATGCGAAGATTCGCGTGATTTCACTTCGTCTCAAAGGGGACTTGGTCAATCTGAATTTGTCCAAAGAACTCTATGACTCTTGTGAAGGAACCACAGGCGAGACGATGGCAGTTGATGCCATTGTGAAGGTCATGCTCCAGTTCCCAGAAATCAAGCAAATTTTAGTCAAGGTTGAGGGAAAGACGTTTGCGACAGGACACAATATATATGATCAACCTTTGAACATCGACAATATCACTTGGAGCGAGCCTGGATGAGGAAATACGTTTTCATTGCATTTGGCGGCGCAATCGGTGCCATGGCGAGGTTCTCGTTTCCCCATTTGCAAGCACCAGAGAACTTTCCAATCAGAACGTTACTCATCAATGTGATTGGTTGTTTTCTCATAGGCGTGATTTTGACGTTTGCGACGGAAGTGAGATTTTTTGATACCGATGTCAGAATGGGGATTACCACGGGCGTCTTGGGCGCTTTCACCACGTTCTCGACCGTGGCGGCAGAGTGCGTTCAATTCATTGCAAAAGGCCAGTTCGCGTTGGTCTTTTTCTATGTTATGTTATCAGCGATGATCGGTTTTATAGCAGTTTACGCAGGATATTTTTTCATGAGAGAAGTGGAACTGTTTCTAAAGAAAAAAGAAGTTCACGAACTCAAGGATGAGGTAGAATGATGGAATTGTTACTTGTTGCAGTTGGTGGCGCTGCGGGTAGTGTCTTGCGCTATTTCATTAGTAAAAAAATTGCGTATCGATCCAATTTTATTCTTGCGACCTTTTGTATCAATCTGTCTGGGGCATTTTTACTTGGGATTGTTGCGGGCATTCCCCTAACAGGAAATCTGTTACTTCTTTGTGCGGATGGTTTCTTGGCAGCTTTTACAACTTTTTCAACATTCCTGTATGAGGGCTTTCAGTTGTTTCACAACAAAAAGCGATGGAACGCGGTGATCTATATTTTGGGCTCCTTGATTCTTGGCTCGCTGGGCTTCTTTTTCGGCGAAATCTTCATTTTGATATGGTAATCGTTTAGGGGATATGCTATTATAATAACTGAAAAAGAAGTTTTCAAAGAGAAATTAAGTCTGGAGTGAGTCGTGTATGAATCAAGCATCAAGTCAACAATCCAATGATTTTCAACTGTTATTTCAAAACTCTAATGATGCCATTCTTCTTCTTGACACAGGAACCTTACAGGCAACGGATTGTAATCTTGTGACCCTTCAACTTTTCGGATATGATGCGTTAACTGAATTTGCTCAGGAGACACTTGGGCAACTTTTGGATCATTCAAAGTTACCACAACCATTTGTTTATAAAAACTTTATTCTTGATATAAAAACGAGTATCACCTTTAAAAAGAAGTATGCTGCTGAATTGAATTTCCTCACAAAAAGCGGGGAGTTGTTTTTAGGTGAAATAAATATCACCTTGGTGGATAATCTTGAAAAATCAGTCTTTTTGTGCACCATTCGTGATATTACAGAACAACGACACACCGCCAAGATTCAGCAGTTTGTGTTTGATTTATCGATGAAAAAAAATCTAGATGACAAAGAGATGATCAACCGCGTCGTAGAGAAAGCGTTAGATATGACTGCTTCGGGTTTTGGTATATTTGTCATGCTCGATCAAGAGAACGACAAATATGAACTTGTATCGCATGTTATTCAAAAAGACTACATAAAGCCTTTGTCAGATGGATTAGCCGTGACAAAAATTTCTGAGGTGGAGGGCACTTTTGCAAAAATGATGACAAAAACTGGACCTGATCGAGTCAATGCCGTTCAACCTAGCAATGGCGAGGGAAGTCCTTGGAACCGATTGATTTATGTTCCAATCGTGATTGAAAATAAAACAAAATGCTTTCTCGCGGTATTCGATAAAAATACGAACTACTCCTTGCGGGAAATGGACTTTGTTGCTCAAATGATGCAGCATTTTTGGTTGGTTTTGCAAAGCAAGCTTCAATCAGAAGCTACGCCTCAGGAAAAAGTCAATCTAGAAGGCATGTTTGATGCATCCCGTAGCGCGGAAAAGGTATTGCGACAGAACCAGGATCGCTTTCAAAAACTCGTTTCCAATATGAGCGAAGAAGTTTGGGTATTTAATCAAGCAGGAGAAATCATTGAGGCGAATGAAAGCGCATGTAAACATATGGGCTTTAGCAAAGTGGAATTGTTGAAACTAAAATTCTATGAGATTTGCCCAACGGTACGAAAAGAAGAGTTTCAAACACTATTTGACCATATTGTAACGGAAGGTACGCTCGAATTTGCTGGCAAGTTCAAGCGGAGCAATGGGACTGAATATGATTTTGACATGTCTGCGAATGTCGTCGACTTTGCGGATGAACAGATGATTCTATGTACTGCGCGTGATGTGTCTGAGATGAAGCAGTCAAAAGAAGCATTGCAAAAGAGCGAAAAGAAATATCGTAGTGTCCTCGACCAAGCCCTTGAAATGATCATTCTTTGCGCAATTGACGGGACGATTAAAGAAGCGAATGAGATCACTTGCAAGTCGCTGGGCTATTCGGAAAAAGAATTGCAGGCGTTCAACATTCGCACTTTGATGACGAATCGAACCATCAGTTATTTGAATGATGCCATTGATCAGGAACCAGCGAAAAAAAGGTTTGAATTGACCGAACGCGTCATAAGAAAAGACGGGTCGCGCCTAGTCGGAAGCATCCGTGGAAAAATCATCTCCTTTGAGAACGAGGATTATATTTTGATTACAATCCGAGATGTTGCTGAGGAAATGAAGCAAGAAGAAAAAATTCGGTTTTTAAATTTCCATGACAAGGTATCGGGATTATATAATAAGGCGTTTTTCGAAGACGAGATCAAAAGACTTGATTTGGGAATTAATTTGCCCCTCTCCATCATCATGGGGGACATCAACGGGTTGAAACTTGTCAACAGCACTTACGGGCATGCGTTTGGCGATCGCCTAATCAATACGGTTGCCTATATCATACTGGGATGTTGTCGTGCAGAAGACATTGTTGCGCGCTGGGGCGGGGATGAATTTGTCGTCTTACTCCCGAACGCCGATGAAAAGACGTGCGAGTCCATTTGTCGTACCATTGAGGCGGTTTGCAAAGAATACAAAGAGCGAAATGGGGACTTAGAGGATTTTATTGATCCGAGTATTTCTTTTGGCTATTCGACAAAGCATCGAGAAGAAGAAGAGATCAATGATGTGATGAAAGCGGCAGAAGACTTCATGTATAAGAAGAAAATGCTCGATAAAAAGAGCATGCACAGTTCCATCGTCCATTCGATGAAAAACACGCTGTTTGAAAAGAATTTTGACAACGAAGCCTATTCTTCGCGGTTGAATATAATTTGTAGAAAAATTGGCCAGGCGCTTGGGCTTCCAGACAGTGAATTGAATGAACTTGAGTTGCTATCCATACTCCACGATGTCGGAAAAATCGTCATTGATGCGTATGTGTTGAATAAGGATGAAACCCTGTCCGAATCTGACTGGATCGAAATCAGGAAGCATCCGGAGGTCGGCTATCGCATCATTAAGTCGGCGCCAGAACTGGCGAGTGTTGCGGAGTACGTGCTCTCCCATCATGAACGTTGGGATGGCAAAGGGTACCCGAATGGCATCGCAGGTGAGACCATTCCGCTGAAGTCGCGCATTATCGCTGTGGCAGATGCGTATGCCGCGATGACACAAGATAAGTCGTATCGCAAGGCCATGCAAGTGGAACAAGCAAAAACTGAGCTCACAAAAAATATGAACACCCAGTTTGACGAACATATTGTAAAAATCTTTTTAGAAATTCTTGAAAAGGAAGAGACGCTCTAAATAAAGAGCGACATATCCGATTCCTCTGCGTTTGCGAGCATGGAAGCCACACCGCCAAATTGTACACGATCGAGCAATTCTTCTTTTTTGATGCCCATAATATCCATCGTCATGGTGCAGGCCACGAGTTCTACCCCGTTGTCGAGTGCGAGTGTAATGAGGGATTCGAGGGAGTCGATATTTTTATGCTTCATAATCCCGCGAATCATCGCCGCACCCATCCCCGCCATATTCATTTTGGATAGAGACAACTTTTTCGATCCGCGAGGCATCATAAATCCAAACATCTTTTCAATCAAATTCTTTTTCACTTTCACATGGGTGCTTTTGCGTAGCATGTTGATGCCCCAAAACGTAAAGAACATCTGTACCTTACGACCCATCGCCGCTGCCCCATTTGCAATAATGAAGGACGCAATGGCCTTGTCCAAATCGCCAGAAAAGACGATGATATTCTTCTTGTCGCAATGCCCTGAAGCGCAGTTCGTCGCATCCTGAGGGGTGCCTTTTTGCACAGTGACGGTGAAAATGCCGGCGTTTTGTTTGGAGTCCAACAGCACGTTTCCGGTGCGTTTGCACCACGCCTGGATATCGACGGCAAAGGCCGGGTCGGTGGCGGTGACTTCTACGATGTCTCCTTCGCTCATGGCGTTCACGGCAGCGTACACTTTTAGAATGGGACCTGGGCATTGGAGCCCGCATGCATCCAGTTGGATGGTTTTTGATTCCATGGCAAGGCTTTTTTCAGACAAGTCCTGCAGATGCTCTTCTTTGATTGCTTGCGCAAACGTATTTGATTTTGGCACTGGTCGTTGTGCGAAAATGGTCTCCCAAAGTCGATAGCCGCCTGATAAATTGTAAGCGGTAAAACCGTGTTGCGTCAGAATTCTGCAAGTCACATAGCCACGCAGCCCGATGCGGCAAAATACATACACTGGCTTTGACTTGTCAATTTCGTCGAGGCGTGTTCGAATCTCGTCGACAGGGAAGAGGACGGCGCCAGAAATGGTTCCGTTCTTGAACTCCTCGGCGGTGCGGGTATCTAGTAATGTGACCTTGTCTAAATCAAGTTTTTCTATGTCGTGCCAGTGAAACAATGCCGAATCCTTGGTGAGTAAGTTTTGTGCCACATACGCCGCCATATTGACGGGGTCTTTCGCTGCCGAAAACGGAGGCGCATAGCACAACTCTAAATCCGCCATTTGATTGACGGTCATACTAGCGCGAATGGCCGTCGCGATGACGTCGCAACGCTTATCCACACCGTCGTATCCAGTGATTTGCGCACCGAGCACCTTGCCGTCGTCTTTGTTGTAGAGTAACTTGATGCTCATAAACGTGGAGCCAGGGAAGTAGCTCGCATGCGAGCCGGAAAAAGTAAAGGACTTTTCATAATTTATTCCTTCTGCAATCGCTTGGCGTTCGTTCATACCTGTGATGGCGGCGGTCATATCAAAGCATTTCAGAATTGCGCTTCCTTGTGTGCCTTGGTAGCGACTGTCTCTGCCACAGATGTTGTCGGCCGCGATGCGTCCTTGCTTGTTTGCCGGTCCTGCAAGTGGTAGAAAAGCTGGCTTGCCTGTGTTGAAATCCTTGACTTCAATTGCATCGCCGACCGCATAAATATTAGGGTCTGACGTGCGCATATACTCGTCTACGATGATACTGCCGCGCGCATTTAGCGCTAAGCCCGCTGTCTTTGCGAGGCTGGTTTCTGGCCTTACGCCAATCGACATGATGACGAGATCCGCCGGAATGTGCGTGCTGTCCTCAAGGACGACGACGGTTTGCCCGTTGATGATTTTAATATCGCGCAACGCTTTGTTTAAAATAAGTTCTACACCTTTGCTTTGGATGTGTCCGTGCAGTTCGCATGCCATGTCAAAGTCGAATGGCCCCACGGCGTGATCTGCCATTTCCACGATGGATACCTGGATGCCCAACGCGTGCAGGTTTTCCGCCATTTCGATGCCGATATAGCCAGCGCCTACGACTACGGCACTCTTGGGCTTGGCAACTTGGCAAAAGTTCTTAATCCTAAAGGTATCTGGCACGCTGCGTAACGTAAACACATTCGGATTGGATGCACCCTCTACATTTGGCACAAACGGCTCCGCGCCAGGGGAAAGCACTAATTTGTCATAGGATTCGTCATACGTAGTGCCGTCTTTGACCTTGACCGTCACCGATTTGGCAACGCGATCGATGGCGGTAACTTCAGACCCGATTCTCACATCGACCTGAAACCGCTGGTGAAACGTCTGCGGGGTCTGCAAAGTCAACTTTTCTTTATCCTTGATGACATCCCCAATATAATATGGCAAACCACAATTCGCATACGAAATGTAATCACCCTTTTCAAACATGATAATGGTTGCATTTTCATCCAATCTGCGCAGTCTTGCCGCTGCAGTCGCCCCACCGGCAACGCCGCCAACAATTAAAACTTTCTGAGACATCAAAATCCACTCCTTTGATAATAAATTAACACAATCAAATCCTACTTCATTCGTGCCAACTGTTCTGTGACAATCATCACAAAGGCACGCTCGAATGTTTCGTTATCTGTATGCATTCTTTTTTTAATTGGTGCCGTCCGACCACCGCCACGTCGAATCTTTTGCCCCAAATGTCGCTCAAATAGCAACTTGTCCATATTGAGATCGGAATAGACAAGACCGTTCTGGTTGAGCGCTTTCGCACCTTTGCCAATGCACATCGCGGCTAAGCCATAGTCCTGCGTGACGACAATATCGTTCTTTTCCAGTCGATTGACTAACGCAAAGTCGACGCTGTCAGGCCCTTTATCCACGGTCACAACGGTACTGTACCCGTCCGCGTGTTGATGGCTCGTATCGATAAACATCGTCACAGGCAGGTTATACTGCTTTGCTATTTTCACAATCACTTCTTTCACGGGGCATGCGTCCGCATCGACTAATATTTTCATATTTTCTCCTTTGCTTTACCCGTCAAGTATACAATAAATATGCGTTTTGTGATATATTAGTAAAGATAAAAAGGGTGAGGTGCTGCATGAGGGTTTGGAACAAAAACTTTATTATTTTATGGCAAGGGCAGATGATTTCTGATCTTGGTAATATTATTTTTAATTTGACCCTGGGCTTTTGGATATTGAATGAGTTTAATAAAAACTTACTCGTATTTGGCGGCGTGATGGCGTTGGTTGCTATCCCGCGCATCTTTCTGGGTTCCTTCGGCGGGACGTTTGCCGACAAACACGATCGTAAAAAAATCCTAATCACGACAGACCTGATTCGCGGTGTGTTGTTCACCTTTGCAGGACTTGGAATCATGTACCGATTTTTACCCATTTGGGCGAGCGTCGTCATTGCAATCATTTCAGGCGTCTGCAGCGCATTCATTTCACCCGCAATCGCCTCTTCCGT
>JBAXOJ010000026.1:0-19533 GCA_037133315.1 Clostridia bacterium
CCGCATAGCCACGCGTCCTGTGGTCAAACACAATACCGCTCGCGCGTGCCATCGGTCCGACTGTGCCAAGTTCATACGCGATTTCTTTCGGCAACACGCCGACCCCTTTGAGTCTGTGTTGAACCGTATAATCATTCAAAAAGACTTTCTCGACCGCCTTCATGTCATCCCAGACAGATGCAACCGTCGCCAGGACTTCCTTCTGCTGCTCCTTGGTCAGGTCTTTGTGCGTACCGCCAACGGTGTTCGTCGAAATAAAGATCCGATGCCCTGCGGTCTTTTCTAAGATATCCATGATTTTTTCTCTGCTCTTCCAAACTTGCATAAACAAGCTTTCGAAGCCAAAGGAATCAGCCAACAGGCCAAGCCACAACAAGTGACTATGAATGCGGTGTAATTCGGCCCAAATGACACGCAGGAAGCGCGCACGATCTGGGATTTCGATGTGCATGATTTCTTCAATCGCCATGCAATATGACAGCGCATGCATGTTGCTGCAAATGCCGCAGACGCGCTCGACGAGATAGATGTTTTTCATGAAATCTTTTTGTTCGGCTAACTTCTCAAGCCCGCGATGCACATACCCAATCGAGGGAATGGCCTCAAGGACTTTTTCATCTCGCATAACTAGTTTCAATTGCAATGGCTCAGGAAGCACGGGATGCTGTGGCCCAAAAGGTATAATTGTTTTTCCCATATTAGTTGTCCTCCATTTGCTCAATGACGATTTGTTTTCTACACATCGGATTTTCAAGATCCGCATCCGAGAGGATGAAATGGCCACCGTAGTTGATGACCTTGCCGTCAAAATTCACGCCAAACAACTCTTGAATTTCGTTCTCCACAAAAACTGCAGCTAGAAAAATCTTCGAAATGCTAGGCAGTTCGAGCGCTTTGTCCACGGTCAGTTTCAAATTCTCCAACTGGTACTCGCGATCAAAATGATAATACAAATCGATGGTTAAATCGGGGTTTTCGATGGTCGTCATCGAAACAAAGCGATAGCCTTCGTCTTTTTTCTGATGTACTTGATTGATAATGGTATCAATACTAATTTCCGTTACATTGCCTAACATAATTTCACCTCTTTGGATTCTTTGGTTTTTTTGGCTGATTTAACTTTTTCTTCGCCAAAATACCTGCCGCTTGATAAATTCCATCGATAATCGCTTCTGGCTTCGCACAACATCCGGGGACCCAGACGTCCACTGGAATAATTTTGTCAACACCACCTGCGATATTATAACAACCAGCAAAGATGCCTCCCGTTGAGGCACAAACGCCCACCGCCACGACCGCCTTTGGTTCTGGCATTTGTTCGTAGAGGTTGCGCAAGACGCGCTCACCCTTTTTATTGACTGACCCCGTCACCACCAGCACATCTGCGTGTTTTGGGTTGCCGACGTTGATAATGCCAAAACGCTCTACATCGTAAAGAGGCGTCAGACAAGCGACGACTTCGATATCGCATCCGTTACAACTGGTTGCATCGTAATGAATGACCCATGGTGATTTAGCGCGGGATTTACTTATGATTCCCATTGTGTATTACTCCCTCTCTCTCTACTTCGCAACATAAAGCCAAACCAAGTTAATGGTCGCTACGCCGACGCCTAAAATCGCAGTCGCCTTCAGCATCCACTTCCACGTGACTCTGGCACTGATGTTATCAATGACAATTTCTATAAAGTATGCACCGACTGCGAGTAAAATACCAACCCAAAACGGCTTGACACAGAACAACGCAATCAATCCGAGTAGCAGGACCGTCTCATACCAGTGGGTCAGCTCGATGAGCGCCAACTGTGGCCCGGAAAACTCGGTCGTGATTCCTTTGATTAATTCCTGATGTCCGTGATGACTGGTGGAAAAATCAAACGGAGACTTCCGCAATTTGATGGTCAACACATATAAAAATGCAAAAAATACAAGTGGCAGATACAGAATCAAAGGCCGGTCAAATGCCCAAATATCACTAATTAGAAAACTGCCCGTGACGTTATATACACCGAATGCCAAAATGATTAAGACTGGCTCATAGGAAAGCAACTGAATCAATTCTCTCTGCGCACCAATTTTACTAAACGGAGACCGCAGACTCATGGCTCCTAAAATAAAGGAAACCGCTGAAAACGCTAACACGAACACGAGCATCAGCAAATCCATGCCCATAATCAGCATGACAAAGCCAGTAATGGCAAAAAACAAGTAACCCAAGATATAGACGCCTTGTGTCTGATTGAGCGCGATTCGTTCCTTGCCCATCAACTTAAAGAAATCGTAAAACGGCTGAATCAGCGGAGGTCCTTTGCGTCCTTGCATCCTTGCAGTGATGACGCGATCAAGCCCTGTCACAAACCCTCCCAGAATCGGTGCCACGACGATGGCCGCCAAAACCAGACATATTTCTAATAAAACATTTCCATTCGCTATTAGATTAACCATTTTTGCACCACCACGCCAAACATAATCAGAATCGTCGCCGCAGCGATGATGCTCGTAATTAATGTTAGCTTATCCTCTCCAAACATTCCGTCTAAATAATAATTGTGCACAACCACTTCGTCCATGGTATCTCCAGGGCCCATAAACTCAATGCCACGCGTATCAGCTGTGTTTTCTCCACACATATAAGGCGCGCGGATGTTTTTTGCGTTGAATTTTGAACTGAACCGCAATACAAAGTACACAAGCACGAGCAACACGATAAACAGCATGATGACAAGTGTTTCGTTTACTGGTACGCCTGACTTAATATTGAGCGAATCTAAGTATGGTCTGACAAGAAAATTGAATAACGGTACGATGCCAATTGCGAGCAAAATCACACCGGTCAACAACGTTGCCAACGAAAACTCCACGCTTTTTTTCAACTTTTCGGTGTTGTACCGGAATTTATAGGACATCGTCAGAATGATGCCAACCCACTTTGCCCAAAACGCAACGGTAAAGGCACTACCGAGCGCAACCATAACCAACAGTAACGGTTGACTCACGGCAGACTCCATCGCCATCCATTTTGTAAATAATACACCAAACGGTGGCAAGAGCATCGAAATCATGCCGATGACTGCAACGGTTGTCGTAAACGGCATTCTCTTAAACAATCCTTGCATGTCCTCGATGTTTCTGCTGCCAATTCCATGTTCGATGGTTCCAACACAGAGAAAGAGAAGGCCTTTGGACAAAGCATGGAAAATAATCAATAGAATTGCGGCCGTCGTCGCCAACCATCCACCAATTCCCGCACAACAAATAATCAATCCGAGGTTTGAAATGGTGGAGTACGCAAGCACGCGTTTTGCGTCGCGTTGGCTGATGGCAATGGCCGCTGCGGCCACAAATGTAAAGCCGCCCACGAGCGCGACTGTGTCGCCCAAAAGTGTGCCGGTAATCGCCGGCGCGAATCTGACAACCAAGTACACGCCTGCCTTGACCATGGTACTACTATGCAGTAACGCGGAAACTGGAGTCGGTGCAACCATGGCCCCAAGGAGCCAACTTTGGAACGGAAACTGAGCCGCTTTTGTAAACCCAGCGAAACAAAGCAAAGCGATTGCAACGAAGAGCAGTGGCGAACTCATTTGTTTGCCGATTAATTGATCAATTTGAAGTGTGCCAATTCTCGAAAAGATGATGATTGCAAAAATAAATGCCACACCGCCTAAGGAATTGATCCACAAAGCGCGCGTCGCATTCTTGATGGAGACCGCTGTCTTGTCATGCGAGATGAGTAAGAAGGAGCACAGCGTCGTGATTTCCCAGAAAAAATACATCCACGACAAATCGTTTAATGTCACGAGTGCGTTCATCGCTGCTAAAAACAGCAATAATATGAAAAAGAATCTTGGTTGTTTTGACTTTTTAAGATGCTGGTGCTTTTCATGCTCTGGCATATAGCCAAGTGCAAAAATCACAATCAGTGGGCCAACGATCGAGACCACCAACAACATAACCAAGGAAAGAAAGTCTAATTTAAAAAGAATATCGCCCGCTGCTTCATGAAATCCGCTGATGAATTCCATGTAAACATACCCAATTGCTTGAATCGCTGAAAGCCCAATAATCAAAGGCTTTTTCAACCGAATGCCGATGATGATAAAGGCTGCAATCAAGCCAAAATCTGCAATTTTCAAAATCAGTGGTAAGAACGAAGGAAACTCCTCCGCTTTAAAAATAATACTGCCGCCATTTTGAGACATCAAATACGCGAGAAAGACTGCCACACCGGCCAATCCAATAGAAGATAACAGCACTGTTATATTCCTTACAACCTTATGTCTTATGAGAAGACAAATCAAAGCACTAGCGAATGGAATAAAAATCGCTAACAATAATAGAGTCAGTTCCACATCCAGGCCCCTTTCCTAAAAATAGTCCAACATTATTCTACATCCTTATTAGAAAAATATCAATTGTTTATTGTATACAATTTTTAAAAATCGACAAATTTCGTTCAATCCCTGCGTAATCTCGACCAATAACTGGAATTGAAAACTCATTGTTATCATTTTCAAATAGTTTTTTAATCTCTTCTGCCTGTCCAATTCCACATTCTAACGCCAACAAGCCACCTGCTGAAAGATGCTCTTCCGCGTGTGACGCAATGATCCGATAGAAGTCCAACCCGTCCTCCCCGCCATCCAAAGCAAGTGCTGGTTCTCTTTTGACTTCCGCCTGTAAACGAGGCAAATCCTCCGACGGAATATAGGGAGGGTTGCTCAGAATCAAATCAAACGGGCCTTGTATGTTCTCAAACAAATCACTTTGAACAAAGGTAATACGGTCTTCCACCTCATTGCGAAGTGCGTTTTCGCGCGCAAGCGCCAACGCATCTTTCGATAAATCAGAAGCAACTATGGTGCAATCTGGATTGATTTTTGCAATCGCTACCGCGACGCATCCAGATCCTGTACATAAATCCAACACGCGTAATGGAGCATGCTCGGGTCTTTCTTTGCTCAAATTTTTGAGATGTTGTAGTCCAATCTCAACTAAATGCTCGGTTTCCGGTCTAGGAATCAAGACCGCTTCATTGACAGCAAACGAAAAGCCCATGAATTCAGCTTCTTTCGTAATGTATTGATAAGGAATGCCTGCTTTTCTCAAATCGCAGAGTGCAAAAAAAGATGCCACTTGGGTATCGTCCATTGCGCTGTCCATCCTCGCGTAGACCTGCGCAATCTCGAGATGCAAAGAAAACGCCAGCAAGCGCATCGCTTCCTTCGCTGCATCTTCTTTTTCTGCTAAAACAAAGGACGCCTCTTGGAAAGCGTCCCGTATCGTTTTCTTACCACTTGTCATCCTGTTCATCCTCAATGATTACGCCCTTCATGGCCGCAATGGCAACCTCGATCTGATCATCATCAGGTTCTTTGGTCGTTAAATTCTGAAACGCGATTCCTGGCGCATTTAATATAGCCGCCCACTTACCTTCACTACGTCCTGCAAACTTCAAAATTTCATAGGAAAGACCCGCAACGAGCGGAATCAAAATGATTCTGATTAAGATGTTGATCCAAATTTCATGCCACCCTGTAAAAGAGAATAGAATAAAACTCATAATAAACACGATGACAAGAAAAGAGGTGCCACAGCGCGGGTGCTTTGTGGAGAATTTCTTGATGTTTTCGACAGTGAGTTCTTCTCCTGCTTCATAACAATGGATGGTCTTGTGTTCCGCGCCATGGTATTGCCAAACGCGCTTGATTTCGTTCATCTTTGAAGCAAGCCAGATGTAGACGAAAAAGAACGATAAGCGTAGGAGCCCTTCAAATAAATTCATCCAGACGACATTCCAACCGTAGACGGATCCTGAATCAACGCCTTTTGCAGGAATGAGTCCCAACAAACCGGCGACAAAGTTCGGCAACAAAATAAACAACCCAACCGTCATGCCTAGCGAAAGTATGACTGACATGATAATGATGAAGTTAGCCATCTTATCACCCGCAACTCGGCTAAGCTTTTCATCCACCCAAGCGCCAAATCCACTTTGCTTGACAGGCGCGCCATCATCTTCTAAATCAAAAAACTTCGCAGAAAAAACCAATGCCTTCATGACCAAAATCATTTGTCTAAAGAACATAATCACGCCACGTAACACAGGAATTTTGATTAATTTATCTCTTTTGATGAGATCTCTTGATTCTACAATGATCTCTCCGTCTGGCTTGCGCACCGCGATTGCAGCATTCTTCGGCCCAATCATCATCAATCCTTCAATTAATGCACTTCCACCTATACTCGTTTTTTTCATGGTTTCTCCCTTAAAAGCTCAATCAAATAAGAAAGGCCGGACAACTGTCCGACCTCAAGTTTTCACAAGATCTATTCCTTGTCCAAACCGTACTTCTTCTTAAATCTGTCTACACGGCCACCAATATCAATGAGCTTTTGTTTCCCCGTAAAAAACGGATGGCACTTTGAGCATATTTCTACATGAAGATCTTTTTTAGTCGATCCAGTAGAGAATGTTTCCCCACATGCGCACTTTACAACTGCTTCACTATATTCTGGATGAATTGCTTCTTTCATTCTCTTTCACCTCTCTTAAATAACATATATATGTTAAAACATTTTTTAACAGCAAAATTAATTATAGCACCTTGAAAAATATTTTGCAAACATTTTTAGTAGTTGTCGAACTTGTTTTTTCCAATGTTAACAGACTTCATGTTGAACGACTTCACAAAGTCTTCGTTCGTAGCTGTTTTTTCAAGTTTCCCAGTGAAAAACTCCGTCGTTTCGGCGGTGCCGAAATTGGCCATCAACTTTCTCAATGCCCAGATGACTTCTAACTCGTTTTCCGCGAGGAGCAACTCTTCTCTTCTTGTGCCAGATTTATTGATATCGATGGCTGGAAAGATTCTGCGCTCGGAAAGTTTTCTGTCCAGATGCAGTTCCATGTTGCCCGTACCTTTGAACTCCTCATAAATAACATCGTCCATGCGGCTTCCTGTATCCACAAGCGCCGATGCAATGATGGTCAAGCTTCCGCCGTTTTCGATGTTGCGCGCTGCGCCAAAGAATTTTTTCGGCTTATGCAATGCGCCCGGATCTATGCCTCCTGAAAGTGTTCTGCCCGTGGGCGGGATGGTAAGGTTGTAGGCCCGCGCCAGTCGCGTAATGCTATCGAGAAGGATGACCACATCCTGGTTCATTTCGACGAGGCGCATCGCGCGTTCGAGCACGATTTCAGCAATTTTGACATGATGTTCTGGCACTTCGTCAAACGTCGAATACACGACTTCCGCTTTTGTGCTTCTCTGCATATCCGTCACTTCCTCGGGACGCTCGTCAATCAGTAGAACGATGAGTTTAACGTCGGGATGATTTGTGGAAATGGCATTCGCCAGTTTCTTCAACAAGACCGTCTTTCCTGCCTTTGGCGGAGATACAATCAGTCCTCTTTGCCCTTTGCCGATTGGTGCAATCAAATCGACCACGCGGGTCGCAAGCTCTTTCCTCGAAGTCTCGAGAGACATTTTTTTATCTGGGTGGATCGGTGTCAGTGATTCAAATGATTTCCGATACGCGAGCTCGTCGGTTGGAATGCCATTGACCTCTGATACATGATACAACGGCCGAAAACTCTTTCCAGAGACGGTGTTTTTTACTTTTCCGCGAACGTAATCGCCCGACCGGATGTTGAATTTTCGCACGATGGAATGTGCGACATAGACATCTCGTGGGCCGAGGTAATAGTTTTCGAGTCGCAAGAATCCAAATCCTTCTGGCAGAAGTTCCATGACACCTTCTTCGTACATGTCTTCTTGCTCAATTTGCTCGCGTGTATCTTTAAAGCCCTCATGGTCGATATCGCCTTCATTGTCCTGGATGAGAAATTCTTTCTCTTCATCAGCAATATCTTGCGCTATCACCTCGCCGTCTGGCGCAGAGGTGACAATGTATTGTTTTTTCGGTCTCATAGCCCTTTGTCTCTTCGGTTGCAAAACAAATGGTTCTGCAATCTCTTCAACTGTCCCACTCGCAACGATTTCATCAAAGGCCAAATCAGACTCCACGAGTGGTTCAAATACCTCGATTTCAGGAATTGTTTCGATTTCCGGAATGACCTCAACCACTTTCTTCGGTCTTCCTCTTTTTTTCGGTGCGGCAACGACTGCCGCTATCGGTTCTGCAATAGGTTCTGCAATAGGTTCTGCGACTGGCTCTGCGACTGGCTCTGCGACAATTATCCGTTGTGGCGCCTCCTTAGTCACTTCCTTAGGTGCTTCTTTAGACGCTTCCTTTGGTTTTAACTTTGGTTTTTTCTGCTTTTCGACCTTCGGCTGAGCACCAGAAATCAGAGCAATGAGCGCCTCTTTCCCAGTCCCCGCTGGTACTTTAATTTCCATCATGTTGGCGATGAATTTTAAATCCCTTAGTTTTTTTGCCTTTAAAATTTCGATTGAATCATCATACTGCATAATGCACCTCTAGCTTTCAAGAATGTTAAACACTTTTTTTATATGTTTTGATGTTATATAAAATCACAATTAAGATGGACGAAAAGAATGCGACCGTCAGTCCAATTTGAGGAACGTACATCCCTGGGGCTGACAAAAATACGATGGAAAAACTCTCAAATCCCGCAATAAAAAACAACGCCCAAACGAAATAATTCCTTATCTTTTCTATTATGGAAGGTGCGATTTTTTTCAAGAGAAAATCAACGAAGTAATACAAGAAGCAAAATGTAATCATGACCCATGCAGCAGGTCGGACGTACCCAAATTGTAAATTCACCCCGACAACCATGTTGCCATATCCAAACTCCATATTATTTGACCATGGTAAAAAAATCGATCCCGTAATTACGGCGTGTAACACCGATATCCACTTACTCAGCGACATAAATAACTCCTTACAATTTGTAAACATGATTGGGGAAACAAAAGAAATCAATTACAATATTAATATTATTCCAAAATCTTTTTGTTGTCAATACCTTATATTTTACTCTCAATCAGCGCCACGAACTCCTTAACGAGTCTTGGATCGAACTGTTTTCCAGCCATTTTTTGAATTTCCTCCAGGGCCTCTTTGTTGCTTAACACATGACCGTATAATTTGTGATGCGTCATGGTATCAAAGGCATCAATTATGGTAACCATTCTGGATAGCATAGGAATGCTGTTGCCTTTAAGTTTGAGAGGATACCCTGTGCCGTCCCACCATTCGTTGTGTGCAAGAATCAATGCGGAAATGCGTGAAATCTCAGGTGTTGCCTGCGCGATACGATAACCGATTTCAGAATGCGTATTGAGGATACCGATCTCTTCCGCTGTGAGTTTCCCTTCTTTCGAAAGAAGCCTTGATGGGATGCCAATTTTTCCAATACTATGAAGACTCGCGAGAGAACGCACGTCATCGAGATCTGTCTTTGAAAGGGCCAGACGCTTGCCAAGCAACACAGACATTTTCTCGACTCTCTCTTGATGTTCAAATGTCTCAATGGAAGTATTCGAAAGTTTTTCTCGTAATGCTTGCACAATTTTGGTTTTTGCAATTTTTCCTTCTGACATTTTTGCTGTATAAAGCATTTTGTCTGCTTCTTTGATGGCGTCGGAAATGGATAACGCCATTTCGTTTTTTTCGCAGTAACCAAGCGATATGCTAATTGGCATCATATGTTGTGTCACCTTTTTACATTTCGCTTTGATTTTTTTACAAACGGTTTCGGCATCGATTCCAGTTGCATGTGGCATGAGAATAATAAACTCGTCGCCTCCCCAGCGCACCGCAATGTCGTTTTCACGGATCGAATTTGTAATGACATTGGCCACTTCAATCAGTAAGTTGTCTCCTTCACGATGTCCAAAAATATCATTTGCGAGTTTCAGATTATTGACATCCCCCATAATAATCGATAGCGGCAAATATTCTTCCGCATCGTATTTTTTAATGACAGCATCAAACAAGGTTCGATTACTCAACCCGGTCAAAGGATCATGAAAACTCAAGTATTCCAGTTTTTGTTGACTGTCTTTCAATTCTTTTGTACGCAACGCAACCTTTTCCTCGAGCAAATTGGTATATTCATGGATTTCGTCTGCCATGGTATTGATGGAATCCTCTAGTTGTTTTAGTTCAAAAGAAGCCCCTTTGACGTGCACATTTTTTCTCGTATGCGTCGAGATGTGTTTGACTTCCTTGACAAGAGAAAAGAGTTGCGCCGTAATTTTTCTTGAAATCAGGATCGACATCAAAATTGAAAAAATAAAAACGATTCCGCCAATCAACAAGATGAAGAACTGAAACGTTTTGAGCGGCGCTAGAATCTCGCTATTTACAGTCGTGATAATCAGTTTCCACCCAAATGTATTCGGAATGGTCTGAAACGTCGAATAGACCTCTTGTCCATCCGTTTTCTTATAAGATGCCTCCCCCGCCGTTTGTATATCCAGCGAGTCAATAAAAAGCAAAAAATCAAGTGCTCCATTATAATCCATGCTGTTGACAGAGGAAAATAATCGAATTTTTTTATCTGGAGGAACAATGATTCTCTCGGTTGCATCAATCATCCATGCAACCCCGCCCCCGCCGATTTTTGTGTCAACGACACGCTGATATACGGTATCTAAAAGAATGGTCGCAGACAAGACGCCAATTGCTTTTCCCGATTTATCTACGATGGCGCGCGCCAAGATGATTTGTGGCGTTTTCCCAAAGTCAGAGCTATAACTCGGCTGCCCGAACACGGACTTAACTTTTCGACTCATAATATCGACAAAATATGGCTGCGAGACAATGCTTTTCACTTTCGTTCCAAACGAAATGGCTTCGCCGCTAGGCCTTGAAAAAATGATTGCCTTAATATCCTGATTACTTTTCGAAAGAATAGACGCCTTTTTCTTGAGAACATTAAAATTGATAAGGTCCTGTGCGGAAATACTAGAGGCCATAATCTCGATGCTATCGTTGACCCCTTTGACCCAGTTCCCAATGGAGAGAGCAGTCGATTTGCAAGTGTCATTGGAGTATAGTTTCACTTGCTTGGTAATATTGTTTTTTTCAATGTCATTCAAAACATAGAACATAGAACACAACACAAAAGACATTAATACGAGCACAGATATTAATATTTGCGTTCTTATAGTGTTAAACCGTGCAAAAATTTTCAATGACTCGTTTCCTTCTTATAGTAGCGAAGTGATTAGTAAGTCCGTAACATCTTTAATATTCATTGTCACACCAGGAATCGCCTTGGTGGTTCCGTCCTTCGCAAGATTCACAAAAGTAGGGAACTGACTTTGTTCTTTAATGAAAGCTTCTTCCACAAGTTTATTCTGAGCAATCCATGACTTGTCCGCAGGTGCGTTCAAAGCTTTTCTATATTCGCCTTTTTGATTTACAGCATCAAAACTCACCGCGATTGCAACATATCCTTTGACATACACGTCTATAACACGTTTCCAACCATCTTTGTCAAAACTCGCGGCCTCCTGAGAAGTCGCACCTTCCGCTGTTAAAAAGCTTGCACCGGACCAAGCGCCTGAGTCAATCGCCGATTTCGCCATATCAAAATAATCTTTGACCGCGGCAGATACACCAGGGATATTCGTCGGTACGCCTTGGGCATCAAACGTAATCAGTGTCACGTCTTGCTTTTCAATCAGCGCCTGTGCACATTTTCTTAATTGCACGGCATAGGCTGGATCCACTTTGTATTTCGCGGCTTCGCCATTTGCATCTGCTTCCAACAAAGTAGTTTTCGCATTTATATTCACTGCATCAAAACTCACAACAGCAATTCTTTTTTCCTTAATTTGAATCATCACAAATGGTTTCCAGCCGTCTGCATTAAAGGTATCTGCGACCTTAAAATAAGGCACATTGGGATATTCTTTGAACTGACACCCTGCAAAAAAGGAACTTGCTATTACAAAAATTAGTACGACTGCCAACACTCTTGATTTCATTGAAGAAACCTCCCTGTATTCTAAAAATATTCGTTATTTCCTGCCTATTGTATTATTAATTGAAGCCTTTTGTCAATGTAATATAGACGTGTTTCATAAAAATATCCGCGAGATTCAAGTTCGTCGCCTGGTACAGTGTCCGTGATCCCACCGCATCTTCGATTTCATTGAATACCAGATCGTGATTTCGATCAAATAAAAAGTCCATTCCGACCATATCAAAGTCAAACATGCGCATCAATTTCCGCACCGTTTGCGTCTCTTTCTTGCTGAGAGAATAGGGTTCAAACGCACCTCCAAGGGTGTAATTCGCACGAAAATCAGTCCTGGATGTTCTCAGAATTGCGCCGATAATGGCATCCCCGACCACAAAGACGCGTAAATCTTTTCCGACCATCTCTGCAAGTCGTTGTAATAGAAAAGACTCGTCCGCCATCCGTTGGACAAAACCGATCAAATCCTCTCGATTTTCAATCAAACATACATCACGTCCGCCAGACCCTTGCGCAGGTTTCGCGACAAATGGATAGGCGAACGGCACGCGTGCCAAATCAAATTCATTGCGCGTCAGGAATACGGTATCCAACTGTTTCACGCCAGTGGAGGAGACGACCTGATGCGTCAACGCCTTGTCATTGCAAACTTCACAGACGCTTGCATTGTTGAAAACCCGTATACCCATCCCCTCCATCTGTTTTGAAAGAAGCGCGTCAGCACAACGATTGACGGAAAAGTTCGGCAAAGTGACTACGCGTGCCCCATCATAAAATAGAGCGAGGGCATTGTGTTCCACGCCCAGCGTGAGTCTCTCGCGTACCATGAGTATTGCTGTCATGCCGCATGCGACCGCGGCCACAATCAAATAATTGATGAACACGCGATTTTTCTCGATGTCCGCTTCTTTATAAACAATCCATCCGTCCACTCACTCACCAACTTCATGTAAAATATAATCAAGCATCGTCTCCGAAACGTCAATTCCAGTGCATTGATAAATGTTTTCGATGTGCGCGCTTGCATTGATTTCGCAAAACACAGGGCCGTCCTTGCCAAACAGCAAGTCCACCCCTGCAAAATCCACGCCAATCGCGGTACAAACCTGTAAGGCCATAGCGGATTCTTCTGTTGTGGGAGAATAGGCTTGAATGGATGCACCGTTGGTTACATTTGCGCGAAAGTCATTTGGATTGGTACGCAACATCGACGCAACCACACGTCCTCCCACGACGTTGATTCTGATGTCGCGCCCCACACTCTCCGCAATGAATTCTTGGAAGACGAGAGATTTACTGGTCTGCGAGACGATGCCCGCGAGTTGCGCAGCATCCTGCGCCAAAGCAACCTGCTGTCCAAACGAACCAAAACATTCTTTCACCACGATCGGAAAGCCAAGTGTCTGTATTATTTCATCCAAGAAGGCCAAGTTTGTATAACCGACGCCATCAAACGTTTTTGGCCCGAGTATTGTCATCGGCATGTCAATCCCAACACCTGCAATCGCAAGTGCCGTCAAACTTTTGTCATCACAAATTTCGATCGCCTTCGCTGAATTAAATAGGCGCATCCCACTTCGCTCGAGCACCTGTGCAAGACGCACATCCTTATCCATGAAGATTATAAAATCAGGTTTTTCTTCTGTTTCAACTTGCAGACCCTCTCGATTTGCTTTGACTAAAAGCTGGTCATTCGTGACGACCCGCAAAGAGAGATTGCGCCTTGATGCTGCGGAAAGCATGCGCTGGTTTAACTGCACGAATTTCTCCTGCGCACCTAAAAAACGATTTGAAACGATCCAACCTGATAATTGACGCATCATTTCCCTACCTTGATTTTGGCCACATCACTCGTCAAACCAGCATACTTCATAGAAGCTGTAATGTACTTCCCTGCCAACATCTTCCCTTTCACTTTAACGGAGAAAGTGCCTTTGCTTGTTGCTTTGACCGTGTATATCGTTTTTGCATTATAGGTGATTTTCACGACCGACGCTGGATAGGATGTGCCTGAAATTGTCTTAGACCGTACGGTCACGGTGTTGAGTTTCGGTTTGGAAGGGATGACTTTGATTGACTTCACGGCGCTTGCAACGGCGTATAGAGTAGCTTTTAATTTTAATATTGTACTTGGCTTTGATTTTGGAATTGTCACTTTGAATGACCCGTTGACGGCCGAGGCTGTCGCGTGGTAGGTTTTCGTGCCAATCGTGATTGTGACGACGGCACTATTTGAGGCAGCACCCGTGACAACAGTGGAATTCGAATACACTTTGTCAATGCGCTTCACGACTGGGGTTGGCATTGCCCCGCTCAATTGATACCGAAACAACTGGCTTTTTGCGCTTCCAAGGCTAGCCGTTACATCGACGATGGACCCCGCAGCAACTTTTGGCACCACGACTGTAAATAAGCCGTCCGTAGCCCCCGCTGCCCCTGGAAAAAGAACCCCATTGATTTTGACAGACACCGTAGCCCCTTTGTTCGTCTTTCCCGTGATGTAATTCGTCCCCAAGGTGATCGGATTCACGCGTGGCGCCGCCATCAAGAATCCCGGCCGATACACTCTGAAATAACTGATGTTTGGGACTGTGTCCGATGCGCTTTGGAGCAATAAGGTGTTGGTATTTGACGGTAGATTCGAAGCGATTTTTTCGACACCGCTGAAAGTGAGGGAGTCCGTGCCATTCAGGGTCGTATCAAAGACCAGCCGTCCGTTGAGTTTTGGCGCCGAGAGGTTGTAAAAGTACTGACTTTTCAATAGCAAGGTGCCGTCGGTCGAAGTAAAGTCACTTGCAGTATTCCCTGACCCTTGATTACCCGCAAGCGAGCCATAGAGTGTGTAATCGTAATTGTTCGTGTTGATTTTGGTAAATAAAATCTCCCAGGTCTGCGGGACCGAAGGCTTCAAAAAAATAATCTTTCGAAAATATGCCGCAAAGACGTGCGTGCCTAGGTTTGTGTATCGCGTGTTGTTGAGCAGCTCGACATAATTGGAAGGTTTCTTGTTATTAATGAGGACAGTTGCACTCCCCGGCGTCTGAACTGGCGATACGACCTCAATGCGATTGCCCGTAAACGGGACCGTCAGCGACTTGCCGTTCCACTGGAGACTCGAACCAACCGTGAGTTTAGTGATGCGATCATCAAACGTCGCCTCATCGACTGGTTTATAAACGAAATATTGCTTCAAAATCTCATACATCAGCGCTTGACCCTGCGCATTTAAATGAACGATTCCGTCAGATAAAAAGTCAGTCACCGCAAGACCATTTGCATTCATGTAATTTTTCCAGTTTGTCCGTACATCAGCGAGTTCACAATTGAGACGATTCGCGATAGCAGGCAAGTAGATGAAGGATTTGTCATCCGAACCAAATTCATTTTTACCGCTCGTGTCGAGGTGGTCGTTTTGAATGATGACTTCCGCAACCGTCTTTTCGCGAATCAGCTGAATCATCGACTCATAAATCCCCATGTCCCCGTAGTCGTAGAAAAACACGAGATCTGGATAAAAGGAGGTGATGTCGTTCTCAATGATATCTTTCTGCAGCCAAGTATTATAACCGCCGATGCCAAAATTCTTTGACTGCACGTCGACTGTCGGATATTTGTTTTTGACAAATGCAATGATCGCATTGGTCCAAGGATTCCCATCGGTAATCGACTGTCCGCAAAACGCAATTCTTGCGGTGTGCGGATCTTCCACCGTGCTCGTTTCCAGCAAACGCATGGTCCGCTGAATGCCGTACCCCACTTGAGCCGTATCCACGACGGGTGGCGCAAACGTCAGTTGCTGCGCCAACCCATTATCAAAGGCATCCGCCGCACGTGGCGACAAAGGGAACAGCGTGATCACAAGCGAAAGCACAAGAATCATCGAACCTACTTTTTTAAACATCATGACGCACCTCTTTCAAATAATTCATACAATATTCATCCTGCCCGGCAACCGCGAGCCCTGCGTAAAGCGCCAGTTTCGTGGTAGCGTTCGTGACATCCATAATTGCGCTGTCTAGGCCCACAAAGACTGCAGCGGCTAAAAAAGCATTGTTCAAGTGCACCCGTTTTGGCAAGCCAAACGAAACATTCGATAGCCCACACGTCACGTGAACATGCGGATAAGCACCTTTGATCGCTTTAATGGTTTCGAGCGCGATTGGGCCGCTGGCATCATCGGTCGCCAACGCTTCGGCGAGCACATCAACATAAATGTTTTCGTGTTTCACGCCTTGCGTGGACAAAATTTTGATCAATTTTTCGCCATTCGCGAATTTCTCTGCCGTCGTCTTTGGCATGCCGTTTTCTCCAATCGGCAGCGCCACGACACCACACTGCGTGTCGACAATGGTCGGGAGCAGCGCCTCTAGGCGTTCGGTCAACGAGACGGAATTGATGATGCACGTTCGCCCGCGCAACAACGGAATCGTCTGAAGAATGATTTCCGCAGAAGGCGAATCAATCATAATGCCGCAAGTCGCGTGCGCCAATGCGAGTCCAACCACCCACTTCATTTTTTCCAGTTCGTCCGCACCACAAATCGCCGTGTTGATGTCCAGATAATCAGCCCCCGCGGCCGCCTGCGTGGTAATGAGATTCTTAATATAAGTTTCATCGCCCGCTTGCATCGCTTGAAACGTCTTTGGAATCGAGCTATTGAGTTTCTCTCCAATTAAAATCATTTGCCTATTCTCCTTAATTCATCTTTTCTAATGTATTCAATCACTTTGCAGATCAGGTTGATTTTTTTCAATGGCGTGATGAGGTAAAAACCGTCACAGAGCCCCCATAACTGGTCAACGAGGGACGTACTGAAGTCAAAGGAAATGGTTTCGCTCTGCTCCGGAGTCTGCGCATCGAATCGTGCGATGACCTCAGATGGGATGTGGATGCCCGAGACTTCGTTGTTGAGAAACAGCGCGTTGCGATGGCTCGCAATGGGCAAAATCCCCGCCAATAGTTTCGCTGGTATTTGTGTACGTGCGGCGGTAAAATTCGCGATTGCCTGCGCCGAAAAGACCGGTTGCGTCAAAAAGTACTGCGCCCCACGCGCGACTTTTTTGAGCGCCCGTTCGATTTCAAGCTCCATTTGATTGGCGTTGACGTTCAATGCCGCACCCACGAAAAACGGCGCGTCTTCAAACACATCCAAGTTGAGCGCCTCAATATAAGCGATCAAATTCACGGCATTCATGCTAAACACGCCCTTGTAATCGCCGCGGTCCACGCTGGAAATCGGGTCCCCTGTCACGACAAGCACGTTGGAAACATCCTCAATCCGCGCACCCATCAAAGCACTTTTAATCCCGATGTGATTGCGGTCTCGACACGTGAGATGTGGGAGCACCTCAATGCCAACCTCCCGCTTGATTTTCGCCGCCATCATCATGCAGTCCGCCCGCGTCCGCGCCAACGGAGAATCCGCAATCGTAATGACATCTGCCCCTGCCGCATGTGCCTGAATTGAAGCAGAAATCAGGTAATCCACGTCTGTATTGGTCGGCGGATCCAGTTCCACGGCGATGACTTTCCGTTCGGAAAACATTTTTTCTTTGAATAAATTCGGGCGCTTTTCGGTCTTTTTGCGCGTACTGATTTCCGGCGCATCGACTGGCGCACCTGGCTTTTGACCCCGGATGACTTGCAACGCTGCCTTGATGTGCTCCGGTGTTGTGCCACAACACCCTCCGACCACCTCCACACCCAGGTCGACTAAATTGGAAAGCTTATTTGAAAAATACGTAATATTGTCACGGTAAAACGTCCTGCCATTGACGTTTGCGGGATAGCCCGCATTGGGCATCGCACAGAATTTCACAGGCGCAAACGCGGACAGATCCAACGCCTGAATGAGCTGCACCATATGACTCGGTCCGCACGTGCAATTGAGCCCCACCGCGTCGATCAGCCCCGAACCCGCGGCCTCAGTAATGAGCGATTTATAAAACAATCCTTGATTCGAATATCCGTCTTGCGACACCGCAAACGTTGTGATCACAGTGGCATCCGCCACTTCCGCGCGAATCAACTGTAGCGCTGGCATCAATGGCGCGAACGCGGCCAGTGTTTCGAAGAGAAAATGCTTCGCCCCAAGCGCAATGAAAATCCGCACCAAATCGATATACTGCTGCGCAACCGCTGCGTCGTCGGCATCCTCTTCTCCATCTGTATGAATGTTCCCAATGTCCGCAAACACCGCAACTCCCGTGCCTTTGGTCGCCAACGTCGCTAGTTCGAACCCCTTCGCAATCAGTTCTTTCATTTGATCGGCGCTCACGCCGAGATTGGCGTTCACCGCATAAGTATTGGTTTTAATCGCGTTAACACCCACCGCAATGTATGCGCGATGAATGCGATAGACCGCTTCGCTGTCCTCTATATTTGCAAATTCACAAATCGCCTGCGCGGCGCTTGGTTGCGAAGTTGTCGATTTTTCCTGATAATAATATGTCCCAAATGCCCCATCAAAGACAAATGGTTTTTTGCGAATTGGCAACGGCCTAACTCCTTCCAGACTCAACTACTCTCATTTTACCTTTTTTAGCGCGGAAATTCAAATGAAAATGATGCGCATGGCTCTAATCTAGAATGAATGCGCGAATGATGTTCTGAATTTTCATCACGTTGATAGAGCCGTTGTTGTTATCATACGTTGCAATGTAATGTTCCCATGGCAGAATCCCTTGATGCAAGTAATCATCTTGTTTCCGAATCGTCGATTTGCGATAACTTGGTTGATGCGTCATCCCAAAATGTTCCCAATAGATGATTTCACCATCCTTCGGATTCATTATTGTGAAATCTGGATAGTACGTTTGCCCATTCAGTTCCAGTCTTGCTTCATATCGATAGGGAATTTTATTTGACTCAAGCAATCCTGCGATAAGTGCTTCCGATTTTGATCTTACTAGCAAACCATTTGGGGTCATATGAATTCGCTTTTCTGGATACAAATTGCATTTCTCGAAGGGCTGAGCCTCCCACACGCTGATTTTGCTGGCCTTCGCCAGGAGATGCTCCGGCAAAGTAGTAAAATCAATGGGCAGATCATGCAGAAGCTCTGCAAAGTGAACTGGGTTATAGTTCGTTGTTACGAGATCTAAAATTCCTACGTTCTCTTGCAAAAGTTTCAAAGCTTTCAGAACCAACTCCTTACGAATTAATTTAGATTTCAATTCAATTTCACTATTCTTGAGAAATTTTTGATAATAGCTATGCCCTTCCCCTTTATCTTTGAGTGAGTGATATAAGTATTGCTTCCCTTTAACTAATTTTCGCGTAATTGCTCCCTCTGGGGCATCCTTCAACTCGTCTTGAAGCATTATGATCATCTTTCTCTGTATTTCTTTTTGTGCAACAATATATGACTTTAGAAAGTCGTCATCATTCATGTTTCTCGCCTCCTACGCTTCCAAATATTTACATTCTCTATCTTAGCATACGTCGATTCTGCTTGCAAGATTTTTTTCACGACACGCAAATAACTTTTTTTGAAAATTTGCGCGATATTTGTATATTTCCAGTCCAATTCCATGCCGAAAAAGCTCGATTCCATGCTCAAGATAACTTTTTCCGTCGTAATCAGAGTTATTTGTATATCAAATGGACGATTT
>JBAXOJ010000027.1:0-19336 GCA_037133315.1 Clostridia bacterium
GTCGGGGTAGGCGTGATGGTTGGCGTCGGCTTTGCGGTTGGGGTACTCGTCGGCTTGGCCGTCGGTTTCGGCGTGGCGGAAGGGGTTGACGTTGGCGACGGCGCCTTCTGGGCAATTTCCAACGTCTTCTTCGTTGCGCTGTACTTGATATATTTATATCCAAATACACGCATGACCACGCTTGGATCCACGTAAGCGGTGGTGCCAATCAACTTCGGTGCGACTTTGCAGGTCAACTTGACACTGCCATAAAGCGCGGTGATTTGTTGCAGAGTAAGGACCACTTTCTTAGTACTTTTACTTAATGTGATTTTTTTCGTCTTCGCGACAAAAGAATACTTGAGCCCCATTTTCGCGGACAGGCGCGTTGCGTTGACTAAATACCCTTTGCTCGTTTTCAAACCGCTCGTGAGCGTGCTGAGTTTCTTTCCGTTCACAGAAACAAAAATCTTTGTGTCCACCGCAAAAACAGGTGCAAATTGGCCACAAAGCAAAAGCGTACTGATTAAGATGGCAAGCATTTTTTTTAAGTGGTTCATATTACGCATTATATCATATTAACTTCTTTAGTGTCCTAAAATCCTTGAATGCCTGGTATCCAATTTTCGCAATCTTGCGCATGTTGATGGAGTTCACGCCACCCTGCCGCGGGCGGAAGGTAATCGGGATGTAGCGCATCGCTTCCTTCCCTTTTTCAAACAAAACGGTCAGCAAGACATTTGCCAAGTTGTAGTTTTCCGGCACTTTGCCGATGTATTTCTGCAAAATTTCTGCTTTCATAAGACGAAATGGCGTGTTGGCGTCCGTAATCTTCAATCCGAATACCACGCGCAAGACCAGTTTCAACGTCTTTGTGACAAACACCCGAGAAAAGCCATCCTGGCGGTGTTTCCGATGGCCAATTTGCACGCCGTACGCGTCCCTTTGTTCCCAAAGCGTCCAAAACTCTGCTGGTACTGTTTGACCGTCGGAGTCGGTTTGAAAAATATAATCCGCCTTTTGCGTTAATGCGTATTGATAGGCGTAAAGGCACGTCGCCCCATGTCCGCCATTCGCCTTGGTCAACGGCACAAAGCAAGCGAGTTCGCCCTGCAGTTGCTGCATTGTCGCATAGGTACTGTCCTTGCTCCCGTCATCTACGATGACAAGTCGGCTTTCGTGCCCGATTTTTTCCACGATTTCATGCCATTCGCGCGCCACGCTCTGGATATTCGCTTCCTCATTATATGCTGGCATGACGATGTATAAACAATCCAAATTGATCACTCCCACACTTTTTTAAACGTAACCAGTTTATTCAGCACAAACTGGATTCCTGCGACGATGAAGATAGAGAATAGTTTCACGTACAGCGGATTGAATTTGAACACATCATCCCCGACAAAAAGAATGCCGGCCGAGATGAGCAGCCCCAAAATCCCGACGCTGTAAAACGAGAAAAACCGCTTTAATGTATTGTCCTTTGTTTTAAAATTAAAATTCCGATTCAGTAAAAAACTCGTCGCAATGCCGCAGTTGATACTGATGACATTTCCCAACTGGGTGTAAAAATGCAAATAGTCGACCAATAAATAAAACACCAAAAAGTCAATGGTCGCGCTTGTCGCCCCGATGAACCCATATAGCACAAAGTGGCGCACGAGCTCCTTATCCACTTTACTTCTCACTTTTTTATACGCTCTTTTAATCATCCTGCAAGATCCTTTCAGCCAGTTGCAACGCGTGATGCACAACTTGGTCCATGTTATAGTATTTGTACTCCGCAAGTCGCCCAATCAAGTGAAGATTCTTGTACTTGGCCGCTTCCCTTTGATATCGTTTGACAATGCTTTCGTTTTCCGCATGCGGGATTGGATAGCACGGGAGTGGTCCGTTCAGTTCTGAAAATTCATACATGATTGTCGTTTGCGCAGCGTCAACCGGGCCAGTGAAGTGCTTGAACTCGGTGATTCTTGTAAATGCGTGTTCATTCGGGTAGTTCACGACCGCGGCCTCTTGATATTGTCGGACTGAGTGCGTTTCGAACTGGAAATCGATGGACCGATACGGCAATGCGCCGTGCTTCTGCTCAAACAGTTCATCGACACATCCCGTAAAAATGACGACGCCGTCAAATACCTGCCCATCTACCAAAATCTCTTCGTTTGCTTCCGCAAAACGTAAACAGTCTTTCGCATCCTGGTTGCACTGAATCTCAATGTTGTCATGATCCAACATCTTCGCAAACAGCGGCGTAAACCCGCCCTCAGGCATCTGCTGAATCTCGTCCTGAAAATATCTACAGTCGTATGAAATATGAACCGGCACGCGCGTCATTACTTCTGGATCGAGTTCTTCCGGCAGCATCCCCCATTGTTTCATGGTGTAATTGCGAAACACCTTGTGATAAATAAAATCCGCCAGTGCGTGCAACTCAGGATCTTGTTCGCGCTTGAGTTCCGTAATCGGAATTTTTTTCCCCAAGCCATATCGGTCTATCAGTTTCGTCTTAAGTCTGTCTGCCATTTCCGCGTCATAAATCAAATCAATCGACTGCAGGTTAAACGGAATTGGAATCATCTTGCCATCGATGCTTCCAACGACTTTGTGTTCGTATGGCATAAACGCAGCAAACGTATTCAAGAAATCAAACACATGCGTCAAATTAGTATGAAAGATATGTGGTCCGAATTGCTGAACGATAATGCCGTTTTCATCGGTATAATCAAACATATTGCCTGCAATGTTTGCACGCGTTTCCACCATTCTTACTTTGTAACCGCCTTCCGCAAGCTTTCTGGCGAGTGTTGCGCCAGCAAATCCGGCGCCTATAATCAATGCGTCCTTCATTTGCCCACCACCTTCTTGCTAAGCGCACGTGCCGAAAATCGCGAATTGTTGATGTCCCACACGCCGTCGCCCTCTTTCGGCTCCACGAATATATATTTGATTCCTCTGCGCTCAAACGACCTGCCTAGCACATATCCGAACAGCCCGATGGTCGTGCGCACTTCAAACGTCGTGCCCGCTGGATATTGCTGCATCTGGGTAAAGCTCGACTGGATCATTTCATTCACCGATAAATATTTGAAGTTTGCAAATACTGCCATCAGCAATAGATTCACTGTCAGTACCACAGTCAGTGCCGTCCGTATCACTTGCAAGAGCACTTTGCGCTGCATTTCAAAGGCCAGGAAAAGCAACAAGCACGGAATCGCCCAAAGCAATGGATAGTAGCGCGCCCACCAGGATTCTGGGAACACCAGCGCGACCAGCATGATGCAGAAGATAGCGAAAAACTCTTTCTTTCGTAAACGGTGCAAGAGCATGTACGCAAGCAGCCCGAGCGCAATCAAAAACGACAGGGCGAAAAACGGTCCAAATCCGCCCAGCCGCACGTCCTCCGTAAACTGCAACAACTCTCGGACCTTCAATTCAAAGGGCAGTTTCAATGGGGTATAGTCAAAATCAAACCCACTAGAGACCTCAGAAGCGGTAGACAAAAATAATTTTTCAGGGGAAGACTTTCCACGCAAATCCTTCGGGACGTTTCCGCCTACGAGATCAATTTTCTGGTCCCCAAACACAGGATGAAACATATTGTATCCGCGTTGCACATTGGTGATGTAGGGATTCACACCGATAATAATCACTGTGATACAACCAACAAGGACCACCACGACATAGGTAATAATTCTCTTTGGTTCTTTTGCCTTCACATACTGAACCAGCCATTTCAAACCATATAATCCACAGAAAAGCGCGATAAAGAATAATCCGGTGAACTTGATATTGCCGACAATCGCGATGATCGCAACAATCGAAAGAAAGACGGCTGGCGCTTTCACAGCAAGTTGTTTCTTATCAATCATAATCAGAATCAGAAGTAGCAGGAGCAGCAAATTGCCCATCAAAGCATCCGTGTAATTCGTTGGAAGTTGTAGAATTAAGATTGGATTACACGCCAAAAACAAAGCAACCACAAATTTGGAAATCGTCGTTCTTTTTTCTTTGTGCCCTTTGAAAATCATGAAAGACAAGAAGAAAAATAGCGACCCAGCCATCACAAGCATAAATGCTTTTGTAGTTTCAAGGATGGTGGTAAAGGATGCCATCGCAGCGCCAAAATACCAAACACCTTTTGCCGCAAAGAAATTCGCATTCATATCTGCGTAATAACCAGTATTCAATGCAGTTTGCACCGGGTTCCAACCATCGACCAACGCACTCATGGCATGCATATGATAATTCAACCCGTCATAGGAAGTGTCAAAGAAGAAAGATGCCACCAATGCACTGATGATCATCACCCCAAGGGAAACGCCCAGTGAAACGAGGATGATTTTCGTGCTCGTTTTTCTTTTTCGTGAAACGATGACATAAAGGAGCATCACAATCCCAATGCTCATGGGCAGATGCAATCGAGATATGGAGATGCCAAAAATCATGCCAACGGCTGTCAATAAAGTCGTTGCAAATAAATACATCAAGAGCAAAAATGAAATATCGAAACTTGTTTTTGTGAGAAACTTAATATTTAAAAAACGTTTTTGCTCCAATCCCATTTCACTCCAATCTATTTTGTCCATGATGATTCTATCTGATTTTCGTTCTTTTTACAAATAAAAAAGGGGCAACGAAATATTTTTCGTAAACCCCTTCTTAAAATTTTAGTGTTAAGCAACCTTCAATTTCTTCTCGGCGCTGGTCACTTTATTGATTGTCGTCTTCACGTAGACATAAGTACCTTTTTTCAATTTCGATACTTTGACAGAGAAGTTTCCTTTTGCAGTGACTTTTCCCTTGTAAATTTTAGAACCAACTTTTACTGTGACAGCAGCATTCTTCGTCGCCGTACCTTTGACATAAGTTGCGCCCGCTTTCAGTCCATATACAACTGGAATGGCAGGTTTTACAACTAGGAATACAGGTGCACTGCCGTTGTCCGGACCTTTGAAAGCCCCAACAATGAACATTTCACCCGCTTTTAACGTTCTGCCAATGTTGATTGAAAATTTGTTGCCAGTCATTTTTGCATGATAATGCTTTAAGAAATCTGATGTAAACGCAGTGACTGTAACGCCAGTCTGAGAAACCGTTCCCGTGAGGGTCTTGTTTTTGTCTGTCGCTGGATTCATTTTTGGCACCTTCGGTGTCGGTACAGGTGTTGGTGTAGCCGTCGGGGTTGGCGTTGCTGTAGGGGTTGCCGTTGGCGGAGGTGTTGGGAAAGTCCCCTTGATGACTTGGACATTATCGATTAATACAGGCACTTCAGAGTTGTTTTTAATCATCCAAAGTACTTTTCCTGCGCCGCCATTATCAGAGATCGCAGCAACTAACTTTTCCACGTTGATAGTCCAAGTAACCGTTGACCACGTCGTTGAAATGCCATTGAAACGTGCATTATTGAAAAAGAATGTAGGACCTTCTTTATTGATATCCGCCCATCCACCATCTAACACTTTGCACAAAAACCCGACATCCTCTGAAGTGTTTGAAGTCGCTGGCATTGGCGACGCGTATTTCACGTCCATTCTAAAACTAATCGTTGTAGGTGTCATTGCATCAACTGCCGCAAACGTCGCTTTGTCAAACGAATACAGCAATGAAGTGCCGGCTCTCTTACCATCAGACACCACGAGATTCGTGCCAAGTTGTGCACATTTCCCTGTGAGTCCGTCCACTTGTGTGGCACCGCCCCATGAATTCCAACTATTGATTGTGCCGTTGAACACACTGACTGTTTCGAAATTTTCACTCAAAATTTGATTTGGATCTGGCGTAGGTGGCGACGTTGGAGTCGGTGTTGGTACTGGAGTCGGTGTTGGCGAAGGTGTCGGTGTAAGTGCAGGTGTAGGTGTCGATGACGGTGTTGGTGTTGCAGTTGGAGGTGCTCCGACAATCAAACTACCAGTTACACTTGACTTTCCGTCAGTAGCAAAGTTAGTGTCAAAAGTCGTTTTGTTTGATGCGGTTGCGAAGTAGATGTTTCCAGTAACTTTTTGAGTCTTCAATTTGAAGTTGTCAACCTTTACATACAGATCTCCAATGAAAAAGCCTTGCTCTAAACTAGCATTTGGACTGTCAATTGTAAGTAAAGGGCAAGTAAGTGTATATCTTGCTGTTACAACACGATTAGCATCCTGTGCGTAAAGCCCAATCTTTCTTTGCAATGGAACAGGTGTACCCGTTGGTGCTGGGGTTGCGTTTTTAGCATTAAAAGATCCCTTTAATTCGAGTGCCTTAGTAAATGTTAAATCCTTTAATGGAGTTATAATCCAAACGCCAGTCTCGCTAATCCCATTTTCGAATAAGCTTTCACTATCAGGTAACGAAGCAGTACCGATAACATCGGCGCTCACTCCAACACTTGGCATCATAACTAATCCTGTAAAAATTGTAACAAACATTGTAATTGCGAGTAATACGGCTTTCAACTTCATAAAAATTCCTCCTAAAATAAACTCATACTATAAAAGTTTATGTTAAATAATAATCAATGTCAATATTTTTTTTTAGGAATTTTCACTTTGGATTTTTTTACAAGAAAAAACCCTGTCGTCTCTCAACGGCAGGGCTCTTTTCAAATTCATTATAGGATTGGTTCTGGAGTTATTTCTGGAATTGGCTCTGGAGTTACTTCCGAAGTGGGCGTCACTTCAGGCGTTGGCTCTGGAGTTATTTCCGGTGTTGGTGTAGGTTCCGATGTTGCTGGTCCATCTAAGGTCACATCAACATATACTTTCTTCATGTGATGTTTCTTCACTTTTGTTAATACAAAAGCAACCACTTTTGCTTCTCCCTTGATCCTTTTTGCTAATACTTTAATGGAAAACTTACCATCTTTGTCCGCTCTCTTTTGAGCAATCACTTTTTTTCCTACAACAACTCTTACAAACGCTTTCGCTGTCGTAGTACCACTAAACACAGTGAATACCAAGACTGGATGCGGTCTAGGGGTTGCATTCGGGTCTAAAGTAGGTCTTGGTGGGCAAGTTGGTCTTGGTGTTGCATTCGGGTCTAAAGTAGGTCTCGGCGGACAAGTAGGTCTTGGCGTCGCATTTGGATCTAAAGTAGGTCTTGGTGGACGAGTTGCATTAACCCCATCTCCAGGTTTTTGTGGACAATCTTTCACGATTCCTGGTTTTGTTGGTCCAGGTCCTGCCTTATCCGCAAATACTATTGATGCAATCCCAAATACCATTGCTACAGCTACTACTAGTGCAAATATCTTTTTCATAATTTTTCCTCCTTCCTTCAAAATTTTATATCACGTCGTATTTTTTGAAAATAACGACGACGCAAATCTTCTTTCACTTAAGGATGCGGCTCGTTCTGCGGTAGACCTTCTTCGCCATTGCCATTTCCAGACGGCGCATTATGTCTTGGGTTAGGACCATTTCTTGGAGCATCACTCGGCCTTGGCTTTGGCGTTGGTCTTGGTGTTGGCCTTGGAGTTGGACTTGGCGTGGGACTTGGTGTCGGCGTTGCATCTACACTATCGTTATTATGCTGATCTTGATCTATCGAATCATGGTGCGTATGTTTGGGATTTTTTGCTTTGTGTCTTTCTTTTACAACTTGATCCTTATTATTATTAACTTCGTCAACGGTATCCTCGATTTTCCCGTCATCAACGACCACTTCATCCGGATCATCGACTACAACAACATCATCTTGTGGGATAGGCGATGGCGAACTCACTTGCCCGTCTTGATGATTTTTTTGCGGGTCTTTCACAGGCTTCGCATTTTTCTTCTTTTTCAACACCACATATTTTTTCATAATTTCAGTAACTTTGGCGTCTTTATATTTTTCGACCGTTGCAGAACTGTCTAAGGTCTGAACTTTATGAATCAAATTCAGTTTCCCAGGAGAAACCCCTTGTGACAATGCCTCTGTGTGTTTCACCAAAGGGATATTTTCTTTATAGATTGCAGCAAGATCATGATTCTTCTTCAAAGCGCTCTTCGCGCCCGCTTCTGCAGAGGTCTGTATCGTCTCGCCCAAGCGCTTGTCATCCGATTCGGACGTAACCGAGATGACCGTTGAGCCATCTTTTGAAATGAAGCCATGCTGGGAGGCGGATTCCACAAGTGCATGAATTGCTTGCTCCACACCTGTATTCAGCACAATGCTTCCTTCTAATACTTGCTGCCCATCCGCATTATAACTCGTTGCGATGACAACTGTATTCATCGAATTGATGCCTAATTCAACGCTTGGATTAATATCCAAACTAACATAGGCCACGGGTGTTTTGTACAATCCATACCCAACAAAGGAAACGGACGCGACAAAGATAAAGGTACATGCAATTGCGAGGATCTTTTTAAAAGGAATAACCTTCTTCACTGGCACTGTTTGTCTAGCGCAGTCAAGCAAGTGTTTTGTCTTCAAGAGTAATTCTTCTTCTACAACGATTTTATCGAGTGCTTTCTTAAAATGTGTATTCATTGCTTGACCCCCCTAACTTTTTCTTTAATAACTGTCTAGCGCGGTGCAAATTGGAATAGATTGTGTTCTCTTTCTGTTGCAAAAGTTTCGCCATCTGCACAACGGTATATCCTTCATAATAAAACAGGTAAATCACTTCTTTATATTTTGCAGGTAATTCGATGACAGCTTGTAGCACTTCACTTTCCTCTTCTCCCGCCATCACCTGCGCAATATCCTCAATCGGCCCTACATTTTTACTCCAAAAACTCTTGCATATGTCCTTACATTTGTTGATGGAAACCCGAATAAGCCATGCTTTCAAATGCTCCTCGTCGTTAAAACGAACATCTGCTTGCAGTAGTTTCAGAAACACATCTTGAAAAGCATCCTCAACATCAGCCTGATTCCTTAGATAAACAAAGCAAATCCTACGCACTGTGTCTCCAAATTTGAAAAGAGCCTCTGTCAAATCATCGTCCTTACAATACGATGGTTCTCTCATTCAAGTTTTCCCCTTTCACCCATAACACGAATTGCGCAAACAAATCCTTGCAAAAACTTTTTATTTTTTTCCTTTCCTTTGACTCATCGCAAACGAAAAGAAAATACTGGTCAATAGTATTGTAAAAATCACGCCCAGCGAAATGCCAATCGGGATTTCAATGTGGAAAAACAAGATTGACAATTTTATGCCGGTAAATATCAGTATTAGTGAAACGCCATATTTTACATATGCAAACTTTTCATGAAGCTTTTGCAAAACAAAATACATACTTCTCAATCCCATAATCGCGAACATATTTGAAGTATAAACAATGAATGGATCCGTTGTAATAGAAAAAATCGCTGGAATCGAATCGATCGCGAAAATAATATCAGTAAATTCAACAAGCACGAGGATTGCGAGCAAAGGAGTCACAAATCGTTTTCCATTTTGCATCACAGTAAACTTCTTCCCATGCAATTCTTCTGTCATCCGCCCAGTGCTTCGAAAAATCTTAATAATTTTACTTTGCTTGATGTCTTTCTTCCCTTCTTTTTCAAATGCCATCTTGAATCCACTAAAAATCAGGATGAGACCAAAAATATAAAGGATCCAGTGAAACGCATTGACTGCGGAAACACCGACAATGACAAAAATTAAGCGAAGCACGACTGCTCCAAAAATACCCCAGTTCAAGACACGTCGTTGTAGTTCGCCTGTAATCCCAAAACTTGAAAAAATCAAAATAAACAAGAAAAGATTATCGATGCTAAGACTTTGTTCGATAATATAACCGCCCAAAAATTCCAGTGCTTTGGTTGGGCCTTCGAAGATTAGTACACCAATATTAAATACCATTGCGAGCCCGATCCAAATGCCGACCCACATCAGTGCCTTCTTGATTTTCAAAGTGATGCCCCCCAACTTATTGTACTGATAATAATACATCGAAAACACATTAGAAATCAATCGCATTAAATCTATTGATTAATGGGAAAATTAATATTATAATAATTTTATTATCAATTTACACAATTGATACATATTGTTTGAAAAAAATAAAATCATGGAGGTATGAAAAATGTCAAATTTTTGCGAGAAATGTGGAAAGCCACTTGAACCGAATCAACAATGTGATTGTACTCCTGCAACTGCTCAACAAACACCGTACCAACAGCCCCAGCAAGCACCATACCAACAACCTCAGCAAGCACCATACCAACAGCCACAGCAAGCTCCTTATCAGCAACCTCAGCAATACGCTGCAGCGCCTTCCGACAACAGAAAAATCTATTCGATTCTTTCCTATGTTGGCATCTTGTGGCTTGTAGGTATGTTTGCGTCACCAGAAAAAGATGATCCAAAAGTAAGATTCCATGTCGGCCAAGGAATCATCCTTTCCATCGTTTATGCAGGCCTTTGGATTGTCATTTCTATCCTTACAGGAATTCTTGGCTCCATTTTCACTACAGACTATGGTTTTGGTTATTTTGGTTCATTATATCGTGGACCAGCGCCTTTCGTTGGCATTATCTCAATGCTGTTATTCTTGGCACTCACTGCAATGTTCATTTATTTCCTTGTTGTTGGCATTATGAACGTGCAAAATGACAGACAAAAGCAACTTCCATTCATCGGCAAGTACTCATTCTACAAATAAGAATTCGCTTCTGAAAATAACGAAACCTTCCAAAGAGTTAAGTGCATATGCGCTTAACTCTTTGTTCTGCGACTCTTTTTTATAATGAAATAGGTCACGATTAACACGGCGATTGCAAATCCAACCTGCACTGCCATGTATCCGCCAACCTGTGAGACGTTTTCTTGGCTAAAATTGACCATGCTACCAATTGTATTATTCGCCTTTACAAACCAAAAAGTTGGCGTAAAACTTGCGACGGTCAGAACCGTGTCTCCGAGGAATTGCTGCGGCACAAAAACGCCACTCAAAAAACAGGTCCCCAACGTTACGACATTTGTAACCGCAGAAATAGAACTCTCCGTTGCGAGATTACTAATTAGAAAACTTATGCTCATCGCTGCAAGTGTAAATACAAATGCGTTTACACAGAATAATGCACCATTCCAGTTCATCATATCCTTGCCGTAAAGCACAAAACTGAACCCGATTAAGATCAAGTAGGTCGCTAGCGCAAACACAATGTTACCTAATAAAATTTGAAAATTCATCGATTTCATCGTCACTGGGGAACACAAATTCCTCCTTTTAATGTCGATATTTCGAAAGACAATCATAAACGCACTAATGCCAAGGATTAATATGGCAAATAGTGAGTACGCAAGATAGTTATAGTAATATACTGCACTTTGGGTGTTTCCCGTATAAGTGTCAAACGACCGCAACGCAACATCCGTTGTCGTCAAAAGATCCGCTTGCACTTGTCGCGACAAATCTTTTGGCGAGATGTTTGGCAGAACGCGCAAATAGGTGTAAGCCGTATTGATGTACTTGTTGATTAACAGATCCACGTAGATTGCTGATGTGGACCCTGGAACAGCGCTCTTTTCGATTTGCAAGTTCATTTCCGCCTTGAGAAAACGGCTTGTGAAGCCCGCCGGGATCCTCGCGATGTATTCTACATTTCGAAAAAACAATGCATCTTGAATTTTCTCCACTTGATCTTCAATTACAACGAGTTTCGCGTTTTTCGAGAGATATGCCTTCAATCCTTTGACAATGTCTGAGTCACCTTGATATGCAAGTGTATCGTCGTTAAATAATGCCATTTTGATTTTACTTTGCGTGAAAGCAGTTGTGGAAGTGGACTGATTCAAATTGCTCAACAATATGGATAGAAGCAGGAAAATCCCTAAATAAATAAAGATTTGCGGCAGATTCTTTTTGATGACTTTAAAATAGGCATTAAATACTTGCATATCTGCGCCTCCTTAAAATCAAATACGTGAGGATGCAAAAAAGTGCAAAAAAGCCCACAAGAATGGATAGATTCATAAAATATCTTGTGTGGGTGTCGTAATAATAGAGGGCGTAAAAGCCGTCCGTAATCACGTTTGCTGGATTGATGTAAGCCATAATCGGCGCAGCCTTCGTCACAATATATTTCATATCCACATACATCATGCCCGCAAAGAATGATAACGACATCGTGACACCAGTCAGAATGCCGATTTTGACCCCCTCGCTTTTTTTCAAAGCCGCACCGACAAAGGCGCCGAACGAAAGTCCAGTCATAGACCCAAACAGACAAAGCAACAATATATATCCGATTTGGTCGCCGAAATTAATACGTAGTACAAAAATGATATAGGCGAGTACCGCTAGCAAGGTACAATAGTGTACGACAAGCGCAGCCGACAAATCGTAAAGAAGCACTTTCATTTTATGCACTGGTGCCAAGTTTTGTCGGGCTCCTTGCGGAGACATGTCGGCCTGTATGGCGATGATTTCCTTCATACCCATATATCCACCGTACAAGCATGCCATTGCAATCAGCGTATAAAAATAATTTACGGTGGTATCCGGTTTGTTTTTCGTCGAAGATGTTTCTTTCAGAAAGTTTCCGCGATTTGCTGCGTCTGCTTGTAATGCCTGAAATTTTGAAGGGTCGCGTTTGAGAATCTCAGAAAACGTCTTGGAAGATTGATTGAAATCATCCAAAAAGCTTTTTAAAATGGACTGGTTTAAACCAGATTGTTTGACGACAAGCTTTGCAACCTGGTCGACAAAAATATAACCAGCCACCTTGTTGTTCTTTAGAAGATCTTCTGCCACTGCACGCGTCGTGAGTGTCACAAGAAACATGTTATTTTTCGGATTATCCTGCTCGGAAACGTAAGCGATTGTGGTCTTGAGCGCTGATTTTTGATATGCCTCATTGTCGATGATTGCGATGGGGATTTTCACGAATTCCTCTGCCTTTGATAGATTGGAAAAAGCCATATTAAATAGCGTCGCAAGTAAGATTGGAAACATCAGCGTCCAAAACACCAATTGCCGATCACGAATGATACTTTTCAGTCGATACACAAAAACATGAGAAAACATGGCTCATTTATCCCTCAATTCGGTCCCCGTTAATGCCAAGAATACATCATTTAAGGTTGCCGATTCATCCATTGAAACCTGCGCTTTCAATTCTTCCTTCGTGCCCAATGCAACCGATTTCCCCTTATCCATAATCATGATACGACTGCAGATTTGTTCGACTTCTTCCATGTAGTGCGAGGTGTATACCACCGTCGCGCCGCGTTCATTCAGACGCAAAATCCCTTCGAGAATGTTGTTACGGCTTTGTGGATCCACTGCTACGGTCGGTTCATCAAGAATAATAAGTTTTGGTTTGTGCGCAATGCCACATGCAATATTGAGACGACGCAACAAGCCACCACTCAGCTTTTTCGGATAAAACTTTCTAAAATCGCCTAACCCGACAAACTCAATCGCCTCTTCTACCAATGCAGCGCGCTTTTTTTTGTCCGTGATATAGAGTCCACAAAAATAACTGATGTTTTCAAACACCGTTAACTCGTTAAAAACTGCTACATTTTGCATCACAACCCCAATTTCCCTTTTGATGTCATAGGCATCAGGAGACATCGGCTGATCAAAGATTTTGATGGTGCCTTGATTCATGGTCAATAGGGCCAGGATGCAATTGATGGCGGTCGTCTTGCCTGACCCGTTCGGCCCGAGTAAGCCAAAAATCTCGCCTTCCTTGACCTCAAGATTAAAATGATCAAGCGCGACCAAATCGCCATATGTCTTGACTAGGTCTCTTACTTCAATCACCATATCATCGCCTCCATAATGAGCTAAATGTCTACATTCATTGCTAAGACTTCATTAATGAAAATGTCGATAATCCGCGGGTCGAATTGCCCCCCCGCATGCGCTCGTAGTTCTTCAATGGCAGCCTCTCTGGAGATGCCGTCGTTGTAGGTGCGTTTACTCGTCATCGCATCATACGCATCCGCAATGGACAGAATGCGCGTCATCACCGAGATGCTTTCTCCGCTCAAACTATTCGGATACCCTGTGCCATCAATTTTTTCATGATGGCTCAACACATATTGTGCGAGCTCAGACGTTTCCTTCGTAGAAGAAAGAATGCGGTAGCCAATTTCGGAATGCTTTTTGATCGCAAGCCATTCTTCCAAATCAAGTCTGCCCGGCTTATTTAAAATGTGTTCGCTGACACCAATTTTTCCGATGTCATGCAGTAACCCAATTACCCGCAACTTGTTGATGTCTGTTTCGCTGAAATTCATTGCTTTGCCAATTTCTACGCAGAACTTGCTCACGCGCTTCGAATGTTGCTCTTCGCGCTTGTTTTTTTCGTGCAGTGTGTTCAATACGATATTGATTGTCTGCCCCCGGAAACTCTCCCCCTCGAAGGTCTTATTCTTCAACATGAGTTCTTCCGCTTCGCTAAACAACTGCTCAATGTTCTGCTCTTCGCTATTAATTTCGGCCCAGCCAAACGAAATAGACAAAATCGCATCCAAGTCCGTCCCGTCTTGCAAAAAGCTCTTCGTCCTGCTAATAATCTTCTCTGTAATCTCAAGCGAAGTCTTTGGGAGCAAAATCATAAATTCATCCCCACCCGTGCGTGCGATGATATCGCTTTGACGGCAGGCTTTAATAATGCTATGCCCTACTTTCACTATAAACTCATCACCAGAATTGCGTCCAAAGGCGTTGTTCATGATTTTCAAGCCATTGATATCCCCAATGATGACGGAGACTGGGAGATTTTCTTTGAACCATTCCCCTTTGATGATTTCATTGATATATTTTCGATTAAACAACCCTGTCATTTCATCATGATAGTACTGCCTCTTAATTTCCTCAAGGCTCCTTTTCCGATCCGTCACATCGGTTACAACCGTGACGAATTGCATTGGCTCGTTAGAATATGCGACCACATCAAAATAGCGATCCGTCTCCTGCTCATATTCCTCAAAATGCATTTCTGTTCCTTCGAGTGCCACTTCCCCAAACTTTTCGATCCAGTATTTCTCTGTCTGTGGCATAATTTGCAACACGGATTTTCCAATAATTTTTGAAGCTTTCAAACCGGTAGACTGTTCGAACTGCTTGTTGACATATAAAAATTTATAATCGACAGGATTCTTATCCTTATCGATTATAATTTTATGGACCGCAAGTCCTTGTTTCATAGATGTCACGATTGATTTAAATTTTGTATCGGTGCTTTTGGAACGCCTCATCTCAAGGCGTTTTGATATGATAAACAGCAACAACGCTGTCGCAATAATGACAGAAGGTATGATGATGAGTAAATTGTTTTCGATCATAAATCAGCGCTCCAATCAATTCATGGCTTGAATTGAATTTTATCTTTTCAAGTACCGTGCAACCTTTCACAAGAATTATGACATTTATTTCACTTTTGGTCAAGTTTTTTAGAGGATGCGGCATCTAAAAAAAGCGACCAGTCCGCATGTGTTTTCAGAAATGTGGAGGGAATCAAATTTGAAATTTCATGATGAAGTGTATCAAAAACTGCCTGCGCTTTCACTGCGTGCGGCACACATGAGACGATTGCCGTGCATTTTAAAATCTCTTTCACGGTCATGGTGACAGCAAACTTCGGCACCAACTTGAAGGTTTCAAACCAACCCTCATCAAATTGCTGCTTTCTACACGTTTCATCTAGTTCCACCACTTTAAAAGCGACATCCGTCTCAACATCAGCCGGCGGATCGTTAAATGCAATGTGTGCGTTTACCCCGATGCCGATGACCCCGACGTCAATTGGCGCACTGCGCAACGCCCCCGTTATTTTTTCAATTTCATCCTCGATATCCTCTTCTACATTGATATAATGAAATTTGGAAATCCCCGTTTTGGAAACAAAACGCTCTTTGAGATACCTCCGAAAGCTTGCCGGATGATCAATCGAAATCCCTAAATACTCATCCAGGTGAAACCCCTCCACGCGCGTCCAATCAATTTCTTTCTTGATTAGCGCTTCAAAAAATTCAAACTGCGACGCCCCCGTGGAAAGTAAAATCCGCGCATGCCCCCGCTTTTGAATCGCCGCGTTGATGTACTCTGCCACACAATCTGCCGTCAGTTGACCATTTTCTTCCGGTGTGTTTGAAATCAATAGCTTCATCCTTGTTCCGCTCCTTCAACATATGTCTTCATAATATTAATATCCTCGTCAAATAGAACCAAATCGGCCATTTGCCCCTTTATAATACTGCCAATCCGATGCTCCATTCCTAACACTTTCGCAGGATTTCGCGTCATCATTTGGACCGCTTGAAGAATTGGAATGCCGACCTGCTGCACCATGTTTCTCACTAACCCATCTCCCAAAGTCACGCTACCCGCAAACGCCTGCCGGTCGACCATCTTCATGACGGCATCCTCATAGATCACTTCGATTCCATTACTTTGCACGTAACGGTGCCCTTCTTCCATGTGCGTTCCAGCAAACCCGAGGGAATCGGACACGAGCACGACATTTTCAGCACCTTTGATTTTCACAATCAACTCTAGCAATTTAAACGGCAGATGCCGTCCGTCCGCAATCACTTCTACCGTAAGGTCATCGAGCAAAAAGGAGCTTTCCACAACGCCTAGCACGCGATAGGCGTTGACGCGTTTCACCATAGAGCATGCGCTATACAAGTGCGTCACATGGGTGAATCCATGCGCCACAGCGGCCACCATGTCGTCAAAGTCCGCAGCCGAGTGCCCCACCGAAGTCACGATGCCAAGCGCATGCAATTCGTCCGATAGCGCCAAAGCGCCTTCTAGTTCGGGAGCAATGCTCATGAGTTTGATTACGTCATGCCACACAAGGAGTTGCGCAACCTCTGCTTCGCGCCCTTTTGGCGCGCCAATAACGGAAGCGTTTTGCGCCCCACAAAATTCTTTTGAAAGAAACGGGCCTTCTAAGTGCACACCAAGAATGCGAGCACCCTCCGTCACAATGCCAACGAATGGCTTTGCGTTCTTTAGAACCCGACTTAAATCCTCCACCTCCGCCGCCAACGTCGTCAGCAAAATCGACGTCGTCCCATGACGCGCATGGGTCTTTGCGATGATTTTTGTGGCTTCCGCCGTGGCCTCCATGACCTCACGACCGCCACCGCCATGCGTATGCAAATCAATGAATCCGGGGGATAAGTACAATCCTTGGGCGTCGAGTATTGTGCCCACAAATGTTGACGGTCGAAATGCGCCTTCTTCGAGTACTGCAAGAATCTTCTCATCAAAAACTACCGTACCATTTTCGATGATACGCTGGGGGGTAATCACCCTTGCATGCGTCACTGCCATTTTCATGTTGGTTCTCTCCATCCTTTTGATCATTCATTTCCCTTCATTATAATCTGTTTTATCTTTTTAGTCTATTTCATGGCCCGCCAAATTTGCGCATATCTTGCCATCGTATCTGCAAATATTGCTACGGCCATGTATTTCTATTTTCTGCTTGTTTTACACAACCTATTAATATACAATTCATCTTGAGGGTGGTGTATAAATGCCAAATCAAGCAAGCTTCCCACATCGGCGTATCGGGTCGAAAAAAGAATTTGAAATCAACCACTACCGCGAGGCAAACTTTCAGGCCCCTCGATTTCACATGCATGATTTCTATGAGATATATTTATTTGTCGATGGGAAAGTAAAGTATTATATTGAGGAAAACTCCTACGAACTCATCCCTGGCGACATTTTAATGATCCCTCCTGGAAAGATGCATCGCCCCGTCATTTCCAATCCAGAAGCCATTTATGAGCGCATCGTACTTGGCATTAATCCAGGATTTATTAAAACTTTAGAATCGTCGGAAAGTCCGATTTCAGAAGTACTACGGGAACTTGACTCCGAGAAAAAGAACTTGATTCATTTAAATGAAAAGGATTTTCGATTTTTAAAAGATACCTTTTCCAGTTTAATACATGTCCTAGAGACGAAAGAATTTGGGAATGATCTTTTGAAGAAAACGTATTTAACCATTTCTTTCGTCATCTTGTCCCGCAGCATCAAATCCGTTCCATCCAATGTAACCATCTCAGAAGGTCCGATTCCAGAAGTCATTCGGTATATCAACCAACACCTCTGCGAAAACATCACGTTAGATGATTTGGCACAGCGCTTTTTCATCAGCAAATATCATTTATCGCGTGAATTTAAAAAATATACCCAGTCGACCATTTTTGATTATATTATTTCGAAGCGTATCGTGGTTGCAAAAAACTATTTAAGAGAAGGGCTGTCGGGCATAAAAGCATGCGAACTCAGTGGATTCCGCGATTACTCCAGCTTTTCAAAAGCATTTATCAAAAAAACTGGCATATCACTCAAGCAATTTAAGAAAGAAAAATAGAGCTGCCGATTCCACTCAGCAGCCCCATTCGTAGAAACGATGTTCTTATGCCCACCAAGGCGCATCCGCCTTTTCTTTAATGATAACATGTTGCAAAAAGTTGATCGCTTTCGTCAATCCCTCTTCGATTGACATCAGTCCGTCTTCGTGTTCGATGCTAATCGCGCCGTCATAGCCTACGATGCTAAGCGCACTCATGATGTCTTTCCAGACCACAGGGCTACTGCCATATCCAACCGTTCTAAATAACCAAGCACGCTTCGCAAATTCCTTGTAGTCCGTCGTATCCAATACGCCGTTGACAGCAGTATTGAGCGGATCGACTTTGGTATCCTTCGCATGGAAATGGAAAATCCCATCCCCGATAGCTTTGATGGCCGCCGCTGGGTCGATGCCTTGCCAAATCAGGTGACTCGGATCAAAGTTCGCACCAATTTCTTTTCCGACTGCTTCCCGCAAACGCATGAGCGTACTCGGATTATAGACGCAAAATCCAGGGTGCATTTCGAGCGCAATTTTATGAATGCCATGACTTTTCGCAAACGCGACCGTCTTCTTCCAATACGGGATTAAAACTTCCTCCCACTGGTATTTAAGAATTTCGCCAAAGTCCTCAGGCCACGCGCATGTCACCCAGTTTGGATAGCTTGCACCTTCAGAATCTCCAGGGCAACCAGAGAAGGTAACAATCGTATCCACGCCAAGTTTGCTCGCGAGCAACACTGCATTTTGAAAATCTTTGTCAAATTGCGCAGCAATCGCTTTGTTCGGATGCACTGGATTGCCATGACAACTCAACGCACTAATGACCATGTCATGCGAGGCAACAAGGTTTTTCAATTCTGTGATCTTGCTTTCGTCCGCGAGCAAGGCTTCGGAATCGACATGCGAATTCCCTGGATACCCGCCACAACCGAGCTCCACTGCTTCTACCCCGAGACTTTTCAAATACTTCAGCGCATCCTGCAACTTCATTTGACTTAATAATACGGTAAATACTCCTAATTTCATAAGAACCTCCTTCTGCCAAACGGCGCCCCTCGGGCTTAATCAAAGTATACTGGTTTTCCAGTTCTTGCGG
>JBAXOJ010000028.1:0-18910 GCA_037133315.1 Clostridia bacterium
AGTTGCAATCAATATGTCTGGACCAAAAAAGCAAGCTTTTCACCCTTAGTAATGATTTTTTGAGAGCAACTCCACCTTTGAAATTTGTTAAAATTCGGCATTTGGATTCCCGGGTTTTTGTCCATGTGGGGTGTGCACCTTTCGACGATAGTCGATACTAACGCTGATTTGTATCAAAATTCATAGTATTAGACATATTCGTATCATAAAATTGATACAATGCCGAAGCCCTACTCCGTAGGGCTTTTGAGCACTTTCAGTATCTTAAACTAAGTAACTCATTTAAAAAACATCGCATTATCAGACAACCCATCCGTACCAAAGACACTCTGAATTTTTGAGCCGTCAGCGTTCACCCAGATACGAATAACACTGATTTTATTGTCATTGAAAGGAATCTGCGTTTGGTTAATTTCCGTGCCTTCGCCACCAAGTAGCGCTTTCACGGCATCATATGTCATGCCCGCTTTGATTTGATCTGACAGCGCTTGCGTGACTGGTGCAACCGTCAAAAATGCCAAAGCCTCATTGACTGGATAAATCAGCGTCTTTGCGGTTGCATTGTTTTTGTCATTGAATAGCACGCTCACGCCGAAGCTCGTGTTTTGGTCGACATAAGTGAAGGAGTTCTTCAGCATGGTGCTTTCCGTGCCTTTTACGCCAAGCGCGGTGTCCACCTTTGCTTTTGCCTGTCCGATGCTAACTTTGTTGTAAAAATCAAATACCGTTTCCTTCGTCGTTCCACCCTGCTGCGGATTGCCTGGGGCTTTTGTGGCGTTGCCTGCTGGCGTGTTCGTGTCCGTCTTTGTCTGTGTGCAACCCATCGACATTGTTAGGAGCATCACAGTAACCACTGCAAGTGCTAAAATTTTTCCTTTATTCATCCTTCATTTCCTCCTCGTCTTTCTCTATTCTTCCTCTATTCTTCTTCAAAAATCGGTTGCATTTGAAACGCAAAACTGATTTCCTTATGAGACAAACAATACGCTGACGCGAGGCCCGGACCGCAACTCGCAGAGCCCATACCACCGACCATGAAGTCGATGTTGACGACCGTTTCCTCCCGATAAGGCACAAGATAGGCATGTGTCGCCGCCTGCAATTCTTCCGCAGTATAATGGTGTACGCTTGCCTCGAAGGTCGGAGCCCCCGTAAACTTCAGCCCGAATCCCAATAAATTGGTGACAGTCGCCCATTCAACCCTCGTATGATTCCCGTTTTCTTGCGGGTTCACATAGTCCACGTGTTGCGCATCCACCGTCGAACGATACAGACCAAGCTTGGCACTTCTGCACTTGTCGACATAATTTTCATGTGGTCCCATCCCGAAATACGCGAACTGCTCAAAGCCCTTTGGCATCATAAACTGCATGCCGAACCGTGGCAAATGCGTCAAGTTCTCTCGCACGACCGCATTGATCTCAAGCTGAATTTCACCCGTATCCAAGATGGTGTATTGCGTCACTGCCTTGATCGTTGGCATGGCCGGCGCACGACCGAGGGAGCTGGATACTTGAATCACGACTTTGGAATCCTTGACTTCTGACAACTCCGTAAAGTACACGTGTGTTTCGTTGCGGTCCACGCCCTGTTGCTGCCATTCTTTCGTGATGTGCATATCATTATCCACAGGCGCACGCCAGATGTTTAACTTCGGCAACTGGGCCAATAATTCCACCCCGTTATATTTCACACTCTGAAAAGCCCCATACGCCTTATCAAACACATAGCGATAGTCCCCTGCGGTGACACAAATCGTTCTCTCTTGCTGTTCGCAACGCAAAGCCTCTCTCTTTTGGGCGTTTTTATTTTTGGGTCGCATCGCTCCCGCGAACGGTAATTCGAATTGCGTGAAACTGACTTCATGGCCAACCGGCGCCCAAAGTGTTGGCGAAGCAAGCTGATAGGAAAGATCGAGCAGACAGCGACCCGGCAGAAGCGCTAGGTCCTCGCGCACATAACCAAGGGCAACCGTCTTGGACTTGCCTGCCGCGACGCCTTTGAGGCTGGTGCGTCCGTTGTGCACAACAATGCCGTCGCAAGAGATTTGCCAGACTGCGACGATGTGGTCGAGAGACGCGAATTGATAAAAGTTGGTCACACTGATTTTGCCTTTTTCCAAATCCACCGCTTCCGCCTTCACTGGTGCGATGACTTGTTTGTACTCAAGAAGCCCATTGTGTGGCGTGCGGTCGGGTGCGGTCAGTCCGTCGATGCAGAAATTGCCATCATGTGGCGTTTCGCCGAAATCCCCGCCATACGCGATGTAGTCCTTGCCGTCCGCAGTCTTGGCGTAAATCCCGTGGTCCGCCCATTCCCAGACGCATCCCCCAGAAAGGCGTGGATATTTGTAGATGACGTCCCAATATTCCTTGAGGTCGCCAGGCCCGTTGCCCATGGCATGGGAGTATTCGCAGATGAAATTCGGCCGCGGATCATCGCTTTCGCCCTGCTCAATCATGGTTTTGATGTCGGAGTACATGTAGCCGACGACATCCACGCAGGCGTCGTAACCCGCTCTTTCATAGTATACGAGGCGTTCTTGATCTTTTGATTTAATCCAGTCCTTCATCTTGACGTGATTTTCGCCAAAGCCGGATTCGTTGCCAAGCGACCACATGATGATGCAGGCATGGTTCTTGTCGCGTTCGTACATGCGTTGTACGCGGTCAAGGTAAGCCGCTTCCCACTCTGGAGAATCGCTCAACATCGACCACACGCCGACTGGGTGAAGCCCGTGGGTTTCAAGATCGGTCTCGTCGATCACATAGATGCCATATTCATCGCAAATGTCATAAAATCGCGGATCATTTGGGTAATGCGAAGTCCGGACCGCATTGATATTGTGGCGTTTCATGGTGATGACATCAAGAATCATATGCTCCAACGGCGTCACATGCCCAAGCGCTGGATGCGTGTCATGGCGATTCACGCCCTTAATTTTGATTGGCTTTCCATTCACCAGTAAGGTCGCATTTTTGACCGTGATATTTTTGAAGCCGACTTTTTGCACAATCACTTCGTCGCCACATTCCACACAAAGCGTATACAGCGCTGGTGTCTCGGCTGTCCAGGGGTTCACCCCGACCACGTCCATCACAACTGCCTTTTTGCCTGCCGTCTTTGCCGACTGGATCAACTGCATTTCTGCATCGTAGAGGGAAAGCACACAACCCGCTTTACCGCCGCCGTCTACCGCGACAGATAAAATCCCAGTGTCCCCTTTCAAATTAGCTTTCACCGCGATATCGCGAACACCATTCTTTTGACGCGCCAATAAATAGACATCCCTGAAAATACCCGTGTGCCTCCACATATCCTGGTCTTCAAGATAGCTGCCGTCGCACCATTTCAGGACTTTGACCGCAATCGTATTTGTCCCCGCGCGAAGATGTTTCGTGATTTCAAACTCCGCCGGCATATGCGCGACTTTGCTGAAGCCAACCGACTCGCCGTTCACCCACACGTAAAAGCAGGTGTTGACCCCTTCAAAGTTGAGAAAAACTTCGCGTTTGTCCCACTTTAGCGGTAGCTCAAATTCTCTAAAATAAAGTCCCACGGGATTGTCGTTTGGCACAAACGGCGGATCAACCGGATATGGGTAGTTGACATTGGTATATTGCAGTTGATCGTATCCGTTGACCTGCCAATTGGAGGGCACGTACAGATTGTCCCAGTCGGCTTTGGAAACGCTCTCTTTATAAAAATCCACCGGTGCATCCACGATGGATGGACAGTATCGAAACTTCCAACTGCCATTCAACAACTTAAAATAGGGCGAACGTCCACGCTGCTTTGTGCACGCACTCTCCAAGTCTGCATAGGGCACGTAATAAGCGCGCGGCTTCTCTCTGTTAATTTGTAATAAATTCGGGTTTTCCCAATCGTTTCGGACTATTTTTTTCATGTGCATAATCTCCTTTTAATGATTCAAGTGCTGCGTAAAATCATATCATTATATTGAAAAAGAGTAAATGAAATACCTTAAAATAGCGCGACTTTATAGAAAAAAACGTGCGCTTGTGGTATTCTCATAGAGAACACATTTCATTTCTTCCGAAGGAGCCGCGCCGTGAAGCCAAACGCGATATTCATCTCACAATACAAGCCACTCATCGAGCAAATCAATGCGATTGATTTTTCCAAACAGGATGACGCACAATTAAAAGTGGTAGCCGCTTCCTTTTTGAATCGCGACAACCCACAGACCACCCTTTCGGACGCATTGCTCGTTGAGTATTTCGCGCTCGTGAAAGAGGTCGCGTATCGCACCATCGGGCTGAAGCCGTTTGACGCGCAACTACTCGCGGCAATCGCCATGCACAAGGGCAAGCTTGCGGAGATGCAAACGGGCGAGGGCAAGACGCTAGCGGCGGTCTTACCCGCTTCGCTCAACGCACTCACTGGAAAAAGTGTGCATATCCTCACGTTTAACGACTATCTCGCGCAACGCGACTTCCGCTGGATGGGGCCAATTTATACCTTTCTCGGCCTGACCGTTGGATTCATCAACGAAACGATGCCACTCGCCGAACGGCAAACGGCCTATCAAAAAGACATAGTCTACCTAACCGCCAAAGAGGCTGGCTTCGATTATCTAAAGAACTTTCTTTGCACGGATGTGCAGCAGTATCTTCCTTTGGACTTTCACTATGCCATCGTCGATGAAGCGGACTCGATTTTAATTGATGAGGCCCGCATTCCGCTTGTCATTGCTGGCGATATCCCAATTGAAACGCTTTCACAAGAAGCGCTGGCGCAACAAGTGAAAACGTTGGCGCAGCCGGATGATCTGGAAGTTGATTTAGAAACCAACAATGTGTTTTTGACGGATGACGGCGTCAGCAAACTCGAGCAATCACTCGGCATTGAAAACCTGTATGATGATGCAAACTTCCACCTGCTTTCCATGGTCAATTGCGCACTGCAGGCCCAATTTCTGCTGATTCGCGACACCGATTATATCGTCAAAGACGAAGAAATCAAGATTGTGGATCAGTTTACTGGACGCATTGCCGAAAACAGGCATTATCCAGACACCCTCCACAATGCCGTGCAAGCCAAGGAAAACCTTCCGACGAAATCGAACGGCAGTATCATGGGGTCCATAACCCTGCGACATTTCATTTCAAAATACAAGCAATTAGCGGGAATGACTGGTACGGCGCTCTCCTCAGCAACGGAACTTATGGAAATGTACAACATTGAGGTGCTGACCATCCCAACCAACAAACCTTGTATTCGCAAAGATTTGGACACACAAGTCTTTACCCACAAAGCCGCGAAGGATGCGACCATTCTCGCGGAAATTGAGAAGGCTCATCAGCTCGGGCAACCTGTTCTCATTGGCACCTCAACGGTAACCGATTCAGAGACCCTGTCCAGTCAACTCGATGCAGTTGGCATCAAACACGTCGTCTTGAATGCCAAAAACGATCAGGTGGAAGCGGAGATTATCGCAAAAGCGGGCGAATTGCACGCCGTCACAGTCTCCACAAACATGGCAGGCCGCGGTGTCGACATCAAACTCGGCGGTACTAATGAGGCTGGAAGAGCAGAGGTCATCGCATGCGGGGGGCTTTATGTCATCGGTACAAACTTACACGAAAGTGTACGAATCGACAACCAGCTACGCGGCCGGGCAGGACGCCAAGGGGATATTGGAAAGAGCCAGTTCTTCGTTTCGCTCGAAGATGAAATCATGGAAAAATTCAAATTCACCTCCCTCATATCGCATCTGCCTGCGCCACAAAGCGCGCCCATCACAACCAAAAGTATTCTGCGCGAAGTTGCTCGCGTACAACGCATCGCCCAGGGCAGCAATCACGACGCCAGAACACAGCTCAACAAATATGCCACCATTCTTGACCAGCAACGCGAGATCATCACTGACCTACGCAATGAAATTCTGTTCTCGAAAGCAAATGCAACCTCAGGGGAAGAACTGGCCAAAATTCAACTATCCCTTTTCTTCATCAATAAGCACTGGACCGAGTATCTGGACTATATGTCCTATCTGCGCGAGGGCATTCACCTCACCATGATTGGCGGCAAAAACCCACTCGATGAATATCACAAAGAAGCAATCGACACCTTCCAAGCCATCCAAGGCAAAATCGATGCAGATGTCGAAGCGCAGATGAAAAAGGTTAAAATCACTGCTGCGGGCATCGACATGACGCGCGAAGGCCTCATCGGCGCCTCCTCCACCTGGACCTACCTCATCAACGACAGTTATGACCAGTTCAGCCGCATTCCATTTTTAGTGAAAACCTTCTCCACGCGCATCTCGGGCATGTTGTTTACCTTGTCCAGTTTGTTTGGCAAAAAGGACAAGTCCATCACGCCGTAAACACCTGCTTCTCACTGGGTAGCGATTCACCGTGCACCTCATTCCCCAAAGAATAGATTACGATTTCATACTTCTCCCCTTTGGCTGGTACGTATGCCGTTAAAGTTGCTTTGTTCCACCCGCAGACGATGACGGCTTCTCGTTCCCCTTTGATATAAAGATACACCACATAATAACTCACGCCTTCGACTGCACTCCAATGCGCCGTGTAATTGCCATCACCATCTTTGACGACTGTCAAATCCAGAGGCGTTTTAAATCCTTTAAACACATAAGGATCCCCTGTGGTAACGCCCGAATCTGCGTAACAGGGATTTTTTTTGCATTTGGCTTTCATGCCAAACGTATACGTCCCGTATCCATTCTCTCGAAACGCTTGCGAAATATCGACTTTTGAAACGCCAAAGATCTCGAACGTCTTCACGAGCACACCATTTAAGTTTACCGTGACTTCGTAGGAATCCGCATTTGAAACAGGATTGCAATAAGCCGAAATCACACCGTCGTTTTCAAGAAACATCAATTGCTGCGGACTGGTTAGCGTCCCGAAAACGGAATAAGCAAAGGTTCCGACCTTCGTCAACGGATGAAACGAATCTCCAATGGCATACACTTCAATTTGATACTGCCCCACCACCGCGAGAACGCTTGAAACATCACAAACCATGCTTCCACCAACTGTGCCCATGCCTTCTTTTAGTGTCTTGCTCTTCCCGTCAACTGTGCAGCGCACTCTGAGTTCATACCCAGTCGCCCCAGCAACACACTTCCAGCTCGCAATCAATTTGCTTTGATCCTGAATGATGTTGAATTGATTGATGGGAGAGAAATGTTGCATCAACCGCATTTTTCTGACTGTACTAGTCCCGCCGCTACTGATTTTTACCGTATATGTCCCGACCGGCAGCAATGCATTGTCCTTCAGTCCAAGTTCATTTTCCGCACTTGCCCGCCCACTCAACGTCATTCGAATCGTCTTTTTCGGAAGCACATCCCGCATTGTTTTCAGAAATGCTAGCTTCCCATGATGATTGAATAATCGAATGGCAACATCGTGTTTGCGTTGTACGCAAAACGCGACCCGCGCTGTGCTTTCTCCCACAAAGCCTTGTGTGGAGACCGCAACTTTCGTCAGCCTTTGTTTTGCGCCAGCCAACACCTGAAAGCTGCCTGAATACGCACTGCTTTTGGTCCCTGAAACCTTTGCACGATAAAAGCCTGCCGCGACGTAATCTCCGTAGCCTTTCCCATCTTCCAACCGCTTTCGCCCGTTCCAGTACACATTACGCACCGCCTTCGCCACTGTCACAAAACGCGGCAACACCGCCACGATTTTCTTGTGACTGTTATAAATGCGCACGGTCACTGCTTGTTTGATGGACGAACGGAACGCAATCTTTGCTTTGCCCGTCACAAGCGTGAATTTTTTCGCCGTATACTGAATTGATAAGGTCGACTTTGTTGCTACGGCATGCGTGATTGACCCACTTGTTCCAATGGAACTCAACAGAATCAAGAGCCCTATCACCAATCCCAATTTCACTCTCTTTTTCATAATATTCCCTCCCGTTTGTTAATAAAATAGATATTACCTTAATTTACATATAATGTCAACCAGATTTTTACGATTTATCCAATTTATGTTTTTCATTTTCTATGAAAGAATAGTATAATTAATTTACACAGAAATTTTACATACACAACAAAAATCATATTTATGAAATGGGAGATCATGAATTGAAAATATTAGTCTTTAGCGACTCGCATAACCACGCGTATCGCATTGAAAAAATCGTACACAATGAAACGGACATCGATCTCATCATTCATTTGGGAGATTGTATTTCGGATATTCAAACAATCCAAAAACTATATCCTCAATATTCCTATGAATACGTCCCTGGAAATTGTGATTATGCATATACAATACCAGAAGAAAAGACGATTGAATTGGGCGGGTTGAAGTTCTTTTTGACGCATAGTGCGAAATATAACACCAACAAAAATTTGTACGAGCTATACAAAAACACGGAGAATCTCGGCGTCGACGTGGTTCTGTATGGTCACACGCACGAACCCAGCGAAACCGTTCACAAAAACATCTTGTATATGAATCCTGGATGCCTCAGTCGCCCCCGCAACAAAGGATTAAAAACATATTTAGTGCTTACAATTGAAGATGGGAAAATGAATGCAAGATTTGTCCCCGTCGAAAATTTGAAACCGTAGCCATTTCTCTTGACATCTTGAAAATATGATTATAGAATTTAAGTATATTCTGGGACTGGCGGAAAGTGGGTCACCACAAGGGACCAGAATTTGATTGCACAGCCGTCCGCCTGGGCATACCTATATGCTCAGGTGGATTTTTTATTCCACGAAAGGAGGGGTTCAGATGAATCCAAATGAAACCGCATGGAAGAATTTCAAAAAAGGGGCTTGGTCTGAGAAAATTGACGTGCGCGATTTTATTCAGAAAAACTACACCCCGTATGACGGCGATGCGGCCTTTCTTGCTGGCCCTTCTAGACGCACGAAAGCACTCAATAAAAAGTACAAAGCACTGCAGGTTGAAGAAGAAAAAAACGGCGTACTCGGGATAGATACGACACACGTTTCTTCATTATTGTCCTACAAACCTGGCTACCTTGATCATAAAAATGAAATCATCTTCGGCTTTCAGACGGCAAAACCTTTGGTCCGTGGCGTGAACCCGTTTGGCGGCATCCGCCTTGCGGAACAGTCTTGTGAAGCCTACGGCTATCACCTTTCGGATAAAATCAAGGCGCATTTCGAGTACAAGACAACGCACAACGACGGCGTGTTTCGCGCCTACACCGAGGAGATGAAAAACGCGAGAAAAAGCGGCATCATCACCGGCCTGCCTGATGCATACGGCCGCGGGCGCATCATTGGCGACTATCGGCGCGTTGCGCTGTATGGCGTTGACTTTTTGATCGCACAAAAACAAGACGATCTCAAAATGATCGGCACCCGCGAAATGGATGCCGAAAATGTGCAGCTCTGCGAAGAAGTCTTTCGGCAAATTGACTTTCTGAAAAAACTAAAGACGATGGCCGGGGAATATGAAATTGACATCTCCGACCCTGCTACCACGGCGCTTGAAGCGGCACAGTGGCTCTATTTCGCCTATCTTGCAGCCATCAAAGAGCAAAACGGCGCAGCAATGTCGCTCGGCAGAGTCAGCACGTTTTTGGATATCTACATTACGCGAGATCTGGAGTCAGGACTTTTAGATGAGCAAGGGGCGCAAGAAATCATTGATCAACTCGTGCTCAAACTGCGCATGGCGCGGCAGTTGCGGACGCCGGAGTACAACGCGCTGTTTGCGGGCGACCCCATGTGGATTACCGAATCCATCGGCGGAATCGGGGAAGACGGGCGTTCCCTCGTGACCAAAAGTTCCTTTCGCTTCATTCATACGCTCTATACCCTCACACCCGCTCCGGAGCCGAATTTGACTGTGCTTTGGTCGGACAAACTGCCAACCTCGTTTATCAACTTTTGCTCTAAGGCCTCCATTGATACCGACTCTCTGCAATACGAGAACGACGAACTCATGCGCCCGGCCTACGGTGACGATTATGCCATTGCCTGCTGCGTCTCGGCGATGAAGGTCGGCAAACAAATGCAGTTCTTCGGGGCGCGTTGCAACTTCGCAAAGCTCTTGCTCATGGCGCTCAACGGCGGTCGCGACGAAGTCACCGGCGCACAGGTCGGCCCGGAAACCCCAATCTTCCCTGGCAAGGTGCTCGATTTTGAAAGCGTTTCCCAACGCTTTGAATTCTATATGGAATGGCTCTGCCACCTCTACGTCAATACGATGAACGTCATTCACTACATGCACGACAAATACGCCTACGAGAAAATCCAAATGGCGCTGCACGATACTGATGTGGAGCGGTTTATGGCGTTTGGCATTGCCGGCTTATCGGTTGTGGCTGACTCGCTGAGCGCAATCAAATACGCCAAAGTCACCCCCGTACACAATGCACAGGGCCTCATCACGGACTTTCAGGTGGCAGGCGACTTCCCGTTTTTCGGCAACGATGACGATCGCGTGGACGACCTTGCCCAGCAGACGGTTCACAGCTTCATCACCAAGCTGCGCAAACACAAGACTTACCGCAACGCGGTGCATACCCTATCCATTTTGACCATCACGTCAAACGTCGTGTACGGCGAGAAAACGGGCTCCACGCCCGACGGCCGCAAAGCTGGCGAGCCCTTCGCACCAGGTGCAAACCCAATGCACGGGCGTGAAATTTTCGGGGCCCTGGCCTCGCTCAATTCCGTGTCCAAACTCCCCTACCACGACTGCCGCGACGGCATTTCGTGTACCTTTACCTTGACGCCGAAGACCCTCGGCAAATCGTCAAAGGAACAAATTGCAAACCTGTCTTCTATCATGAAGGGTTATTTTTCAAAAAAGGCGCACCACCTCAACGTCAACGTACTTGACCGGGAACAGTTGGAGCATGCCATTGAGCACCCCGCGCTCTACCCAAACTTGACCATTCGCATCTCCGGCTACGCCGTGCGCTTCAACAGCCTCAGCCTCCAGCAACAACGCGAAGTGATCGCGCGCACATTTCATGACAAACTGTAGATTTTTCGGAAGGAGGCAGGAGAATGAACGGTCGTATTCACGCAATACAAACACTTGGCACCGTAGACGGGCCTGGCCTACGCATGGTCGTCTTCTTGCAAGGCTGTCCTCTTCGCTGCTTTTACTGCCACAATCCAGAAAGCTGGGACTTTGCAAAAGGCACTGAAATGAGCGTGGAAGAAGTCGTCGAAAAAGTGTTGAAATACAAAGACTATTTCGGCGATGATGGCGGTGTCACTCTTTCGGGCGGCGAACCAACCGCGCAGGCCGCGTTTGCGACCGAGCTTTTCACGCGACTGCACACGCACGGCATTCATACCGCACTCGATACGGCAGGACCCTTTTTGAACGATGCCGTCCGCGCGCTCCTCGACGTGACCGATCTTGTCATTCTAGATATCAAAAGCACCGATGCCGCGGAATTCCACCACATCACGGGCGGCACACTCGCCGACACAGAGGCGTTTTTGAAGGAATGCGTCAAGCGACACATGCGGATCTGGATTCGACAAGTCATCATCCAGAATTTCAACGACGACGAGGCACATGTCGACGCTTTGGCGACGTTTCTAGAAGGTCTCCCCATCGAGAAGGTGGAATTGCTTGGCAGCGTGCCAAACTTAGAAGACCTGCAAGCTAAATTGCCAAGTCCAAGCGCGTAATTCGCTTGTTTTCAAGGATACTACCGCGTCTTGCGCTTACACGGGCGTTTTTTTAGAATATTTAGGCTCCTACAGAAAAAGGAGATAACGCGTTATCACCTTTTTTTATGGGACGCTAAATATGACAACTCGACTCCAATTTTTCAAGCTTTTACGTCTGAAAAAGGACAAAAACCGCCAATAAACGGGAATTATGCTCAAATTCCGACTGTTTTTAGCGTAATTCTTATGCTTAGGCCCGAGAATGGGCGTTTTTTTAGAATATTTATGTGCCTAGAGAAAAAGGAGATAACGCGTTATCTTATTTATACCATCTATATGAGTTTTGGATAACACAAATGACAAATAAGACATTTTGAATGTTTAATGACCCAAGAAATACAAAACAATGACAACCGCGCCCAACGCGAAACGATAAATCACAAAAATTCCGAAGCCTTTGGTCTTGAGGTAGTTCAGCAAAAACTTGATGCTCAGCATTCCCACCACTGCCGAGGTAACGATGGCAATGATAAACGGTAATAATTGAAGCGAAGTGTCTTTGACCATATCTTTGGCCTGAAAAAGTGCATCGGCCAAGATGATTGGAGTCGACATCAAAAATGAAAAGCGCGCAATTCCAGCACGGGTCATTCCGAGGAAGCGACCGGTTGCCATCGTGATTCCTGAGCGAGATACACCAGGTATAATTGCAAGGGCCTGCGAAATACCCACGAAGATGCCGCGTTTCAGTCCAACTCCAGGTGCCTCCGCGCTTGCGAGACCCGCAGCGCCGTTCGCGCCTTCAATCTTACCGAACTTGTCCGCCAAATACAGCACGGCCCCCATGACAATCAGCATGATTCCAATTAAAAGATAATTTGTGCTAAAGTCCAAATCGTTCAAGACGACGCCAACCACAGCTGCAGGAATGGTCGCCACCGCGATGAGCCAAAACAACTTTCCATCTGGCGACTTCGGCTTGGTGAGTCCCGCGGTGATCAACACCACCCAATCCTTAAAAAAGAAAGCGACCACGGCAATGGCTGTTCCGAAATGGAGCGCCATATCAAAATATTTCGGTTGCGCAACCCAGCCAAAATCCTTCAAAAACCAAGGCAGCAAATCAAGGTGTGCGGTACTAGAGATCGGTAAAAATTCACCGATCCCCTGCACAATTCCATAAATAATCGCTTGAATATATTCCATTATTACGCCGTCCTCCTAGCTTTTTAGCCAGAACTTCAGGCGTTTATTTCTCACAAAGTATCTCCACTGCCGCATCAAATATGGCATGATGTAATAATCAAAGCCAAACGCACGGCCAGCGCCGCCTAGCATAATGATGGAGGCTGGAATGAACCAGAGTTTCTCCATCGGAAAGCCCGTAGACATTGCAAAATTCACAATCATACCCAAGGACATCAGTCCAGCGAGGAAGTTAAAGGACCCTGAGATAAAGGCAAGACCAAGCCCGATTTCAACAATCACAATGAGGATTTGAAAAAACATCGCGTTCGGTACGACAAGGGCATTGGTGATCCCCGCATAAAATCCGGATGTGTAGTCATAAATCAGAGGAAACTGAGATGCGGATGTGACGACGTCGGCCGTGGACTTTGCCACTGGTTCAACAAAAGTAAAAAGCCCGAGAAATGTATGTGACACCGCTTTAGAAGCATAGCCTGCCTCGCCCGTCAATATAGTTTTGGTAAACCACCCGTCGTTGACCTTTGCAATCCCTTCGAGCAGCCAATACACACCAAGCATCAGTCGGAGCGGCACCATCCAGAAGGCGTGAGATTTCACCGTGTAATGCTGTTCTAAAATCATCTTTTTCTGTTTTTTATCAAAGAATTCATGCCTCAAATATTTGATGATGAGTTCGAAGCCACCGATGCCAAACAAATAATGTACATTAATGAGATACTTCATCAGCATTGAAATCGGCACAGGCAGTTGGAAGCCCATAATATCGCCCACCGCATAATTTGCGCCAACGGAAACAACGACGCCGTGCAATTTTGGTTCTACCTTTTCTTTTTCCTGTCCGCGAATTGCGCGCAACACGTTCATTGCCGCACCGTCACCAGTCTGTAATGCCGTCTCCACGAGGGCCGGCAGGGAATGGTGTTCCTGCATAAACGCAGCAGAGTCGCCAACCACATAGACATTTTCATGACTCGTCTGTGTATATTCATTTACTTTAATGCGAGATTTTTCTTTCTCCAAAGTAAGTTGATCGGTAATCTTCGCCGCCACAATTCCTGCACACCATATCAATGTATTGGTCGGAATCACTTCGCTGCCTTTCACCTCGACATGCTCCGCGGTCACATTCGAAATTGCACAATCCAACAGTACCTCGACTTTTAATTTTTTGACGAGGTATTTCATCACCTTTTGCACGTTTTTTTTGCGCAGATTCTGCAAAATCCCATGCAATGCTTCAATCAGTTTTAGTTTGACATCTGTACGCGGGATGTCATATTCTTTACAAAGCACCTTGACCCATTGGCCAATTTCACCAATCATCTCGACGCCAGTGAATCCGCCACCGCCCACAATGAAAGTTAAGAGCGCCGCTCTTTTTTTTGTGTCCACTTCCGTGCTTGCCAAAAGAAAACAACGTCTGATGTGCTCTCTGATTTTGATTGCGTCTTGGTAGGACCAAAGCGTGAATCCATTCTGTTCTAATCCAGGAATACCATAGAACGTCGGCCTGCTACCGGATGCTAGAATCAGATAATCATATGCGTAAGTTGTCTTCTTTGAAATCAATTGATTTGATTCAAAATTAATCGACTCAATCTCGTCTAATACGACAGATACTTTTGTGTACTTAAAGATATCCTTGAGTGGGACAATAATCCCATCTTCGCTAATTCGATTTCCCGCCACTTCGTGTAACTCGGTCAAAAGAGTATGATACGGATTCTTGTCAATCAATATAATTTCAATATCCTCTTTTTTGCTTTTTTTGTGAAGTTTCAATGCTGCTTCGATACCTGCGTATCCTGCTCCTAATACTAGTACTCTTTTCGCCATTTCACTACCCGCCTACTTTCGTAAAACTTTTTTGCGTTATTATTTTAACGCTTTTTTTGTGCTATAATAATAACATATTATTTGTACGTTTGTACAATAATATATTGAAGTAGAAATAATGAATGATTAATTGGTGATAGAATGAGGAAATTGAAAGTTTTATGTCTTGTTTTGCTGATCAGCATCTTGACCGTATCGTGCACACAAGTGGAGAATGGTTATGACGCGCAAGGGTTTGCAATGGGCACGGTGATCACGCAGCACATCTTTAGCGCAAATGCTGAAAAAATCACGGGAAAAGTCCTAGATAAAATCAAGCAATTAGAAAAAATCATGACCATCAATGCCCCGGGCAGCGAGGTCGATTTTCTCAACGCATCCGCTGGCAATGGCAAGTGGGTGAAACTCGATCCAGAAATTATTTATGTCATGAAAAAGGCGCTTGATTTTGGCGCACGCAGCAACGGGGCGTTTGATATTACCGTCGGCCCTCTCGTTAAAGCATGGGGCATTTTCACCGATCACCCGAAAATCCCAAGCCCAGCCGCGTTGGTTCAGCTCAAGAAATTAATCAATTATAAGGATTTATCAATCGACGAGAGCACTTCCTCCGCACGTCTTCGTCTCAAAGGCCAAATAGTTGACCTGGGTGGTATTGCAAAAGGATATGCAGGAGACGTCGCCAAAGAAATTTATCTAAAGAACGGTGTCACCTCGGCATACATTAGCCTAGGCGGCAACATTGTAGCCCTCGGCAGCAAGCCCGATGGCACCCCTTGGAACGTCGGCATCCAGAATCCGCGTCTGCCAAACGGCAAGTACCTTGCGGTGATTCCTGTGCAAAACAAGTCCGTCGTCACCTCTGGTGACTATGAACGGTTTTTTATGAAAAACAACATTCGATATCATCATATCCTCGATACGAAAACGGGATATCCTTCAGATTCAGGCCTCATTAGCACCTCCATCATTTCCGATTTATCAATTGACGGAGATGCCCTCTCCACTTCTACTTTTGTATTAGGTCTCGAAAAAGGGATGGCGCTCATCGAGAGCCTGCCTGGCGTAGAAGCGATTTTTATCACCAAAGACAAGAAAATTTATGTCACTTCTGGCTTGAAAGACATCATTACGTTTACTGATGATGGCAAGGAGTTCACTTATGTTGAAAAAAGGTGATGTCATTCTTGTGATTGCAGTAATCGCCCTCATTGCGGGGGCTTTTCTGTTTTCCAATTTGATGCGTAACCAAGATGCCGGCAAAGATAAATCGGCCGAAATCATTCAAAATGAAACGCTTGTCCGTAGTTTTGACTTAAGTAAAGTCACGACGCCAGAAGATATTACGGTGACTGGAAAATATCGCAACGTGATCCGTGTGGAGCAGGGGCGCATTCGTTTTCTGGAAGCAAACTGCCCTGACCAGGTCTGCGTGAAGACCGGATGGCTACAAAATAATGGCGACATCGCTGTGTGTTTGCCAAATCGCACGATCATAAAAATCATTGGAAAGGCTGAAAACATTGACATCGTCTCATACTAAACAATCACATCGCACAAAAAAAATCACATTGCTTTCGATGTTTATTGCGCTTGCCATCGTCTTGTCCATTGTGGAATCCGCAATCCCCTTGCCCATAGCCATCCCTGGCGTCAAACTCGGTCTCGCAAACATCGTGACCGTGCTCGTCATCCTCCTGTTTGGGTACAAGGAGGCGTTTGCCGTGGTCGTGTTGCGGTGCCTTCTCGTCGCACTTCTCTCAGGGGTTCCCATGATATTTTTTTTCAGTTTAACAGGCGGACTGCTCAGCACCCTTGCGATGGTTTTCTTGTTCCGATATTTCGGAAAAACATTCAGCATCATCGGCATTAGCATCGTTGGCGCCCTTGCACATAACGTCGGACAACTCATCGTGGCCTATATCATTTTACAGCAGCCAGCGATTTTCACATACTATATGCCGTTGTTGCTAGTTTCAGGTGTGATTACGGGAATTTTTATCGGCGTCTTAAGCAAATTCATCAGCGACGCGCTGCAAAAGAATAAATTTTTGAAAGGTTGATTGCACTTGTGGTCTCAGTACCCAGAAATCCTCGCAGGGCTCAAACTGGTTGAGGAGGATATCAAAAAAAATACGTTTACGAAAAACAAAGTCCTTCAGGAAATGATAGCAGGATTATTCAATGCGGGCGGCAAACGCTTGCGCCCAGCCTTTGTTATCATCGCATCAAAATTTGGCACCCCAAACAAAAAGAAGGTCACCTCGATTGCAAGTGCCATAGAAATCCTGCACACCGCGACACTCGTGCACGACGACATCGTTGACAAATCCAAAATCCGACGCGGCCACCCCACCATATATCAAACACACGGAAGCAATCTCGCACTCTATGCGGGCGATTTACTCTATACAAAATCGGTGTTGGCACTCTCGAAAAACATCCCCATTGACCGCTTGGAAGCCATCGCGAAAGCAATTAAAATCCTGTGCGAAGGGGAAATCGACCAATATCTAGACCGCAGAAACTTAAATGTCTCCACCCTCTCCTATTTGAAATCGATTGCGCGCAAAACAGCCGGTCTGTTCGGTGCTGCAAGCGCCTCTGGTGCCTATATCGCAAAATGCTCCCAGGCCGACATCAGAAACCTCGCACGATTCGGGTTTAATTTTGGTATGGCGTTTCAAATCCGCGATGATCTCAACGATTTCTTAATCAAGGAACAAATCACAGGCAAGCCATTTGGCAAGGACATCACAGAGGGGGTCATCACGTTGCCCTTTATTCTGGCAATCAAAGAAGATTCGAAAATTCAAGCGATTTTCAATGACGCGTTTTTAGATAATCGAAAAGTCAACCAAGTCGAGATGGAAGAAATCGTGCAACGCGTCCTCCAAACCAACGCACTACAGAAGACGCGCGACATCTTGGACAAATACATCGCACGCGGCCACGCCTACCTAAGCCATCTTTCCGAAAACAAACACAAAGCGCTTCTCGCAGAACTTCTTGAAAACCTCAAGTGAGTAATTTGACAGAAGTCTGATGATGCGCTACTATTAATAAAGCACGAAAAAACAAACATAGGAGTGATTTTTTATGAAAAAGTTAGTAGTCGTTTTAGCCTCTTTAGTGATGATCGTAGGATTATTTGCTGGTTGCACAACGAATACCCCGAAGACAACCCCAACCACCGCACCAGCAGTGACTACCACGGCACCTGCAGGAACTACTGCAGCACCGACAGCGGATACTGTTGCCACAGCTTCCATTGCGACTGACGATGCATCGTTAACGAAAGCCGTTGGCCCAACAGGCACTTGGCTTGTCGCTATTAAAGGTGATTTAACCGTGACGAGCGACGTAGTTGTAGATGGCGCATTTACGAACGAAAACACCAAAGCACCTGGCCGTATCCTTGGTTTTTACAATCAAGATAAGCAAGGCGTAAGAACTGCTACATACACATTGACCGCACCAAAAATGACAATCAAAAGTGCGAACACGATTCTAAAAGGCAATTTTACAGGTGACATTTATGTGGATGTTCCAAATTTCTCGCTTGAAGGTTCGACCGTGACTGGCAACATTTATTTCATTGATGCAGCAGCACAAAGTAGCTTTAAACCAGATGCAGCTAGCAAAGTGACTGGCACTCAGACTTTAAAAAAGTAAGCAATCACAAGTGATAGAATAAATATCACATTCATCAGTAAAAGGTTTTTCACTGACAGAGCAAACGTATCTTGTTTGCTCTGTTTTTTATAGAATATGGACAGGTGCTTCACGACGATTGGTAGCGTCGCAAGTGTAATCAAAGAGATTAACGGCGTGACGTGAAGGAATACCAGCAGCACGATTGCTGCGTACCCAATGAAGTAGAGCCCCGCAAATACAAACAGTGCATTGCGTTTGCCGATGAAAATCGGCAGCGTATATCGCTTATTTTCCAGATCTTCTTCCATGTCACAAATGTTGTTTGCAAGCATGATGTTTGCAATTCCCACCGCAGCCGGAACAGAAAGCAGGAAAATGAATAGAAGCTCACGCAGCTGCAAGCTGATTGTGAACAGGCCCGCACTGCCATATACAAATGCTGCCGTAAACTGGCTCCCGATGCCAAGAAGCACCATCTGACCGTCCGCTGTGATATAGGAGAGATTGATTAAATCTTGGTTGAAAATATGAATGTACACGGCCAAAAACGGAATGACCAGCCCCATAAATCCGCCAGAAAAA
>JBAXOJ010000029.1:0-17731 GCA_037133315.1 Clostridia bacterium
GAAATACGTGATTTTGACCACAAAACACTGCGACGGCTATCACCTCTGGGACTCCAAAAATTCGGATTTCACTGCCGCGAAAATGGGCCCCAAGCGAGATTTGGTGCGCGAATTTGTCGAGGCATGCAGGGCTCTGGACATGAGGATTGGTCTGTATTATGGACTCATGGACTGGAGGCATCCGGACGGCGATCTGTGCGCGATCGACGAAGCGGCGAGAAAAAGATTTGTGGCATACACACGCAATAACCTCAAAGAGCTGATGACGAATTATGGGAAGATCGATATCTTGTGGTTTGATGGACCGTGGCCGATGCCAACCGCAGCGCAGTGGGAAAGCGAGCAGTTGATTGATTTGGTGCGTTCCTTGCAGCCCGATATCATCGTGAACAACCGCGCGCGGCGCGCCGAAGATTTTTCATGTCCTGAGGGCGAAGTTGCAGAACAACCCGCAGAACGTTACTGGGAAGCGTGCATGACGCTCAACGGCGACTGGGGATGGGCCAAACACCCACCCGGCGACTGGGAATCACTCCGTGATGTGTTGCGGATGATTCGCAAGGCAACCGCATATAATGGAAACTTGCTTTTAAACGTTGGGCCAATGCCCGACGGAAGTATTCCTGATGAAGCCCGTAGTCTGCTCACTTCACTTGGGAAATGGCTGCAACTGAATGCTGAGGCAGTATATGGCGCAGTCGACCGCATCGATGGAACGCTGGAAGCCTGGGTCAACACGGGGTTTTGGACCCAGAAGGGAAACGCCGCATATTTTTGGTTGCTCAGAGGATGGACCGGCCCGTCGTTTGCGATTGGCGGAATTGAAACGCCAGTTGAAAGTATAGAACTATTAGCAGATGGCCGAAGGCTTGCGTTTGTGCAAACAGACCGAAGATTGCTCATTTCGGGGTTGCCAGATCAAAATCCCGATCCGATCGCGGGGTGCCCTGTGCTTAAAATCGTTTTCTGCGAAACGCCAAAGCAAGTCCTCAGTGGCGGGATGATTTTATTGCCCGAAGAACAGGCGAGTTGGTGGTAATGATGTTGACAACCGCGCACACTTTTATTATAATAATGTGCATGGTTGTAATTCGCTTTGGGGGTGCTGGAGGTAATGACAAACAAAGATTTAATTATGCAATTGGTACAAAAGAATAATGGAGCAATTACCACCGCACAAGTTTCTAATGCTGGTTTAGCAAGAGGCGATTTACAAAGGCTTGTCAAAGAAGGCTTATTAGAACGGGTGTCCCGTGGAATATATATGAAAGCGGATGTTTTGGGCGATGAGTTTCTCAATCTTCAAACAAGGTATAAAAAAGGTGTTTTTTCATTGGAAACTGCATTGTTCTTATTTGACTTTACAGATAGAACACCAAGCAGACTAAACATGACATTTCCGATAGGTTACAATACTTCTTTGCTTCAGTCTCAAAATATTAATTTCAATCGCGTAAAAAAAGATATATATGAAATGGGAGTAGTAGAGATTAAGACTCCAGGTGGCAATATTGTAAAAGCTTATTGCATTGAAAAAACGCTTTGTGATCTTTTAAAAGGGCGCAACCATACCGATGTTCAAATCGTTTCTGAGGCTTTCAAAAGATATGCAAAAAAACAGATAAAAGATATACCTCTTCTGTCAAAATATGCTAAAATATTAAGGGTGGAGAAGAAACTTCGGTCCTATTTGGAGGTGTTGATTTGAAGAATGTAATGCAATTAAAGGCATTGATTAAAAACATAGCTAGTGAAAAGAGTATATCCGCCCAACTCGTCATGCAAAATTATATGCTTGAGCGACTTCTTGAGCGAATAGCTGTATCAAAATATCAGCCAAACTTTATTTTAAAGGGAGGATTTCTGATTGCTGCGATTATCGGGCTTGATTCTCGCGCAACAATGGATATGGATGCAACTTTAAAAGGACTTCTTGTCACGAAAGAAACGGTTATTCAAATGTTTGAGGATATTTGTGAGATCAAAGTTGATGATGACATAGTGTTTTCAGTAGAAAGAATTAGAGAAATCCGTGAAGATGATGAATACCCTGGGTTTCGAATTTCCTTAAACGCTCTTTTTCATCCGATGTTAGTTCCTCTGAAAATTGATGTCACTACAGGTGATAAAATCACACCCAAAGAAATAGTATACGATTATGCTCTTTTATTTGAAGATCGGAAGATTCAGGTTTTTGCATATAATCTTGAAACCGTGTTAGCTGAAAAACTTGAAACAGTGATTTCGCGCAGTGATCAAAATACAAGAATGAGAGATTATTACGATATTTATATCTTGCAAAAATTGCAATCCGAGAATATTACATTTTCAATTTTGAAGACTGCTTTACTTACAACTTCTGAGAAGAGAAATTCGGCAAAATTAATGAAACGTTATTCAGAAATCATTTTAGAAATTTCAAAAAGTCCAATTATGGCGCAACAATGGCTGAATTATCAAAAAGACTTCGACTATGCAAATGAGATTAGTTTCACGGACGCATGCCAGGCGGTTAAAAAGATTTTGGATGAGCTGTCAGGAATCATAGAATAGAATATGGCAGGTGAATGATATGGAAATTAGAAATTTTGACGATTTTGTTGCAGCACTGCATGATGCAGGTTTTTCGATGGGCGGAGGGAACGATGAGGGGATCTTTGCGGTCATTCCGTTTTCTTGGAATGAAAATCCCAGTTACGAAACACCCGTCAGATGGCATACGGGTGATCCCGAGACCGATCCTTGGGAGTGGCGCATGCGTGTACTTGACGAACGAGATGATATTGCCTATGCAAAGGTGTTTTTTCGCAAAAGTGGATATATAACAAAAGAATGGTATCCCGATTTTTTAGCTGTTCGCAGAAATGGGATGAGCTTTGAAGAAGACTATATGAACGGATCGATCAGTCAGTCTGCTAAACGAATTTATAGCGTAATCAATGAGCAGGGTTGCGTGCCGTTTCACGCGATTAAGGAGTACGCAGGGTTTGGCAAAGAAGAAAAATCCCAATTTGAACGTGCTTTGGTTGAGCTTCAAATGAAAATGTATATTACTATGTGTGGAAGGCAGCAAAAAGTGTCGCAACAGGGGAATGAATACGGTTGGATGTCGACCGTGTTCTGCACGACAGAAAGTTTTTTCGGTGAAGAGGTATTCCAAAAGGCAAGCACGATCTCGAGCGATGACGCGATCGAAAAAATTAAAGCACAAGTATTTCATTTGAATCCTCATGCTGATGAAAAGAAGATCATCAAATTCATTAGAGGATAGTGGAATGGGAAGTTGCACATTCGGGGGTGTTGTTTTCTGAAATTTCCTAATAAAATTTTTAAAAGACAAAAGTGTATAAAAAGAGACCGATTGTCGGTCTCTTTTTCCCTTTTGAACTGCGTTTTTTACAATTTCTAAAAATTAAATTCAAAAGTGTATAAAATAATCTTGTTTTTTCGATTTTAAACTTGAAATTCTTTGTCACGACGGCATGCGAAGGCCTATCTGAACCAGAATTTATACACTTTTTGCATTTGGAAATTTTATTAGTAAAAATACCGCCGAAAGTAGCTGATTCAGCAGGTTTTGGGGACGGATTTTATACACTTTTTGCTTTTGAAAAAATTATTAGTAAAAACCTCTTGACAACTAAAACCACGTCGGCTATAATTTAGTTGACTAAAGTGATAAAGCACTAAAGCGCAAGAATATAGCAAGAAGAAAGAGGTTCGCCATGATGTCGAAATGGAAAAGCTACACACCAGAAGGAGTACAGGATCAGTTGTTTGATCGTTGTTTTATGAAACGGAATCTCGAAGCAAGTATGAGAGAGTATTTTCGTGCCTGCAATTACCGCGAAATCGAGACGCCAATTCTTGAGTTTTATGATACGTATGCTTCGGAAAAAGGGATTATCGATCAGGAGTCCATGTTCAAGCTGGTTGACCAGCGCGGCAGGCTCTTGGTGTTGCGCCCTGATATGACCGTGCCCGTTGCGCGCGCGATCGCAACAAAGATGAAGAGTTATGATTTTCCGATTAAGTGTTTTTATATTGGGGATTGCTTCTGCTTCAATGAGTCAGGTGGCGGGCGTTTGCGCGAGTTTACGCAGGCTGGGATTGAGTTTGTCGGCGTCCAAGGCGCGACGGCCGATGCCGAGTGCATCGCGATGGCGATTGAGGCGTTGCTGCGTGCAGGAATCAGTGAGTTTCAAATTGATTTAGGGCAGGTTGAGTTTTTCAAAGGGCTGATGGACGAGGCTGGGCTGGAAAACGAAGAAATGGAAGAGGTCCGCAAGCTCATCGACAGCAAAGACCTGATCGGGCTGGAACGTTTGCTCGACAAGGGCGAGATGCGGGAGGATATCAAAAAGCTGGTGTTGAATCTGCCGGCGCTCTTTGGTTCCTTTGAGATCATTGACCGCATGATGGAGATGGGCCTGAATCAGCGTTGTAAAAATGCGCTCGTGAACTTGCGGGAGATTTACACCATTCTTGCGGATGCGGGCTATGAGAAATACGTTTCGATTGACTTGGGATTTGTGCAGAGTCTGGAGTATTACACTGGCCTAATCTTTAAAGGGTTTACCTATGAAGTGGGATTCGCGATTTTGACGGGTGGTCGGTATGACAATTTGGTCAGCGAATTCGGGCTGGACATTCCAGCTACTGGCTTTTCGCTTGGACTCAACATGCTGATGATGGCGCTTGAGAATCAAAACAAAGCGCGCGACAACGGGGAGGGAGCGAAATGAGATATTTGACGATTGCGTTATCGAAAGGGCGTTTGACGGAGCAAGCGATTGTGCTATTTGAAAACATCGGCATCGATTGCACCGAGCTCAAGCAGGACAGCAGAAAGTTAATCCTTTCGGATGAAAAGAATAAAATTAAGTTCTTCCTAGCTAAACCGAGTGACGTGCCCGTTTACGTAGAATATGGAGCGGCGGACATTGGGATTGTGGGCAAGGATACCCTGCTTGAAGAAGCGCGAAATCTCTACGAAGTGCTTGATTTAGGTTTTGCAAAATGCAGCATGTGTGTGGCGGGACCGAAGGCGCTTGAAGGCAAAATTGACATTGTGCCGCACAAAAGAATTGCGACAAAATATCCACGCATCGCGCGCGAGTACTTTGAAAAAGTGAAGGGCGAATCCATCGAAATCATTAAGCTCAGTGGCTCAGTGGAACTTGCACCGTTGGTGGGGTTGTCCGAGGTGATCGTGGATCTCGTGGAGAGCGGCAAGACACTGCGCGAAAACGGTCTTGTCGTCCTTGAAACCATCACGGATATCAGTGCGCGGCTCGTTGTCAATAAGGTGAGCATGAAGATGGAAAATGCGCGGATTGGTGCTATAATAGAAGGCATTAAAAAGCAGTTGGGCTGACGGAGGGCTGGACATGATCAAGACATTCAACGAGAACAATATCGATGCGCTCTTTTCGCTACTCGCGAAACGCAGTCAACTCGACGTACCTGAGGTGACGAAGGTGGTCTCCGAAATCATCGCTGAAGTGCGCGCAAACGGCGACGCGGCATTGTATGAATATACCGCGAAATTCGACAAGGTCGAAATCGACCAGTTTCGCGTTTCGCAGGACGCAATCGACGCGGCGGCCATTGACGATCGGCTCCTTGCAATCATCAACAAATCCATTGCTAATATAACTGACTTTCATCAAAAGCAAAAGGTTCCATCTTGGACCGAGGAAAAGCCGGGCGGAATCCAGCTGGGACTCCTCTCGCGACCGATTGAAAGCGTCGGTCTGTATGTGCCTGCGGGTAGTGCACCGCTGATTTCAACGGTATTAATGAACGCCATTCCTGCCAAGGTAGCGGGCGTGAAGCGCATCGTCATGGCGACGCCACCTGGGCCGGATGGTAAGATTGCGGATGCACTGCTTGTCGCAGCACGGTTGGTGGGTGTCGATGAAATTTACCAAATGGGTGGCGCTCAGGCCATTGCGGCGATGGCGTTTGGGACTGAGTCGGTCAAAAAGGTGGACAAACTATTTGGCCCAGGCAACATCTATGTCGCGACCGCGAAACGCCTTGTCTTCGGATACTGTGGCATTGACTCCTTTGCAGGCCCGAGCGAAATCACCATTGTCGCGGACGATACGGCAAACGCCAGATTCATCGCAGCCGACATGCTCTCGCAAGCAGAACACGACGCGCTCGCATCTTCCATTCTGATTACGACATCGGATGAAATCGCGGCAGAAGTGATTAAAGAACTGAAGCGCCAGCTTGCGACATTGAAACGAAAAGAGACGGCGACGAAAGCACTTGCCAATTTCGGTGCCATCGTCAATGTGGACTCCATCCTGCAAGCCATTCAAATTGTCAATGAAATTGCACCTGAGCATCTGGAACTTTGCGTCGACAAGGCAGATGAATTGGTCGGGCACATCAAAAATGCCGGGGCAATCTTCCTTGGAAACTATTCCCCAGAACCGCTTGGAGACTACTTTGCGGGACCCAATCATGTCTTGCCAACCAGCGGGACGGCGCGCTTCTTTTCGCCGCTCAACGTCGGTGATTTCATGAAAAAGACAAGTTTGATTTCCTACTCACAAGACGCATTAAAGGCGGTCTGGCAAGATGTCTATGAATTTGCGCTTGCGGAAGATTTGGACGCACATGCGAACGCCATCAAAGTTCGTTTTGACGGCAGCACAATGGAGGGAAAACCATGAGCAGATTTTATAACCGAAGAACCAATGGTTTGACGCCTTATGTACCGGGCGAGCAACCAAAGGATCAAAAGTATATCAAACTCAATACAAACGAAAGCCCTTATCCGCCGTCGGAAGCCGTGTTGGAAGCGATGCGTGACGCAGTCAATGAAGACCTGCGGTTGTACCCGGATCCTGATTGTCTCGCACTCAAGTCGACGCTGGCAGAAGCATACGACGTGAGCATCGAAAACATCTTTGTGGGCAATGGCTCGGATGAAATTCTGGCCTTTGCGTTTCAGGCATTCTTTGAAGCAGAGCGCGCGGTGCGTTTTCCAGAACTGACGTATTCCTTCTATCCAGTCTATGCGCAACTTTATGGTCTGACCTACGAGCTCATTTCGCTGAGCGAAACATTTGAGATCCCAGTGGAGCGGTTTTTTAATTCCAAAGGTGGCGTGATTATCCCAAATCCAAACGCGCCAACGAGCGTCGCGCTCGCGCTCGCGGAGGTCGAAAGAATCGTCCAAAGGAATGCGGATGTCGTGGTCATCATTGACGAGGCGTACGTCGATTTTGGCGCAGAATCGGCGGTTGCATTGGTTGGGAAGTACCCAAATTTACTGGTTATACAGACGTTTTCAAAGGCGCGGGCGCTTGCAGGGCTACGCGTGGGTTATGCGATTGGCGCACCAGAATTGATTGCAGGGTTAGAAAAAGTTAAAAATTCATTCAATTCGTACACGCTGGATCGCATTGCGTTGGCGGGAGCAGTTGCGTCAATCAAAGATTTTGAGTACAATAGGACAATACAAAATAAAATCGTATCGACACGGGAGCGCGCAGCGAAGGCATTTGGAGACATGGGATTTCGCGTGACCGCAGCAAAAGCGAATTTTATCTTTGTCAGTCCGCCTGGCGGCAACGCAAAGCAGCTGTTTGATGGACTCAGAGCACGGGGCATTTTAGTACGATATTTTACCAAAACACCAGAGTGGCTACGCATTTCGATTGGCACTGACGAGGAGATGGATCAGTTGGTGCGCGCAACGCAAAGTTTGTTGGTGGAAGGGAGCAGTGGACATGACTAGAACAAGTACGGTTGTGAGAAAGACGAAGGAAACACAGATTGAAATGACGTTCACGATTGACGGCAGTGGGAAATACGACATTGCTACAGGCGTGGGGTTCTTGGATCACATGCTGGAGCTATTTACAAAGCACGGGATGTTTGATATGACGTTGCATTGCACGGGAGATACCCACGTGGACGCACATCACTCGGTGGAGGACATCGGCATAGTGCTGGGCATGTGTATCAAAGAGGCGCTTGGCGAAAAGAAGTCGATCGTGCGCTATGGCAGTATGATGCTTCCGATGGATGAGGTGTTGGCGCTCGTGAGTCTTGATTTGAGCGGCAGGCCGTTTCTGCAGTATAAGGTTGATTTTGCAAATGAACTGGTCGGCGATATGGAGACCGAGTTGGTCGAGGAATTTTTCCGTGCGGTTTCAACCAACGCCGGCATGAATCTTCACATCAAGTTGCTCGAAGGCGGCAATAATCATCACGTTACGGAAGCCATATTCAAGGCATTTGCAAAAGCACTCGATCAGGCGACAAAGTTGGATGATCGGATCGATGGCGTGATGTCAACGAAGGGCAGTATATAATATTTATTTTTTGGAGGATGAACGTATGTTAATCAATGACACAGATTTTATCAAATTACCGCTATTTATCAAGGGAAAGGTGCGCAACGTCTACGATTTGGAGGACAAACTTTTGATTGTCGTCACAGACCGCATTTCGGCGTTTGACGTTGTATTTCCAAACTTGATTCCAAACAAAGGCAAGGTGCTCAACAGCATCTCTGAATACTGGTTCAATTACACGAGCGATATCGTGCCGAATCACATGATTTCGACCGATGTCAGCACCTATCCGATGGGGCTTTCCGCATTGAAAGAGGAACTTCAGGGGCGTTCTATGCTCGTGAAGAAAGTGGAAATGGCAAACGCAGAGTGCATCGTGCGCGGCTATCTCGAAGGGTCAGGACTTAAAGAATACAATGCGACTGGCATGGTGAGTGGAATCAAGTTGCCAGAAGGCTTGAAGCAAGCTGATAAATTACCAGAACCAATTTTCACCCCGTCCACCAAAGCGTCAGAGGGTCATGACATCAATGTCACGTTTGAGGAACTGGCCCAAGAAATTGGCATGGATCTTGCTGTAAAACTGCGCGATACCAGCATTGCACTTTACAAAAAAGCGGCGAAGCGCGCCGAGGAAGTGGGATTGATTCTAGCGGATACGAAATTTGAATTCGGTATGCTTGATGGCGTATTGACAGTCGCGGATGAAATGTTTACGCCAGACTCCTCACGTTTTTGGGCGAAAGAGGATTATCAGGCTGGGCGCGCACAAAAGAGCTTTGACAAACAATACCTCAGGGAGTGGCTCGAAGCAAGCGGTTGGGACAAGACCCCTCCGGCGCCGATGTTGCCAGATGAGATTATCAAACTGACGGAAGACAAATATGTCGAAGCATATGAGCGACTCGCTGGAAAGAAACTCGTATGATAGCAATTATTGATTATGGCGTAGGTAATTTGCGGAGCGTTGAAAAGGCGTTTCATGCAATAGGTGCGGATGCTATTTTGACAAAAGAGATTGCGCTGATTCAAAGCGCGGATGCGGTCGTGTTGCCAGGGGTCGGTGCGTTTGAAGACGGCATGGATAACCTTTGGGACACAGGGCTGGTTGATGTCGTAAAGACAGTCATCAAGCGCGGGACACCCTTTCTTGGGATTTGTCTCGGTATGCAGATGCTCTTGGAAATCGGCGATGAGTCAAACGAAGCTATCGCAACGAAAATGGATGAAAAAGAAATTCCAGGACTTGGCATTCTGAAGGGACGCGTCAAACGCTTTCCAGAGTCAGAAGGTTTAAAAGTCCCACAAATGGGCTGGAACACCGTCTCTTACGTGGAAGGTTCGCGACTCTTTGCGGGCATCCCGCAGGACCAGTTTTTCTACTTTGTACACTCGTATTACTGCGATCTGTCCAATGTGAGTGAAGTTTCAGGTGTGACTGAGTACGGCGTGACCTATCATTCCGCCTTAGAACGTGAAAATTTGTTTGCGACGCAGTTCCACCCAGAAAAAAGCGGCGAACTCGGGCTGCAGATGCTGCGGAATTTTGTCGCAATTGTGGAGGAGAAATCATGTTAGCAAAACGCATCATTCCTTGCCTCGACGTCCACGGTGGGCGCGTCGTCAAAGGAATCAACTTCATCAATTTAGTCGATGCCGGGGATCCGGTGGAAGCGGCTGCAATCTATGACAAAGCCGGTGCGGATGAGTTGACGTTCCTGGACATCACGGCGTCGAGCGATGCGCGCAACATCATGGTCAACATCGTCAGTCGTGTCGCAGAGCAAGTATTCATCCCGTTTACCGTCGGCGGTGGCATTCGTTCTGTAGAAGATTTTCGAGAAATCCTGCGCGCCGGGGCTGACAAAATCAGCATCAATTCGGCGGCATTCAACAATCCTGAACTAATTACCGAGGCTGCAATCAAGTTCGGCAGTTCCTGCGTTGTAGTGGCCATTGACGCGCGGCGACGCGCAGACGGCACGGGCTGGGACACCTTCTTAAGGGGCGGACGCGACAATACGTTTCGCGATGCGGTCGATTGGGCTATAGAAGCAGAACGCCTAGGTGCCGGTGAAATTTTACTGACGAGTATGGACTGCGACGGCACAAAAGCAGGATATGACATTGCGCTCACGCGCTTGGTTTCCGAAAACGTCAAGATCCCGGTTATTGCGTCCGGCGGCGCCGGAACGTTAGAGCACTTCAACGAAGCACTGACAGACGGCAAAGCAGATGCCGTGCTTGCAGCCTCACTTTTTCACTTTGGTGAGATGAAAATCAACGATCTGAAGCAATACCTGGATGCAAAGGGTGTTGTCGTCAGAAAAACATGGTAGGAGGGAATTGCTATGGATTACAATTCAAAAGATCTTTCAATAGAACAATTTGTCGGGAAAATCAAATTTAACACCGACGGTCTCGTCCCGGCGATTGCACAGGACTGGATGACCGGCGAAGTGCTCATGATGGCGTGGATGAACCGCGACAGTCTTGCTTTGACGCTCGAAACGGGCAAGGCAACCTACTGGAGCAGAAGCCGTGAGAAGCTCTGGATCAAGGGCGAAACCTCGGGCAACACACAAATCATGAAAGACATTCTAATCGACTGCGATGGCGATACGATTCTGCTAAAAATTGAGCAGGTTGGCGGTGTCGCGTGCCATACCGGAAACCGCTCCTGCTTTACGAGCGAAACATCCTCAAAAGATTTTTTCGAACTCGCCTCCGCTTTGAAAGAGGACTATGAAGTCATGGTCAATCGCAAAGCCAACCCAAAGGAAGGGTCCTACACGACATATTTATTTGAGGAAGGCCTCGACAAAATTTTGAAAAAAGTCGGCGAGGAAACTTCTGAAATTATTATCGCTGCAAAGAATGACGACATACCCGAAACCATTGGTGAAATCGCTGACCTCATGTACCACCTAAGCGTCCTGATGGTTGAAAAGGGGATCCAATGGGAAGATGTGCTCGAAGAAATGCGAGGACGTCAAGGGAAAAAGACCAAGCACATCGAAAAATTGGAGAAGAAGGCGAAGGGAACCTAGAAAGAAATCATCCTTGGCCGATTGACATTGCCGTTTGCATCTTTGAAATCTTCTATGTTGATTTTGGCTACTGGGAACTTCTTTCTTGCCATTTGTCCAAACTTTGAATTGGTCATCGCTTCGATGATGCCTGATTCGAGACTGCGTATTTTCTTCGCCAACCTAGCACCGTTTTTAATTACGCTTCGATCATCGAGGTATAAGAAAAACGCTTCCATGACCCTGGTTTGATGAATCGGAAAATCCAAAGCAGCACCGCTTCCGTTAGGCATGGTAACCAGAAAAAAATATGAGATATTTTCTTCGTTCCACTCTTCTGGTAGGAGGCGTGCTTCATCCACCATTCCATCAATAAATGGTGCAATCACAAAGCTTGCAAAAAACTTTTCATAATCACCAAGTTTCTCGTAAAATCCACTTTCCAAAAACTTTTCCATCCATGTGTACATGACTTTCCATACAATCTCATACTTGCTACTGCGCATAAAAACCACTCCTGTTTAATTATTTGGCATGTTGCTCAGGTTCTCTGAATAAAACTGCCATTGGTAATATAATACAATGTAAGAAAATATAAACAACAAATTATACTGAATATTTTGAACATTACAATGGAGATTTTTTCGATTTTCAAAATTAATAAAATCTTCATCATTTCTTCACATATTCAGCATATACTGAATTTAGAAGATTACAGTTAGAAGGAGGTTTTGTGAATGAAAAAGATTTTACTCGTTGCAGTTACGGTTTTGATGGCAACCTTTATTCTCTCGACAGTCAGTGCGTTTGCAGATGATATGAAGTTGAAGAGTGTTGCGTCAATTGTGAAAGAAATCGTTATGGATCAGAAGGTCAAGAGTGTAGAAGAAGTGAATCCAGACAAGGTCGGTACGCCAATGCTTGAAACACTCGGCGATTCCGTCATGGAGGCGACACTTGGAAACACGATGATGCATGACAAAATGGACATACAACTAGGTGGAGACGGCTCCGCGTCGTTGACGGCATATCATGCAAGAATTGGTTACAATTATTTATCGAACTATCCGGACGGAATTTTGTCGAAGATTAGCGCGGACAGACAGGCAACCGGTCAAATTGACAGACAGACGTACGGAAGAGGACCTGGTGCAGGCTTTGGGATTGGACGTGGTGGTATGATGAGAAATGGTTATAGTGCGTATCCTGGCATGATGGGTGGGTTCGCAAACTTTGGTTGGGGCGCAGTGTTGATTTGTTTTCTGGGATTCCTTTTCTTAGTTGCGGTAGCATTACTTATTGCAAAGTTGCTTGCCAGCAAACATCCGAAAAATGCAGTTGAGAAGCCGCTGGATATATTGAAGCGAAGACTCGCAAACGGCGAAATCACACACGATGAATTTGAAAAACTGAAAGCAGCATTAGAATAGAATCGTAACGAATGGAACATCGTTAAAAAAAAGGGTATCGAATTTTCGATACCCTTTTACTTTTTATCGAATTTGCGATAAAGTATAATATGAAGAAAAATTTTGGAGGGTTATAAATGAATACAAAGATCAAAAATGCAGGGTTTCACCACATCGCTGTGAAAGCGACAAACTACGACAAGTCATACGAGTTTTATACAAACGGCCTGGGTCTCGTCCCAGTAGCGTCCTGGGGCGAAGGCGAAAGCCGCGGCGTCATGATGAACCTTGGAGATGGCGGTTGCATCGAGCTGTTTGCGGGTGGCGTGGCGGTTGAAAAGGTTGGAACCGAAGTTACAGAGGGATACGAAAATCTTGCAGGCAACTGGATGCACTTTGCAATTAAGACGGATGATGCACAAGGCGCGTTTGACGCCGCGATTCAGGCAGGCGCTGTTTGCCAGAAGGAGCCCTTTGAAGTGACGATTCCGAGCACGCCTCCAATGCCAGTAAAGATCGCGTTTGTGACGGGACCGGATGGCGAAGTGATTGAATTTTTTGAATTAAAATAAGATTAAATTGGAATTGAGATTGGAGAGATATATGAAAATTTCTGGCAGAACACAAATGCTCAGCCGTTTTCCAACCAGTGAGATTTTAAAACGTTACAAATCCCTCGGATTTGATGCGGTCGAATTCGGCATTCTCGACATTCATTTTCATGCGCGTCCAGATTTGCTCGAAGACTATGTCATTGCACACAATGTCGCGCTCGCGACGGAGTTTGGGCTTCCAATCAGCGCGGTCAGCAACCATTTGGGGTACACTCAGGATGACGACATCTTTGCGTTGCACCAGCAAACGATTCCAAAAATCAAACAATTCGGGACCGACGTCTATATCATTGCGGCGGGCGGAATCGATGCGAAAGCGCGGCAGTACAATTTGGAGCTGAAGCGAGAGTTTGTTGCGCGCACTGGCGCGTTGTGCAAAATCGCTGATTATTATGGGGTGCAGCTTGCCCTCGAACCTGAGCCAGGGCAGTGGATTGCGACGTTGGATGATTTTTATGCACTCCAAAGCGCACCCGGGTGCGATAACCTCAAGCTAAACTTTGATATCGGGCATGCATACTTAATGGAGGATTCTCTCGAAAACGCAATCCGGCGTGCCGGAAACGACATCGCACACTGCCACCTCGAAAACATGCGTCGTGGCGAACACCTCCACCTCTTGCCTTGGGAAGGTGAAATTGACATGAAACAAACTTTTCAAACTTTATCCGAAGTCGGTTTTGAAGGCGCGCTGTCTTTGGATTTGTATGTGTTGCCTTATGAAGAGACCGCCGAAGAGGCGATCCGTTATTGTAAAGGAGCGATGGGAAAATGAAGAAATTAATCGTTTTATTGATCGGGGTACTCATGTTTGCGACAGCGTGTGTGAATCAGGCACCAAGCGTAGCGCCAACCGCAGCGCCAAGCGGAGCATCGAGTGCGGCGCCAACCGCAGCACCGACTGCGGCGCCGACTGCAGCGCCAACCGAAGCGCCAACGGCAGAACTTGTCCCACTGGTAGTGGGATCGACCTTGTTGGGCGGGGTAAAAAATGGGCAATGGATCAAAGTTGAAAAGATGTACAAAGCGCTTCCAGCCCCGTTACCACTTGTTGTCTACAAAGATCAAGCGGAATTAGGGCAGGGGGACGGCGGTAAGGTCGAGTACGAAGAACCAACCGGCGCATATTTTTTAGATATAAATTATGCCAAGCCTTATGATTTTGCAACAACGGCGAATTGGGATTTATTCCCTCGCAAGTTAGTGAATAGTTCCATTCCAGATGCTGAAAAAGTGGTCGCACAATACTTGGGGGATCACGGACTTGCAAATCCTAAAATCGAGATACAGAAAGCGGTGCAAACAGATCTTGACAACGATGGTGTGACCGAGACGATCATTCAATCTTACAACTTTAAGAATTTCACGCCTTATGAAGTGAAAGGGCATTATTCTTTAGTGCTTGTCGTGAAAAATGGAATCGTAGTAAAAAGCTTGGATGAATACATTGGCACAAAGACTTCAAACTTCGAGACAGGCCCTCTTGAAGTCCGCTCTGCCTTAATCACTGCTGCGGATTTTAACGGTGACGGGAAGTTGGAACTTCTGACCAGTTCGGGATATTATGAAGGCGAGTTTTATTATGTCTATGATACTACTACTTGGGACTTTGTGATTTCCGGTGGAGGCGGGTTGTAGTTGGAAAGGTTATTTTTCTTGACGTTTTAAATGAAGAATTGCTTGTGTGATAAATGAGATGAATAATAAAATCGTCAAAAACCACCATCCAGCGGATTCAAAAATTTGCTCAGGAAACATCAATGTCAATCCCAAATAAGCCAGAAACAGGGCGCCTTGCAGGATTTTAAATGCAATGGCGTCTGCTTCGTTTTTCGACGCGACCAAGCGTTCGTCCGTTTCTGTGATGATGGTCTCCTGCATTTTTTCGGGCGTATTCTTGATTTTCAAATACTTTAAGAAGTAGATGAAGGCCACTGCCAGCGGAACAAAGGATAGGCCAATCAATGCTTTGTTATTCGAAATGATTGTGATTTGAAACACACTTAACACAATTCCAATCGCCAGCAAGATCATGCCCACAACGAGTGCTACTAGCGAAATCGCTTTACTTTCTCTTTCAATCTTTGTCGTATTCATAACTTATTCCTCCCAAAATAAATCATTTAATGTCCTGTTGAGTGCCTTGCAGATATCGATACATAATTTTAAACTTGGATTATAACTACCTGATTCAATCAAATTGATTGTTTGGCGCGTCACGCCAACAAGAAGCGCAAGTTTCTCTTGCGAAACTTCTGATTCCACTCTAGCGATCTTCATTTTAAGGTTCTTCACAAGGGCATCAACTCCTTTGACTTCAGTATACACATATATATTGCTAAATGTCAACTATATATTACATATATATGTGGTTAGACAGTAAGGAAGGCAAATCGGTACCACTATTTGCAGTAAGGGAGCCAAATCGATACCACAACTGAATGAAAATTAGAAAATCAAAGACAGAAATGTAACTGCAACGATTCAAATCACAACTAAACGACAGAAATAGAAAGTATAGTTGTGATTCAAAAGCGCAAAACCTAAAATCAGAGTAGAAAGTGGTACCGATTTTGCCTCCTTACTGTGTTTTGAACAGTAAAGAAGCCAAATCGATACCACCGCGCGGCTCGCCAGTGGCATGCTTTTACCTTCTCGCCTTTGTGCCAGCGACGTTTAACAAAATATCAACGTTTTCAAAATTTCTTGTATAAAAAGTTGCTCAGATTTATCGTTTATCAATGAGTTTGAGTAGCTTTTAACAAAAAACCACCCTGTCAGAAAATCCTTGTATAAAAAATCGATAAAATGAGGCGGATTTTATACAAGGATTTTTTTATCCGAGGGTTTTTGTTAAAAACTCTTTAATTGGTCGATTGAAGATGTGGATTTGGCCAAATTTTATACAAGGAATCAGAAATTAGTCGATATTTGTTAGTAATCAGAGAACCGGAACCAAGTGACTAGAGAACTGGAACCAGCTGTCGCCCAGCGGCGCCGCACCCGCGCCCCTGCGCCTACTTCGTCGGCGGATGCCCTTTGTTCGCCTTGTAGACGCGGTTGAAGGTGCGGACGCTGCCGAACCCGCACGCGAAGGCGACCTTCGTGATGGAGTCGCGCGTGTTGTGCAGGAGCTGGTCCGCTTTCTCGAGGCGGAAGTTGTTGATAAAGGTCTTAAAGTTCATGCCTGTGATGGTCCGAAAGACGCGGGCCAGGTGGAACGGGCTGATGTGCAACTGCGTCGCCAGGTCGTCCAAATTGACGTCGTTTTTGTAGTTTTGCTCTAAAAAATCCAGGATGGTCTGGAGTGTCTTGGTTTTGTTGAGGTGTCGGGATTTCAGTTTTTTGTCCAGAGGAACGGTCGGCAGGTGTCGGAGCATCAATGCCGTGAGCTCGTATAGGAGGCCCTTGATGTAGGCCTCGAAATGGGGGCCTTTTTCGTTGAACTCATCAGGAAGGGTGCGAAAGATTTTGTCCATTCGTGCCAACGCGTCAGACGGCACATCCGCCAGAATTTCTTGCGTGATAAATGGTGTGCGGAAACGGACTTCTTGAGGCCAGCCACCGAGGCAACCGATGAAATCAGGGCGAAGAATCAGCAAGACGTGCGTGCTGGAGGGTGGGGCATCGAAGTAGTGGATGTCGTCGCTGCTCGCGATGACGAATTCGCCTTCACGAAGGACACGACTTTCGTCGTTGATGCCGATGTTGTAGGTACCGCTTGTGACATATAAAATTTCGACCTCATTGTGCCAGTGCGCAAGAATGAGAAACCCCTCGGCAGAGGTCGCTCGTAATGGAATTTGATTGTGTTGCATGTTTTCGTGGTACGCGCGCATAAAAAATTCACCCGCGTCTATTCTATCACAATATAGCAGATTTTGACTACATCTCATCTGCAATTGACGAGAACGTTTCGCGTGAGGGTGATACACTATTCGTAAATGAAATTTGAAAAGGATGTGTTTTTGTGAAACAAAAAGCATTGATTGTTTGGGGCGGTTGGGATGGCCATGAGCCCGCGCAAGTCGCAGAAATCTGCAGAAAGACGCTGGTCGCTTGTGACTTTGAAGTGACCGTTTCGGATACGCTGGATGCCTATTTGGATGCGGCAATCATGAAGGATTTGGATTTAATCGTTTCGTTGTGGACGATGGGCGAGATTTCGGATGCCCAGTGCAACGCAGTCTTAGAGGCGGTTGATTCTGGTGTTGGCATCGCCGGATCGCATGGTGGAATGTGTGACGCGTTCAGAAACAATGTCGGCTGGCAGTTTATGACTGGCGGGCAATGGGTGTCACATCCGGGCGGCGACGGTGTGGAATACACGGTCAATGTGAAAAAGGGTTCGAGTCCGA
>JBAXOJ010000030.1:0-17708 GCA_037133315.1 Clostridia bacterium
GTGACGACAAAGTCAAAATTAATTTCTGGCACGACTTATAAGAATGCAGTTGTTACTCTAAAAATTGGCACCAAGTCATACACTTTGAAGTCAAGTAGCACCGGCGCATATAAAAAGACGCTAACGAAGACATTAAAGAAAGGTACTAAAATCACTGTAAGAGCAAAAATCAACGGGGTTTACAGCCCGACGAAGACGACATTAGTGAAATAAAATCACAAAGTAAATAGGTCCCCAGCTTGGGGGCCTATTTTTTATGATTGTTTAGTAATTTTTATGGAATTATCAAGTAAATTAAGGGCTTTGCTTGATATAACTTATTATTATTATATAATTAAGTTGTAAGTAAAATATATTTTGGGGGTAGTTCATATGAAAATGAAAAAAAGCAAGTCAACAATGAAAATGTTTTGCTATTTCGTAGCACTTACGATGGTAGTGAGCATTGTTTCCGTCATGAGTTTTTTACCGGTTACGGCAGCAGGCACCAACCTTTTAGCAGCTGCAAATACGAATTTTGAAGCAGGTGGTTGGGGTGCGAATTGTCTTGCATACACAGCTGATCCTGGCGAAGGCACAACCAGTGCGGAAGTATTGAACTGGACAGGTAAGTTTTTAAACAGCCCTAAATTGGCAGAAAACACTACATACACATTGTCTTATTTGGTTAAGACTACTGGTGCAGCACCAAACTTGTTACTTCAAGTTGGATACAAAGATGCTTCTGGAACAAAATCTGGCGCAGTGCCGGCTTACATGGGTACGAATACGGCTTGGCAGAGAGTTTCTGCTAACTTTACCACTGGCTTTGGCATTGTGATGTTAGATGCATACAACTATACTTCCGTTACAATGTGGTCGGCTGGAACTGTTTATATTGATGACATTCAGTTAGTTGAAGTTGGACCTGCATCACCTACTCCAGTACCTACACCGACCCCAGTTCCTACACCAACACCAACACCATCACCAGTACCAACACCAACACCAGTTCCAGTTCCTTTGGCTGATGGCGTGACAATCAATGCTGTGACAGACCAAGCGAAATCAATTTCTGGAAAGACAACACCAGCAGGCACTAGTTTATACCTTTCTTACGGTTCCACTTCAAACAAATTAATCGTTTCAAACGGATCTGGTATTTGGAAAGTTACTTTCTCTTCCACATTGAAACCAGGATCAATCGTGACAGCAATGGCAAACGTTACAAAGACGGTTAAAGTTTCCGCATCAAAAATCCCTGTAATCAAGACTGTGACTACAAAGACGAAATTAATTACTGGTACTACTTATAAGAATGCTACTGTTACTTTGAAAATCGCTACAAAGTCATACACTTTGAAATCAAGCAGCACAGGCGTTTACAAAAAGACACTTACAAAGACTTTGAAGAAGGGTACTAAAATCACTGTAAGAGCAAAAATCAATGGTGTTTATAGCCCGACTAAATCAGTTTTAGTAAAATAATTAATTATTAATTAAGAGCCTCCGCGTTGCGGGGGTTCTTTTTTTTGTTTTATTAACTAAATGTTAACAAGTGCAGGTTAATTTAGATTGAAAATTCTGCTTTCACCGTCTATAATATAAGCGTTAAACAAAAAATCGATCGAGGTGAGTGTATTGATAGAGATACAGAATTTATCCAAGCGATTTGGAAAAATTCAAGCAGTAAAGAATATTTCATTCACGGTGAACAAAGGCGAAATTTTAGGCTTCTTAGGACCAAATGGTGCTGGTAAGACGACAACGATGAACATCATCACAGGCTTTATTGGTTCGACGACCGGCAGTGTCAAGGTTTGCGGATTTGATGTCCTGGAGCAACCGCAAGAAGTGAAAAAAAGAATTGGTTATCTGCCCGAGCAACCACCACTCTATTTTGATATGACAGTCAATGAATTTTTAAGATTTGTATGCGAATTAAAAAGTGTAGAACATGCAAAAATAAAAGCAATGATCGATACTGTATGTGAGTTAGTGAAAATCACAACGGTTCGAAAAAGGCTCATCAAAAACCTTTCGAAAGGGTTTAAGCAGAGAGTCGGTTTGGCGCAAGCCCTTGTTGGTGACCCAGAAGTACTAATTCTAGATGAACCGACCGTTGGTCTTGACCCTACGCAAATTATTGAGATGCGAAAGTTAATCCGTCAATTGAGTAAAAAACACACCATCATCCTAAGCTCGCACATCCTCTCAGAGGTCAGTGCAGTGTGTGATCGCGTAGTTATCATTAATCATGGTGAAATTGCGGCCGTTGATACCCCTGAGAACCTCTCAAAGGCCATGAACACGACTGGGAAGTTCTCCATTCTGGTAGCAGGACCGAAAAACTCGGTTTCGAATTTAATCCGCAACGTAAACGGCGTTCGGAAGGTTGAATTCTTGATGCAAAAGGGCGATCACTTTGAGTTCGCATTTGAAATCGAGCAGGGTGTTGATGCAAGAAAACCAATCTTTTTTGAACTTGCGAAAGCGGGATATCCGATTCTTGAACTGAAACCAATGGGATTGTCTCTAGAAGATATCTTCTTAAGCGTTGTGAATGAAAATCCAGTCGAGGAGGAGAAATAAATGTTTGCAGTATTTAAACGTGAAGTAGGAGCATATTTCAAGTCTCCAATTGCATATGTACTGATTGGGATTTTTGTATTCATCTCATCGTTATTATTCTTTTTTATGAACATGTCTACTTCAAATTCGGAGTTCAATGAAACCCTTCAGAACATGGGAATCATTTTAGTGTTTTTGATGCCGTTGCTGACGATGCGCATTCTTGCAGAAGACCGCAAAAACGGTTCCGAGGTACTCCTCATTACGTCGCCCGTGAGTCTAACATCAGTTGTCATTGGAAAGTACCTTGCAAGCTTTTTTGTGTTTTTTGTCATGGCCCTCATTTCGTTGATTTTTCCAATCATATTATTTGCGTTTGGCACGCCAACACTTTCCTTGATGCTGGGAGGATATCTGGGCTTTTTGTTACTTGGGGCAGCACTTATTGCAGTCGGATTGTTTACGTCATCCTTTACCGAGAGCCAAATCATTGCAGCCGTTGTGGCGTTTGTCATATCATTAATCATGTTATTTATCAGCAGCATAGCTGATTTGTTTGGTGGAACCATAGGAGAGATTTTCAATTGGATTTCGCTACTTTCTAGAAATACTGGGTTTGGCCAAGGAATAATAGAAATTTCGTCTGTCATCTATTATTTGAGTTTTGTAACCGTGTTTATTTTCTTGACCATTCGGGTGATTGAAAAAAGACGCTGGAGTCAGGGGTGATTGCGATGGGAAATATCAGAAAGACTTTAAAATACGGCACGAATGCAATTATACTGATTGTCGCAGTGGTGACGATCGCCATCTTATTGAACGTTGCGGTGGTGATGTATGATTTCAAATTTGATATGACACCAGGACAGATCTTTTCGATTACGAGTGTTTCTAAAAACATCGTGAATGAGATTCCGGCTTCGCAAAAACTCGAGATTTACGGACTTTTTGACAGCACGAAGAAAATGAAGGAACTGGACTATAATTCATGGATGGAACTGCTGCGTGTATATGAGCAAGAGGCAAAAGGCAAAATCTCAGTGTTCTATAAAGATCCTGTCGAAAATCCGAAGTTGTATTCCGACTTAGGGTATTCCCCAGAAACACAAGATGCAAAAAATCCTGCGGTGTTTATTTTTAAAAGTGGCGTGAAATCAAAGATCATTTTTTTGAATGACTTATATGTTGCACTTCAGAATGAAAACCAAGAAAATGTCGGAAGGCAAATCAACTCAGAGCAGATTTTTACCGGGGCCATTAAATATGTTTCCACAAACATGACTCCAAAAATCTATTTCTCGCAAGGGAATAAAGAGATTTCTCCACAAAACGGATTCACGAAGTTGGCACTCTCATTACAAAACAACAATTATGCATTGGATACCATAAACCTACTTTCTGTCAAAGCAATTCCAAACGACTGCAAAGTTTTGTTTTTGTTATCTCCTGCAATCGATTTGACGTCAAACGAACAAGACATGATTTTTAAGTACCTTAGAAATGGTGGTTCTGCAGTCTTTGCGTTTGATGGTGCGTTTAATAAACGTCTCACGTACGATAACATCCAGAGTTTATTAGATAATTACGGAATCTCAATTAAAAATGATGTGGTGACGGAAACGGACGCACGCTTCATCCTTACCGATCCAAAAGATTCCTTTGTGGCAGGAACGACTGCCGTGACCATTAATCTTGGGTTCGAGGGCCAGCCCGTTCAAATCATCAACGCCAGAAGTCTTGACTTATCGACTCATAAAGTAGATGGGGTTGAAAACTCGGCATTGATTTCAACTTCTCCGTTTGCACAAAGCACCAATATTGTGACCGGGGAGTCACAGAAAGCAATACAAAATTTGCTGATTGGGGCGAGTAGAACAGCTGAAAATCATACTTCTAAGATAATCGCATTAGGCTCTTCAGGGTTCCTTTCAGATAAAGTGAGTTCGGCTTTTTTTGAACGCAATTCAAGGTATTTCTTAAATTTAATCAACTGGCTCAGTAACATTGAAGACGACAACATCGTCTCATCAAAGCAAATTGATAATTACACTTTTAAAATTGAAAAGGGACCTGGCGAATTGCTCTTGCTCCTTACCATTATCGTACTGCCACTCGTGATTTTTGCGATTGGATTATGGATCTTCACAAGGAGGAGACATCTATGAAATTGTATCGGAACCTCATCATTCCTGTCGTCATCCTTGCTATTTTGGCTGGGGTGGTGTGGTATGTGACCTCGAATATGAAACCAGCCGTTACGACTCCGGAAGATCTATTGAAAAATGTGTTTGTTACGCGTGAAAAAAACGTCAAAAAGGTGACGATAAAATTTGAAAACTACAAATTAGTTTTTACAAAAGATCCAGATGATTTTTTTGTGATGTCTTATCCGAAAATCAATGTTTCTTCACAAATGTTAAGTAGCATTACCTATGAGTCAATCAACTTAACGGCGCTGAAAGAAGTCACAAAAAATGCCATCAACTTAAATGACTACGGGTTTAACAATCCATATACCGTCACCATCAACTTGAAAGACAACACCACCAGAGTATTTTACTTTGGACGGATTGCCGTCGATTTATCAGGTATGTATTTTAGAGAAAAGGGAAGTAAGACGGTTTATTTGATGGATTTGACAAAAGCGAATACCATTTTCACCAAACCTGAAGCATTAAAGACATTGGTGTTGTTCAAATCAGATGAAGACTCGATGATTCGTATCAAAACTGAAAAAAATGGAAAACTAGTTTATGATATTGATGCGAGAAGTAAGGCGGGATGGAATCTTTTAGCGCCATTTCAGGCGCCTGTCAGCACACTGTTAACAGCGGATATATACAAATTGCTTTCAAACATTAGTGTTGACCGCTATTTGAAAGGCAAACTCAAGCCACTGCGTGCATATGGACTCGAGCATCCGAAGTTTGTTCTGACGTTAGTCAGCAAAACAAGCAGAGCCACGATAAAATTAGGCCTCTTAGATGAAAATGGCCTATTTTACGGCAAACTTGCCGGCACGCCGAACGTCTTTTTAATCGATCCAGCGAAACTCAGTTTTGTTGATATTCCGCTCAGTGATGTGATGTTGAAACTGGTCAATTTGCAAGACATTGCACAGGTGAAAAAAATGGAGATTCGCTTTGATGGGCACGTCGATCAAGCAGATATTACCTATATTGCTCTAAAGAACGGGACGAGTGAAACGTATTTATTTAATGGGCAAGATGTGTCGGTTTTGCAGGATGATTACGCGAGGCCGTTGTTCAAAGGGTACTACGAGGCACTGCTCTCCATTGAATGGTACAAAACGGATTTGAATGTGAAGCCACGCATGGGGCAAGTTGATTTAACCATTCAGTATGTGTTGAAAGACAAATCGAGTTATACGCTGGCCTATTCCAAGAAAAATGATGACTATTACTATGTATTTAAGAATGGGAAGTATGCCGGTCTGGTCGTGGAAAAAGAGCAGTTAGCGCCTGTCAAAGTAGCGAGAGACGCGCTCGTGAAAGAAGCTTTGAAAAAGAAATAAATCCGGAGAGGTTATCCATGGAAAAAGAGAAACCGCGGAAACGAAAAAAAGTACTTCTTATCATACTCATCACTTGCGTAATTGGAGTGGTTGCGTTGACTACGTTTGGATTTATCATGCGTTGGTGGTCTTTTGGGAATAACCTAATAAAAATAAATACCATGATTGAAACAAATTCAAAAGTCAAAGAATTTCCATTGGCGTACGGAACTCAGAATAATCTAGTCTGTGCAGGCGGGTTCATTGTGCTTGAAAACGAAGGGTTCCTCGAATGGCGGGACCAACTTGGTACTGTCGTAAAAAAAAGCGAGACGAAAATGAATGCGCCAATGATCAAAGGCAACCGGGATTATATTGTGGTCGCAGAAAACAAGGGCAGAAAAATCGAAGTCTACAACAAACAGAGTTTGCTTTGGAAAGCTGAGATTGATGAGAATATTTTAAATGTTGACGTGAATCAAAATGGCTTTGTGTGTCTCGTGCGCAGTTATGCGGGTTATCGTTCTGCGGTTGAAGTTTATAATGAAACGGGGACAAAACTGTTCTCTGCTTTTCGTGCAAACAATCTCATTAAAAATGCTTTTGTTCTTCCAAACAATAAGACGACGGTGGTCAATTCGATGAACACAAATGGATGTGCATTGGAAACCCTTGTTGAATACCTTGGTCAGGACGGTAAAAAAATCAATCAACTTTCGTATGATAACGCGATGATTTTGAAAGCGCAAGGACTGAACGACGAGCAAACATTTCTCGCGAGCGCAAAACAAGTGATCCTTGTTGGTGGAAACGGAAAACAACTGTTCAAACGGAATTATGGCATGGTGCAGTCTGTATCTACTTACAACGCGGATATGTTAGCCATCTCTGCAATCCCTCAGGTCGCGAATGCATCCGTCCCTCGTAACATCGAGTTTGTGAATTCTAGAAACGAAATTCAAAACACTCTGGAATTTCCAAGTTCGATAAAATCTATGATTGCGATGGAAGATGCCGTGATTGTGAATCTTGGTCGTAAGGTGATTGTATTAAACAGACATGGACAAATCCTTGGAGGCACGGTGTTGAACTCAGAAGTCATGGGCATTCGGTTTTTGGAAAAAGGGAAAGCACTCGTTACATTGAGTGATCGGGCAGTTATTTGCAGTTATTAAGGAGGGATTTGAATGGGCTGGAGCGATTTGCTTGTGATTGTTGTAATACTTATTTTTGCTTTGATTGGATTTAAGACAGGATTTGTCCTTACGCTATATCGGTTAGTTTCCATGTTGTTATCCTTTTGGATTGCGTTGCAATTGTATCCAATCGTCAGCAAATTCCTGATTGGAACGCCTGTGTTTGACTGGGTCAAAGGTGCCATTCTGGGGCCTGTGAATGAAAAACTGAGCGGATTTAAAACACTCACATTACAAAAAGGAATTGAACAGTTAGGATTGCCGTCATTTATGGGGGACTGGGTGCAAGGCAGTCAACAGGGGGGGAATTCTGCGAAAGTGGTTGCGGATATCGGAAACATGATCGCTACCGCGCTTGCCGAACTATCGATGAAGATTTTAGCGGTCTTGCTCGTTTTTATTTTGGCCTTCTTCTTGCTACTGATCATTAAAAACCTATTGAAGGTTTTAGTAAAATTGCCTATAATAAAGCAGATTGATAAGATTGCTGGCGTTATCTTTGGTGCCTTGACTGGAATGCTTGTTGCATATTTACTTTGTGCCGGTATTATTATCTTCGGGAATTCACTCTCTTCGGGAATTCAAAAAGATGTCGACAAATCGTTGATTGCGAAGTATTTTGTAAAAGATAATTATATTGTAACTGTCCTGAGTAAGACCAAATAATGATTGCAGAGGGGAAACACATGAAAATTGCACTTTTTACAGATTCCTATTATCCGCATGTTAGTGGCGTCGCAAAGACAGTGGAACGCTATATTCACTATCTGGAGAAAAATGGCCATGAGTATATTCTGTTTTTGCCTGCCTATTCGTTTCGAGATAAATCGGATATTAACCAAAAGAAAAGTGTAGGATTGAAATTTTTACTCTACCCAGAGCTTCGGTTTTCCTTTGTGAATTATATTACATTGAAGAAATCACTGGATAAATTCAAACCGGATGTCATTCAGGTCATGACGGAGTTTCCGATTGGTCGGTCGGGCATATGGTACGGCAAAAAGCGTGGAATTCCAATTGTCACCTGCTTTGAAACCAATGTGCCGCAATATATGGAGTACTATGGGTTTGGGTTGTTGACGGAGACGTGTTGGAATTTCTATAAGTGGTTTCACAGGTATTCCGATATGGTCATCACGCCGAGTGAGGTCACAACGCAACTATTAAAGAAGCAGCATTTTCACAAGGTCTGGACCTGGGCGCGAGGGATTGAATTTGATAAATTTAATCCGGCTTATCGCAGCGAATCGGTGCGAAAAAAATACGGCACCAAAGACGGGTTGTTGTTCGTGTTTGTTGGGAGAATCGCAGTCGAAAAAGATTTGCACATCTTCATTGAAACAGCAATAATCCTGAGAGAAAAGTATGGCGAAAAGGTCAGCTTCGCGATTGTTGGGGGAGGTCCGCTTCTTGAAGAATTGAAAAAAACGGCGCCAGATTTTATCACATTTACGGGCTTCGTAATGGGGAAGGATTTGTTGGAATTGTATGCGTCCGCAGATGTCTTTTTATTTCCATCTCCTACGGAAACACTTGGGTTTGTGATTCTTGAAGCGATGGCATCACAAATCCCTGTCATCGCGTGCTACGAGGGTGGCGTAAGGGATACGTTAGTCGATGGGTTCAACGGAATCGCTTGTAGAGAAAAAAACGTAGATGATTTTGTACAAGCTTCTATTAAATTAATTGAAAATGAAGCGTTGCGTAAGGAAATGGGTATCAATGCGAGAGGATATGCAGAATCGAAGGATTGGAATAAATCCTTTGAAGGGCTGCTCCATCTCTATACAGAAGTAATACAAAGCAAGAAACTTGCGCGCACAAAGAAAATTGATAAATTTTCTGATTATTTGTAATTTGCTATTGCAAAACCATATTCACTAATATATAATATCAAATGCTGTGACAAAGGCAGACGATGAAACAGGAGATTGCTGTTTAAGTACAGGTAACTTTTGTGGAGAATGTCCGATTCAGGAAACCGGGCGACAAGTCACTGTGCATTTACATTATGATCGAGGCGCGAAATGATTCATTTTGCGCGATAGGTACGTCGTGGATGTCTAGCCCAGGAAAATGAGGTGTAAGCCTGATGAACCTGGGCAAAAAAAGAAGACAGAATGACACACACGGCAATGTGTACAGAAGCGTTGAACGCAGCTAAAAATTTAAGGAGGTTGTTTGTATGTCAAGCAAACAGAAAATCAGAATTAGGTTAAAAGCGTTCGATCACCAGTTACTTGATCAATCTGCAGAGCGGATTGTCGAGACTGCGAAAAGAAACGGATCGAAAATTTCAGGGCCAGTTCCACTGCCAACTGAAAAAGAGATCATCACGATCTTAAGAGCACCACACAAGTACAAAGATGCACGCGAACAGTTTGAATTGAGAACACACAAAAGATTGATTGACATTTTGCTCCCAAATCAAAAGACTGTAGATGCACTCATGAAACTCGATTTGCCAGCTGGCGTAGATATTGATATCAAGCTATAGGCATTGAAGTAGAGGTCATGTTCATCAGATTGATGAACCAATAACCAAAGGAGGGAAGACCATGAACAAATTCATACTAGGGACAAAAGTTGGTATGACGCAAGTATTTGGAGAAAAAGGTTTAGTAATACCTGTCACGGTCGTTGAAGCAGGTCCACTCACTGTGGTTCAGCTGAAGACAAAAGAGACGGATGGTTACACGGCTGTGAAGTTTGGTTTCGGAGAAATCAAAGAGAAAAGAGTCAGTAAACCGGACGCAGGTCATTTCAAAAAAATTGATATGGCACCAAAAAGATTTATGAGAGAATTCAAAGTCGAAGACGCTGCTGCATTTGAATTGAAGCAAGAAATCAATGTGGGAGAGATGTTTGAATCTGGTGTGAAGGTAGATGTCACTGGTATTTCAAAAGGAAAAGGCTTTGCAGGCGTCATCAAGAAATATGGACAGGCGATCGGACCAAAGTCGCATGGATCGAATTTCCACAGAAGACCAGGTTCCATGGGCGCAAATTCAAGTCCATCGCGTGTATTTAAAGGCAAGAAACTGCCTGGACACATGGGGCATGTGAATATTACAATTCAGAATCTTGAAATTGTAAGAGTTGACGCAGAACGTAATTTGTTACTCATCAGAGGTGCAGTACCTGGACCAAAGGGTGCGCTTCTTGTTATTAAAGAAACAGTAAAGAAGGGTAAGTAATTCCCTAGAGAGGAGGAACAAGGATGGCTAAGTGCGATCTTTACAATATGTCAGGCGAGGTTGTAGGAGAAGTTGAATTAAGCGACAGCATTTTTGCGTTAGAGTATGTCAGTGAAGGCTCAATGCACAATTCCGTTGTCAATACGCTCGCAAACCGCAGACAAGGCACACAGTCTACTAAGACGAAGAGCGAAGTGGCTGGCGGTGGAAGAAAACCATGGAAGCAAAAGGGTACTGGACGTGCAAGACAGGGTAGTATTCGTTCTGCACAATGGATTAAAGGTGGTATCGTTCATGGGCCGAAGCCTAGAAGTTATCGCTACACATTGCCTAAGAAGATGAAAAGACTTGCTTTAAAGTCTGCTTTCACTTCGAAATTAAACAACAACGAATTAATCGTATTAGATCAACTATTTTTTGAGGAAATCAAGACAAAAGCGATGATCAATGTACTGAAGAATTTGAAGGTTGAGGCAAGCGCTTTAATTGTGACTGCAGGCAAAGATGTCAACGTAATCAAATCTGCAAACAACATTCCTAGCATTTCAACGGCTTTTGTAAACACTATTAGTGTTTATGATATTTTAAAGCACGGAACACTCATTCTTACAAAGGATGCGGTTACTAAGATAGAGGAGGTGTATGTATAATGAGACTTCCTGAAGAAATCATTATTAAGCCACATGTTACAGAGAGAAGTAATTTTGATGCAGCATCTGGGAAGTATACTTTTGTTGTTGATAAAAGATCGACAAAGACTGAAATTCGTTCAGCAATCGAGCACTTGTTTCAAGTTAAAGTAATTGCAGTGAATACTGCGAATTATGTTGGCAAAGAAAAGAGACAGGGCGCACACACTGGGTTCAGACCTGACTGGAAGAAAGCCGTCGTGAAAATCGATGTGGATGCAAAGCCAGATACTTACCTTGAAAAAGGCGGAAAAGTTGTCACAAGCAGCAAAAAGTACAAGACAGCAATAGAAGAGTTTGGTATTAACCAGTAATTCGAAGTTTTCTTATTAGATAAGGAGTGAAGATCATGCCAATTAAAAAGTTTAATCCTACATCTCCTGCTAGAAGATTTATGACGGTTTCTACATTTGAAGAAATCACGACGAGTACACCTGAAAAATCATTGATGTCGTCAAAATCTAGACAAGCAGGCAGAAACTCATATGGTAGGATTACCGTTCGTCACAGAGGTGGCGGTGCAAAAAGAAGTTATCGTATTATTGACTTCAAAAGAGATAGGGACGGCGTTGAAGCAAAAGTTGTTTCAATTGAGTACGATCCAAACAGAACGGCAAATATTGCTCTCATTCAATTTGTGGATGGCGACAAGAGATATATTCTTGCACCACATGGCCTTAAGGTTGGCGACAAAATTGAATCTGGTGCAAACGCAGATATTCGAGTTGGCAACGCGTTGCCAATGCTCAACATCCCAGTTGGTACTTTAATTCATAACATCGAATTAAAGCCAGGTAAGGGTGGCCAGATGGTAAGAGCAGCTGGTAATTCGGCTCAACTGATGGCAAAAGAAGGCGCTTACGCAACACTAAGACTTCCTTCGGGCGAGATGAGACTTGTTTCAATTAATTGCAAAGCAACCATTGGACAAGTTGGAAACATTGATCATGAAAACATCTCAATCGGAAAAGCAGGAAGAAAAAGATGGATGGGCTTCCGTCCGACTGTCCGCGGTGTTGTAATGAATCCGAACGACCATCCACACGGTGGTGGTGAAGGAAAATCACCAATTGGCAGACCAAGCCCAGTTACCCCTTGGGGCAAACCTACACTTGGTTACAAGACTCGTAAAAAGAACAAGAAGTCCGATAAATTCATCATCAGAAGAAGAAAAGCAAAATAGTCTGATGGCTAAATGTTTTGGGAGGAGGAATGTAGTATGAGTAGATCGTTAAAGAAAGGCCCTTTTGTAGATGCGAAGCTTCTGAAAAGGATTGAACTGATGAACGAAACAAACGAAAAACGCGTTTTAAAGACCTGGTCAAGATCTTCAACAATTTTTCCACAGATGATTGGACACACAATTGCTGTGCATGATGGAAGAAAACACGTACCAGTTTATATGACAGATGATATGGTTGGACACAAACTCGGTGAGTTTGCACCAACAAGGACGTTTAAGGGTCATGCAGGCTCAGACAAGTCTTCTAGACTAAGATAATACTAGAGGGACTTTTGGAAAGGAGGAAATCCAATTGGCTAAGAAAGCTATTGAAACCGTTGAGGCGGTTGAGACAAATGTAGAAGAAACGGTTGTTAACATACATACTGGGGAAGAACCTCGCGTATATAGTGTTGGCAGAAAAAGCAATAAAGCAAAAACGCTTACAAAAAGAGAACGTAAGGCAGAAGGAATTGGCCTTGAAGAAGCGAAAGCAACTGCAAGCTACGTTAGAATTTCCGCAAGAAAGGTAAAGATTGTACTTGACCTGATTAGGGGAAAAGATCTTGAAGATGCGAAGGCAATCGTAAAATTCACACCAAAGGCTGCATCTGAAGTTTTGGCGAAGCTTTTAAAATCTGCTGAAGCAAACGCAATCAACAGATTAACAAATCCTCTTAATAAAGAGAATCTCTATGTTGCAGAATGTTTTGCAAACCAGGGACCTACGCTTAAGAGAATTATGGCTAGAGCACAGGGTAGGGCTTTTCGCATTAACAAGAGAACAAGTCATATCACGATTGTGCTAAAGGAAAAGTAGGAAGAGGAGGATAGAAAATGGGCCAAAAAATTCATCCACATGGTATAAGAGTGGGAATCATAAAAGACTGGGATACCAAATGGTATGCAGACAAGAAGAATTATGGCAATTACGTTGTCGAAGACTTCAAGATTAGAAAGTTTATTAAGAAGAAGCTTTTTTTATCTGGTATTTCTAAGGTCGAAATCGAGAGATCTGGCGACAAGATCAAAGTGACTGTGAACACTGCTAAGCCTGGTATTGTCATTGGCAAAGGTGGCGCAGGAATTGAAGACTTGAGAAAAGAAGTTTCCAAGTTGACAAAGTTTAATGTTCTTGTTAATGTTGCAGAAATCAAACAACCAGATTTAAACGCTCAAATTGTGTCGGAAAATATTGCTGCGCAACTCGAAAAGAGAATTTCTTTTAGAAGAGCAATGAAGCAATCGATGCAGAGAACGATGAAATTCGGCGCAAAAGGAATCAAGACGGCTGTTTCTGGCAGACTTGGCGGCGCTGAAATCGCGAGAACTGAGCATTACCATGAAGGAACCATTCCTTTGCAGACACTACGTGCGGATATCGATTACGGTTTTGCTGAAGCAAATACCACATATGGAAAAATCGGCGTTAAGGTTTGGATTTATAAGGGCGAAGTGCTTCCTGCGGCGAAAAAGGTAAAGACTCCAGAACCGAAAGCGGAAGGAGGCGAGGGCTAATGTTACTGCCAAAGAGAGTGAAATTTAGAAAACAACATAGAGGAAGACTGACCGGTAAGGCGACTCGTGGGATTACCGTCTCCAATGGAGAACTTGGGTTGGTTGCAGTCGATCCTTCGTGGATCACGAGCAATCAAATCGAAGCGGCCAGAATTGCAATGACCCGTCATATTAAAAGAGGCGGTAAGGTATGGATTAAAATCTTTCCTGACAAACCAGTTACGAAGAAACCTGCTGAGACTCGAATGGGTTCCGGTAAGGGATCGCCAGAATACTGGGTCGCGGTTGTAAAACCAGGAAGAGTGATGTTTGAAATTGCTGGAGCAAGCGAAGAGCTCATGAGAGAAGCGTTAACACGTGCGATGCACAAGCTTCCTGTCAAGTGCAAAATCATCGCTCGTGAAAAGGATGGTGAAGCTTTATGAAGGCACATGAAATTAGAGAAAAGACATTTATAGAGCTCGGCGAGGAAATGAAGGAATTAAAGTCACAACTTTTTAAATTAAGATTTCAAGCGGCGACCAATCAACTGGAAAACCCAATGAAGTTAAGACTGATTAAAAAAGACATCGCGCGCATTAAAACTGTGATGAGAGAGATTGAATTGAAAGGGGGAGATCACGTTGACTGAGAGAAATTTGAGAAAAACGAAGACAGGCAAGGTCGTCAGCGATAAGATGGACAAAACGATTGTCGTTGCAATCGAGTACAGCGTGAAACACCCACTATACGGAAAATTCATTAAAAGAACTTTTAAATTGAAAGCGCATGATGAGAATAATGAATGTAAAATTGGCGATCGCGTCAAGGTCATGGAAACGCGACCAATCAGTAAGGACAAAAGATGGAGATTGATTGCAATCGTAGAATCAGCGAAGTAAATAGGATAAGTTATCGGAAGGAGGTAGCGGCATGATTCAGGTACAATCCAGACTCAAGGTTGCTGACAACACCGGTGCCAAACAAGTAATGTGCATCAAGGTGCTTGGTGGTTCCTGGAGGAAGTATGGAAATATAGGTGACGTCATCGTTTGCTCAGTTAAGAGCGCAACACCCGGCGGTGTTGTTAAAAAAGGCGAAGTAGTGAAGTGTGTTATCGTGAGAACAAAAAAGGGTGTAAGTCGCCCAGATGGTTCGTATATCAAGTTCGATGAAAACGCAGCGGTAGTGATCAAAGACGACAAGAACCCAAGAGGGACGCGTATTTTTGGCCCTGTTGCACGTGAGTTAAGAGACAAAGATTTCATGAAAATTCTTTCTCTGGCTCCAGAAGTTCTGTAAGGAGGCGACAATATGGCAAAGGTACATTTAAAAAAAGGTGACGCAGTAGTAGTTCTAACTGGGACCAGCAAGGGCAAAAAGGGTAAGGTTCTTGAAGTGAATAAGGACGATTCTCGTGTTTTGGTTGAAGGGGTTAACATTAGAACAAAGCATAAGAAAGCGAAAAACCGTTATCAACAAGGTGGAATCATTAAGCAAGAGGTTCCAGTGCACAGCTCGAATTTGATGCTTGTTTGCAAGAAATGCAATACGCCAACAAAAATTGGCAAGCAGATATTGGAAGACGGATCAAAGGTTCGAGTCTGCAAAAAATGCGGCGAAGCGATGGAAACAGTATTAGAAAAAAAGTAATGACTGAAAGGAGGTTTAGTTAATGCCTAGACTCAAAGATAAGTTTAATAATGAATTATCAGTAGCGTTAAAAGAGAAATTTAAATACAGTAGCACGATGCAGATCCCTAGACTTGAGAAAATTGTCATCAACATGGGAATCGGTGAAGTCAAAGAAAACCCCAAGGCAATTGAGGCAGCTTGCAGAGACATTGCAGTGATTACTGGTCAAAGACCAATTGTTACAAAAGCAAAAAAATCTGTGGCGGCATTCAAGCTAAGAGAAGGAATGGATATTGGTGCAAAAGTGACATTGCGCGGTGCGAGAATGTATGAGTTCTGTGACAAGTTCTTTAGCATTGCACTTCCTAGAGTAAGAGACTTTAGAGGTGTTAATGGAAATTCCTTTGATGGAAGAGGCAATTTTTCGATGGGTGTCAGAGAACAATTGATTTTCCCGGAGATAGACTATGACAAAGTTGATAAAGTAAGAGGTATGGATATTACTTTTGTAACTACAGCGAAGACGGACGAAGAAGCAAAAGCACTTTTGACACTTCTCGGCATGCCGTTTAGCACCACCAACTAAGGGAGGGTATCAGCATGGCAAAAAAAGCTATGGTATTAAAACAGCAGAGAACTCCAAAGTTTAGCACTAGAGGATACAATCGTTGCAAACTTTGCGGCAGACCACATGCGTTTATTAGAAAATTCGGCGTGTGCCGTATTTGTTTTAGAGAACTCGCGTACAAGGGGCAATTGCCTGGAGTAAAGAAGGCTAGCTGGTAAGAGCTGAAAGGAGGTACGAATATGCAAATCACTGACGCAATCGCAGATATGTTAACAAGAATTAGAAACGCAGGATCATCAAAGCACCCGACTGTTGAAATTCCAGCATCAAACATGAAGAGGTCATTGGCTGAAATTCTTTTAGAAGAAGGCTATATCAAATCTTATGAATATGCTGAAGATGGCAAACAGGGCGTGATTAAGGTTGTTTTAAAGTATGCAGCAAACAAAAAGCATGTCATTACTGGGTTAAAGAGAATCAGTAAGCCAGGACTAAGAGTTTATGCTGACAGAACAGAAATCCCAAAGGTACTTGGTGGACTTGGTGTTGCGATTCTTTCCACTTCACAAGGTGTTATGACGGATAAGAATGCTAGAAAAGCAGGCGTAGGCGGCGAAGTACTCGCGTTTATTTGGTAAGAAAAGAACGTAGTTTCTGAAAAGGGTTTAGGCCCATAATTTTAAGAATTGGAGGTGTGTGCAATGTCAAGAATAGGCAGAATGCCTATCGCAATCCCAAAAGGGGTTGACGTTAAAATTGAAGGCACAAATGAAATGACAGTGAAAGGTCCTAAGGGAACTCTTTCAAGAACGTTGCATCAAGACATGATTTTGACTGTGAAGGATGATACCATTACGGTAGATAGACCTTCGGAGGAAAAAATACACAAATCACTGCATGGTCTCACAAGATCTCTTGTGAATAATATGGTGGTTGGTGTGACAGACGGGTTTGAAAAAAAATTAGAAATCAACGGAGTTGGGTACAGAGCACAAATGCAGGGAACGAAATTAGTTCTTGCGCTAGGTTATTCTCACCCGGTTGAGCTGGATCCACCGACTGGAATACAAATTGAAGTGCCTGCACAGAATAGAATTTCTGTAAAGGGGATTGACAAGCAAATTGTTGGCGAAATTGCGGCAAAAATTAGAGGGTACCGTAAGCCTGAGCCATACAAAGGCAAGGGAATAAAATATGAAAACGAGACTATCATCCGCAAGGAAGGTAAGACTGGTAAAAAATAAGGAAGGAGTGAGATGACATGATTAAAAAAACGAGTAAGAACACAGTACGAATTAGAAAACACACAAGAGTGCGTAAAAAGGTTGCTGGAACGGATCTGCGTCCAAGACTGAATGTCTTTCGGAGCCTGAAACAGATTTATGCACAGATCATTGACGACAATGCTGGCGTAACACTTGTTGCGGCATCCACTCTTGACGAAGCTTTAAAGGGCCCAGTTAAGGTAAGCGGCAATAGAGAAGGCGCGAAGGCAGTCGGGAAGTTGATTGCAGAAAAAGCGATTGAAAAAGGAATCAAATCTGTCGTATTCGATAGAGGCGGTTATATTTATCATGGTAGAGTGAAAGAACTTGCAGAAGCTGCAAGAGAAGCTGGACTTGAATTCTAACGAAAGGAGT
>JBAXOJ010000031.1:0-17526 GCA_037133315.1 Clostridia bacterium
AAAAAGAGTTCAAAATGTGAACATATTGCAGGATCGTCGCAGGGGGGGAGTAACTGTCCATTTTGTCTCCAGTTGCGGGAGTAAGTCATCCGAAATGTCTCCACCCCGTCGCGATTCGCGCCGAAAACCCAAAAAACCAAAGGCAAAAGGTAAAATCAACTGGATTTTACCTTCATTTTTGACTGTTTTGAAGCATTTCGGCAAAAGAAAGGCGAAAAGTGGAGACAAAAGCGACCACTTACTCCCGTCACGGGAGTAAGTCCGCCTAAATGTCGCCAGCTTGACTTTTCGACGGGCGCCGTCAGTTGCACTTACCGCTAGCTTTACAGCTAGATTTACAGCAACTTCCGCTTTGTAAAGGTGGTGTGCAGCAGTTCGTGGGCTTTTTCGCCGTATGGCTCGCCTAAGAATTCTTCGTACAACTTGATGACGGAAGGATTCTTGTGCGAGAAGCGGATTTTCTTACTGTCATCCTCGGCATAGATTGCTGCCGCACGTTTTTTAATGATTTCGGTGTCGCCGTGGTGATAAGGTTGGCCACCGCCGCTCACACAACCGCCGGGGCAGGCCATGATTTCGATGGCGTGATAGAATACCTTGCCGTCGCGGATGTTCTCGAGCAGTTTGCGCGCGTTGCCTAGGCCGTTTGCGATTGCGATTTTGATTTCGGACCCGTTGATCATGACGCTTGCTTCGCGCACGCCTTCAAAACCGCGTAATTGTGTGAAGGAGACTTGTTCGAGCGTTTCTTTCGTGAGCCACTCATAGGCGGTGCGCAGAGCGGCCTCGATGACGCCGCCCGTGGTGCCGAAGATGACGCTGGCGCCCGTGGATTCGCCCATCGGGCTGTCAAAGTCATCGTTGGGAAGTGTCGCGAAATTAATGCCGGCTTGCTTAATCATGCGGGCAAGTTCACGGGTTGAAATGACGTAGTCGACGTTTGCCATGCTTTCTTCCGAAAGTTCGGGACGCGCCGCTTCGTATTTTTTCGCTAGACAAGGCATGATAGAAACGACGACGATATCTTCTGGATTGATGTTCATCTTTTCGGCGAGATAGGTCTTAGCAAGCGCGCCAAACATCTCATGTGGAGACTTGCAAGTCGAAGGGATGTCGAGTAAATCTGGGAACTGGTGCTCGATGAATTTTACCCAGGCAGGGCAGCAACTCGTCAGAATAGGCAGGCGGCCGTTGTTTTCTAGGCGATGGATGAGTTCGGACGCTTCCTCCATGATCGTCACATCGGCAGCGAAGTCGGTGTCCATGACCTTGTCAAAGCCCAGCTTGCGGAGTGCGGACACCATTTTGCCCGTGACGCGTGTGCCGGCGGGCATGTCGAATTCTTCGCCAAGCGCAACACGAATGGCTGGTGCGGTCTGAGCAATGACAATTTTGCCGGGGGTTTGTAAAATTTCAAGGACGCGTCGCGTGTTATCAACTTCAGTCAGTGCTGCGGTCGGGCACACAGAGACGCATTGCCCGCAAAAGGTGCAGGAGGTCTTGTTCATGGGAAGATTAAACGCTGTGCCGATGACGGTATTAAACCCTCTGTCAACGGCGGAGTATACGCCGACCGTTTGGACCTCGTTGCACATGGTTTCGCAACGCCTGCAGAGGATGCATTTGTCTGCGTTTCGCACGAGCGAAAGACTGGAACTGTCCTTTGGATGGGAGGAAACCTCGCCTTGGTATTTGATCTCGCGAATTCCGAGGTCGGCGGCCAGTTTCTGCAGCTCGCAATTCTGGTTTCTGTCGCAGATGAGGCAGTCCTTCGGATGGTTGGATAGGAGCAGTTCGACCATGACCCGGCGCGATTTTACTGCGCGAAGCGTGTCAGTATGGACAATCATTCCTTCGGTCACGTTAGTGGAACACGCGGGGGCTAGGTTCTTTCGGCCCTCAATTTCAACCATGCAGACGCGGCAAGAAGCGGCTTTGTTGATGACCTTGAAATCATGCAAATTCATGTGGCACAAGGTTGGAATATAAATATCGCCCCTTCTGGCAACTTCGAGAATGGTCTCGTTCTTTTTCCCTTTATAATTGATTCCGTTAATTTTGATATTCACCATTTTAGTTGCCTCCTATTGTTTCGTGATCGCGTCAAATCGGCATTTGTCATAGCAAACACCGCACTTGATACAACGGGACTGATCGATGAGATGGGCTTCTTTTCGTTCGCCAGAAATACAAGGCACAGGGCAGTTTCTCGCGCAAACAGTACAGCCCGTGCACTTTTCTGGGTTGATGGTAAAGGTGATTAAGCTGGCGCAAACGCCCGCAGGACAACGTTTATCGCTGACGTGTGCTTCGTATTCCTCATAGAAATATTTAAGTGTGCTGAGCACAGGATTTGGCGCTGTCTGTCCAAGTCCGCAAAGAGAACAATCCTTGATGATTTCGCCAAGTTCTTTCATGCTTTTGAGCGTATGTAGTGTGGCCTCGCCACTTGTAATGCGGACGAGTTTTTCATAAAGACGTTTGTTGCCAATCCGACACGGGGTACATTTACCGCACGATTCATCCACCGTAAACTCGAGATAAAACTTCGCGATGTCCACCATGCAGTTGTCTTCATCCATAATAATCATACCGCCAGAGCCCATCATAGAGCCGATGGAGGCGAGGGAGTCATAGTCAATCGGCAGGTCCAAAAATTGTGCGGGAATACAGCCGCCAGACGGTCCGCCCGTTTGTGCCGCCTTGAACGCCCGGTTGCCTTGGATGCCGCCACCAATTTCATAGATGATCTCGCGCAACGTCGTGCCCATCGGTACTTCGATGAGGCCTACGTTGTTGATTTTGCCTGCTAGCGCAAACACTTTAGTACCTTTGCTCTTTTCGGTGCCAATGGAAGCAAACCACGCATCGCCCTTGAGAATGATGGGGCAAATGTTTGCAAACGTTTCGACGTTGTTGATGGAGGTTGGCTTATCCCAAAGACCGCGCTCTGCAGGAAACGGTGGCTTTACGTTTGGCTCGCCACGATTGCCTTCGACGGATGCAATTAAGGAGGTCTCTTCGCCACAAACAAAGGCGCCAGCTCCTAGGTTCAATGTAATGTGAAACGAAAAATCGGAACCCATTATATTGTGGCCGAGGAGGCCGAGTTTTTCTGCTTGTGCAATGGAATCTTTGAGTCGGCTAACGGCAAGGGGATATTCCGCGCGGATATAGATGACACCATGTTTTGCGCCGATACTATAGCCTGCGATGGCCATAGCTTCCAACACGCTGTGAGGGTCGCCTTCTAGGATGCTGCGATCCATAAATGCGCCGGGATCACCTTCGTCTGCGTTGCAGATGATGTATTTGACATCGCCAGGAGACTGACGTGTGATATCCCATTTCAGACCTGTCGGGAAACCACCGCCACCACGGCCACGGAGACCACTTTTTTTAACAGAATCAATGACTTCTTCAGGGGTCATTTCGTGAATTACTTTTCCGAGTGCCATGTAACCGTCATGCGCGATGTATTCTTCGATTTTTTCTGGATCAATTACACCGCAATTTCGCAAAGCGATTCTGATATTTTTCATTTCACTTCGCTCCTTTCAATGATGGCATCTTTCAAGGGGTTTCCATTGATGATGTGTTCTTTGATGATGCGCATTGCCTTTGCTGCATCGACACCGCCATAGAGAACAGGCGCACCTTTGGAAGAGCGCACTTCCACTACAGGTTCTGCATAGCAATAACCAAGGCATCCTGTTGAGGTTACGGTGACGTTTTTGATGCCGTTTGCAAGGATTTCTTTGTCGAGCGTTTCCATGACTTCTTTTGCGCCAGCGGCAATTCCACAAGTCGCCATGCCAACGGCTAAGATGTACTGTGTTCCCTTGCTTGCGGTGAGGTCGAACTGTGATTTGTACTTCGTGTTTAAATATTTTAATTCGTCAAACGATTTTATTTTATCCATTATTCTCACCATCCATTGTCATACATTCATCTATGATTTCACTGACCTGCTCCGGTTTCACGCGACCATACACCTTTTCATTTACCATCACGACGGGCGCCAAACCACACGCACCGATGCAACGAATGGTACTTAAACTAAACAATCCGTCTGACGACGTTTCGCCAGGTTTGATGTCCAGGTGTTTTTCAAACTCATCCCGCACTTTCTCGGCACCACGCACAAAGCAAGCAGTCCCAAGGCAAACATTGACGTTGAATTTTCCCTTTGGGGTCATTGTGAAGAAAGAGTAAAAAGAGACGACGCCAAATACCTTTGCGGCCGGTATGTGTAGCTTTCTTGAGACGTGGCTCATCACCTCATCCGGCAAATACCCAAACAGTTCCTGCGCTTTATGCAAAACGGGAATTAGCGCACCTTCTTCGTGTTTCATCGTTTCAATGAATGCATCGAGCTGTGTAAAATCGATGGTACTACAGTTTGTCATCATGCAATTACCTCCTGCACTTTATTTTTCTTGCCAAATCTTATAAATTTTAAAAGCGCCACTGATGAGGAGCTTTAATACGGCGTATACTGGAATAATAATCAGCATGCCGATAAAGCCAAAGAGCGCAGCAGCGCCTAAAAAAATCAAAATAATGGTCAATGGATGTATGTTTAACTGCTTGCCGATCAAATTTGGGAAAATTAAATTTCCAACTAGTTGTTGCACGATGATGGTAAGGATAAGGACTTCCAACACCATGTAGGGGTGTGTCGAAAACATCGAAAACCCCACAAAGATGGCTGGAATTAATCCAATGAAGATACCTAAAATAGGGATGAATGCGGTAAAGGCGACGAAAAGCGATAAGATCGCAGCATACTTCAAGCCGATAATAGAAAATCCTAAGTAGGTCAATGCACCGATGATAAGCGCTAAAATGGCCTGTCCAATAATATAAGAAGACAAGGTCTTGTCTGTTTCTCGAATAATCTTATCCACTTCGCAGGTGTACCTGCCGTGCACTTGCTCTCGGATTCTTTTTAAAAACAACTTGTCATCTTTTAACAAGAAGAAGAGAATGAAAGGGACGATGACTAACATCGCTGCGACGCTCGTGATGGCGCTCAATGCACCAAAGATCCCATTGCTCACGACAGGCAAAATGTTTTGCAAGAACGTTGTGACTTGCGGTTCGATTTTTGAACCAACGAGATAATAAAAATTAGGATCGCTATTCAGCCCAGAAATATAGTCGATGACGTTTTGCGAAATCTTTGGCAAATCGTTGATGAGGGAGCCGATTTGTTGGCCAAATGTCGCACTGGCATACATGATGAAGAGGCTAATCAACCCGATGAAGAGCACGAAGACCGTGAGAATGGCAATGGTCGGTGGAAATTTGATTTTTTGCAGTAGCCGCACAAAAGGGCGAAGTAGGTAATACAGAAAGCCTGACACCAAAAGTGGGAAGAAAATAATTAAAATAAATTTCTTAAATGGCTCAATAAAAAAGTCGATTTGACCTAATAAAAAAATGATTAACATGACTGATATAATTGCGGCACTGTATTTGAAAAATTTATTTTTAATCCACATAGTACCTCCGTATTGCTGTTTTTGTTTTCATTATAAAACGATTGGGTTTCAATTTCAATAATAATTGGTAACTTTAAGAAATTATTATTTGCAAAATGAGTGTGAAAGATGTAAAATTCACTCAAAAGGATGTTGAGGGGAGAAGAAGGCCGTGGATAATATTTTTTACAAAAAGCTATTAGAAACATCTCCGATTGGATACGCATACCAACGCATCATTTGCGATGATGACGGCACACCATATGATTACGAGTTTTTGGAGGTCAATGAAGCATATGAACTGCTAACTGGACTATGTGCGAAGGATATCATTAATAAAAGAGCCACAGAAGTTTTGCAGCATATTACAGAGCAGGATATAGAGATGATTAGTTTCTATGCGGATGTTGCCGTGAACGGCGGGAAAAAAGAAATTGAGAATTTTTCTGAGCATACCAACACCTGGCACAAGATTGATGTCAATTCGATTGAAAAGAATTATTTCGTCACATTTATTACGGATACTGGAAGAGAGTTTAGCCCAGAGGAAGAACACTTCACCCCAATCAACTACCAGGAAAACTTGAATCAATTGCAGACTCAACTAGAGCGACTGAATGATCAAAAATTTCTGCCTTTGACTTTAATATTAGTGGATGTGAATGGTTTGAAATTGTCTATTGATGCGTTTGGTCAAAAGACCGGTGAACTCATCTTGAATCGCGTGGAGAAGACGCTCAAGAAAGAGTGCGGGGAAGATGATTTTGTCTTACAAATATGCTCCGATGAATTTATTTTGATATTGACAAAAACCGACGCGTCAAAGGCTGATAAGATTATCAAGAGAATCAACTTTGGCATCACCATGGAAAAGGTCGACAATTTTTCCATGTCTGTTTCGATTGGGTTTGCAGTTCGAAAGAACGAAAGTGAAGAGATGAACGATGTATTTAACCGTGCGGAAGAGGAAATGTACCGTCAGAGCGTGTTTGAGGGCACAAAGATGAAGCGCAAAGTCATTGATTCCATTATGGACACGTTATTTGAACGGAGTAAGAGAGAAATGATTCAATCGAGAAAAGTGAGTAAATATTGTGTCGATATGGCGCTTAGGATGGGGTTCTCTGAAGTGGAAACAAAGCAGATTCGCCTCGCTGGTTTGATGCACAACATCGGGAATATTAGCAATGTTTCAAATCTACAGAATAAAAAGAAAAGACGAGGAATTGAAGGCATGAACGAGCGGATGAAGCACCCAGAAATCGGGCGCAAAATTCTTGGGTCTGTCAGTGAGTTAGCGGATATTTCGACGATCGTACTCGAACACCATGAGAGATGGGACGGAAAAGGGTATCCACGCAAATTAAAGGGAGAACAAATATCGCTGAGCGCAAGAATTGTTGCCGTGGCAGATTTGTATGCCATGATCACGACGGACCGGCCTTTTATGAAAACACTGACCGTCACAGAGGCATTGAACGAATTGAAAAAATCGTCAGGTACGTTATTTGACCCTGTCGTCGCAAACAATTTTATAGAAATGATTCGAGAAGAGACTTACTTATGAGTAAAGGATTTTATGATGCAATTGCAAAGTATTATGACTATATTTTCCCTGCTGAGCAAGCCCAAGTCACGTTTCTTGAGAACGCGATGCGGCACACCCCGAGCAGGATTCTTGATGTGGCCTGTGGGAGCGGGTCCTATGCTGAGGCACTTGCGACAGCAGGGTACGCCGTTGTGGCAGTTGATCTAGATGAAACCATGGTTGCATGCGCAAATGCGAAAGCTGCGGAGTGGACAAAAAATCACATTGGCTCTACTGGGGACTTCAGCGTAGCTCAAGCCGATATGCTGGATCTTTCGAAAAGTGTAACTGGCGCATTTGATCTCATCTTTTGTATTGGAAATTCGATTGTTCATCTTGGTGGCCTTGAAGAAATCAAGTCATTTCTGCTCCAGGCAAAATGCATGCTATCTGAGGATGGGAAGGCAATTTTTCAAATCATCAATTTCGACCGTATTTTCTCAAAACAGATTTCCACCTTGCCGACCATTTTTAATCAAGAAATTGACCTATCTTTTGAAAGAAACTATTATTATGAACGGGATAGTGGTAAGGTGATGTTCCACACTTTATTGCGCGTTGGGACATGGCAGGTCACAAATACGATTCCACTTTTTCCATTATTCTTTCAGGATTTTTCCACTCTTCTAAAAGAGTCTGGTTATGAAAAAATTGAAGTGTTTGGAGACTTTCAAGGTACCGAATACAATGTGGACACATCTTATATGTTAGTTGTAAAAGCAGAAACAGGAGGAAAAAAGGCATGAAATCAGTTGTACTTTATTTTACAAGAACGGGAAATACTAAGCGGATTGCACAGAAAATTTCGGATCGTGCAGGCGCAGAGTTGGTAGAAATCACCGACGGAAAGAACTGGAAAGGCATTTTTGGATTTATCAAAGGTGGATTCTATTCTTCGACCTGGCGGACGACAGAGGCAATCACGTCTCCTATTGTTGATCTTTCGTTGTTTGACAAGGTGGTCATTGTGTCGCCCATGTGGGCGTCCAATGTTGCGCCAGCTGTGTTTTCGTTGCTAATGAAAGAAATAACACACATCAAGCAGTTGCATTTGGTGATAAAAAGTGAAGGAGCGCCTGCGGAAGCAAGTTTTTTCAAGTTGGAAGAAAAAGTGGGCAAGTTAGATTATAAATATTCCATCGTGACGCGCCAAGATAACGAAGAACGGGTGGTCAATGAATTGGTGAACGCGTTGCAAGAATAAGAATGTTGGGGGAGTACGATGTTTTCAAGTAAAGATATTGGCATTGATTTGGGCACCGCAAACGTGTTGGTGTACCAAAGAGGGAAAGGCATTGTTGTGCGCGAGCCGTCGGTCGTCGCCATTAATAGCGATACAAACGAAGTCAAAGCAGTTGGCGCGCAGGCAAAAGAAATGTTGGGGCGGACGCCAGGGAATATTGTTGCAACGCGACCGATTCGGGACGGCGTAATTTCCAATTTTGAGGTCACGAAAAGAATGCTTCAGTATTTCATTAGCAAGGTCACCAAGGGTTCACGTTTCGCACGCGTGCGTGTGGTTATTTGTATCCCGTGTGGAGTTACTGAAGTGGAGAAACGAGCGATTGAGGATTCCGCACGGCAGAGTGGCGCGAGGGAAGTCTATCTGATTGAAGAGCCCATGGCTGCTGCGATTGGCGCGGGCCTTCCCGTGGAAGAGCCACAAGGTTGCATGATTTTGGACATCGGTGGGGGCACGAGTGAAGTGGCGGTCATTTCGTTTGGCGGCATTGTTACAAGCAAGTCGATCCGGGTGGCGGGGGACGCCTTTGATAAGGCAATTTCGGACTATATCAAAAAGGTGTACGGCATGGTCATTGGAGAAACAACAGCTGAAAATGTGAAAATCAATATTGGGAGTGCCTATCCAAGACCCAAGGATGATACCTATGAGGTTCGTGGGCGCGATTTAATGTCGGGGTTGCCGAAGACCATTGAATTGAAATCGAGTGAAACCATGGAGGCATTGAAAGAGTCGGTCAATATCATTATTGATGCGATTAAATTCACACTAGAAAAGACACCGCCAGAGCTTTCTTCGGACATTTTTGACCGGGGCGTCGTGCTAGCAGGCGGGGGTGCGTTACTATTCGGATTGGATCGCGTGATTCAAAACGCGACAGGACTTCCGGTCTATATCGCAGAAAATCCATTGGATTGTGTGGCCATGGGCACAGGCTTGGTCATTGACGATTTCGAGGCACTGAAAAATGTACTAGTGAAAAGCGTGCGAAAGAAGTATTAGGAGGGACACAATATGATTGCAAAAGTGGATACCATGCAAACCCATTACAAACCTTTATCACAAATCAAGATTGTAACGGACAAGATTGGCACCGTGGTGGCATTGGACGGCGAAGGCAAAGAGTACGTCCGGGCAAGTGCGTTGCAAGATATGACCATTACGATTGCAGGTGCTTTGGGCACACATCGATTCCAACACATCGACGATGCGGGTACAGTGGAGGAATTTAAAATCAAGGTGGACTGTGAAACCGAGATCATCGATGACAAGGGACAGTTTGGTTCGTTGCTATCGATGCTGAAATATACAATGATGCGGTTCGGGGAGCATCATAACGTGTTCGTGAACGAAAAAGTGTATCATTTTTTTGTGAGTTGGGTGCGCGATCACGTTCACACCATGAAAGGGATGAAGTACTTCGACCCAGAGTTGAAAACCGCGATGGAGCTGTTTCGCGATACGCAACGAGAAGACGGCATGGTTTGGGATAACTTTCATTTCCATGAAGAAAAGAAATGGTGCTATTGGGAAGCGCGTTTCGCCTATGGCGAATTTATGCGGCTGAGTCCTGACAAGACGATCGAATATAAGCGGATTCCAGTGGAAAATGACGTCGAGTATTTGTACATTGAAGGAATTTATTATACCTGGAAGGCCTGCGGAGATGATGGTTGGATGGCGTCGTTTCTTGACTCGGCAATCAAGGCATTTGATTATTCGGTCAACACGGCATATCGCTGGTCCGAAAAGTTTGGCCTTTTAAAGCGCGGGTATACCATTGATACTTGGGATTTTCAATCGAGTTTCGATGTGGAGCGCAGTGGTGATCCGATGACCATCGACTTCGATCGGACCGAGTTCAATATCATGCACGGAGACAATACTGGGTTTTCTGTAGGCTGCCGCTATCTTGCGGAGATGCTACAATTCGTTGGACGTCAAGAAGAAGCGGAGAAATTTTTTCAACTTTCCAAAGACGTCAAGCAACGCATCGATCAAGTTGCATGGAACGGCAAGTTTTATACCCATCAAGTCCCGGAAAACCCCTCAGTTATTCGTGATTTTGGGGTGGACACGTCCAAACAGTTTTCGCTTTCGAATGCCTATGCGCTCAACCGCGGCCTGACCCATGAGCAATGTTGCGCAGTCATCGAAGAATATTTGCATCTAAAGAACAACCTGCCTGTCGGCTCCCCTGGCGAGTGGTATACTATTTATCCGCCATTTGAAACCGGCTATGGGAAACACAATGCCAAGTGGGAGTACATGAATGGTGGCATCATTACCATCGTGGGCGGAGAATTGTGCCACGGTGCGTTTGAAAACGGATACGAAGCCTACGGCGTCGACATCTTACAGCGGATGCACGGCCTTGCCAAAGCATATGACGGATTTTTGAATGTGTGTTTCCGAGGGTCCAATGAACCGGCCCCTCAGAGAAACTTTACTCCAATTGATCTTTCGCACGTCGCGAACATTGATTTTTATGGCGCAGGCGCACCTGGGGTCCCCGGTTGGACGGGGGAAGGGGAAAATGATTTGCATACTATGCCATTCGGAGCACAGGTTTTTGAAGAAGTGCCGTTTGTCATTGCGAATCCTGAGACAAATGGACGCAAAGCCGCTATTGGGCTGAGTGACAAAGAAGGATATGTGTTGGTCAAGACCATTCCAATCGGGCGGTCAGCAGCCTCCGTTTATTTTCTACACACTGCGGCGGGTAGTCAGTACACAGGCGAAATCTTGTTTCAATATGAAGATGGTACGCATTATCGCAAGTATGTCACACAAGGGCAAGACATATTGCAATGGTGGACGCCAGAGTTGCATTCGAAAAGTCACCACCTGCGCATCGCGTGGGAAGGGACAAACAGTATGTGCGGACGCATTGGTGTTTCGCTCTGCGGCGTAGACAACCCGTTCCCAGACAAAAGAATCCTGGCAATCGTCCTGAAAGGGACCGAAAACGGGAACTTTTGGTCGGTCATGGGCATCACGCTTTCTGATGCACCTGTCTATTTTAAGCCGGATGAGGTTTCCTATGGAATCCCCGAAAACTGGGGTGCTGCGGCAGTAGTATATGGCTTGGTGGAAGGGCTTTGTGGAGTTGTGGATCAATCGACGGCCTTTGAACAAATCAAACTGGCTCCAAGATGGCCGGCTTCCGACGTGAAGACGACCAGTGTATTTGTAAAATATCCAGCGTCAAATGGCTATGTGGCATATGTTTATCAAATAAGCGAAGACCAGGACCTGATTTCGATGCGCGTGACAGGCAACGAAAAAGAAGTGCAGTTTCATTGCCTACTTCCACAGGGATTTGCTGCTGATCCGACTGCGCTTCAAGTCAAACTTGGCGGGAAAGACGTGGACTTTGAGATTGTGAAAATCAGAGACCAGGAATACGTCGATTTTATTGCGAAAGACCTTCCACTCATTGAAGTTGAAATCATTAAATAGATAGAGGGATTTGCGTTGAGAAAAAGATTTAAGAATAAATTTGTTAATATCGTCATTGCTGTCATCGCGATTTTTGTGATCATTGGAATCACATCAAATACCAGTTGGGGTTCGAATTTGTTTGGCGCGCCAGTGAAGTTGATTGTGTCACCGTTTCAGGCCCTATTTAGTTGGGTCGGAGGCGGGTTTTCTGGTATTGGGAATTACTTCGGGGATGCTGCAAAATTTAAGCAGGAGAACGAACAACTCAAAATCAAAGTGATCGAACAGGAAGATCAGATTCGGAAGTTGGCGGAATACAAGGTCGAAAACGAATCGTTGCGCAAGGCGCTCAAACTCGTCAGTAACTTTGACAAATACGACCGAGTCGGCGGCAACATTATAGCCAAAGAGCCCGGAAACTGGTTCAATACGTTTACCATTGACGTCGGTTCGGATGATGGAGTGAAAATCGACTGTCCGGTCGTCGGTGCGGGTGGCCTCGTGGGTCGCGTCGTGTCAGTGAGTGCGGGCAGTTCTATCGTGATTTCCATCATTGATCCATATAGCAAAGTCAGCGGGTACAATTCCAGAACACAACAGCTGGTCATTAGCGTGCGTGGCGATATCAATCTTGCAAAATCAGGAAAGTGTCGCTTGGAGTACGTGGACGAAAACATCGAGGTCGGCGATTTGATTGTCACCTCTGGAATTTCAGGCATTTTCCCGCGTGGATTGCCGATTGGACGCGTGACCGAAATCCATCAGTCGAGTAGCCAGTTGGATTCCTACGCTGTCATTCAGCCATCGGTTGACTTCGGCATCATTCGAGATGTCATTGTGTTGAAAAAGAAGGGGTAAGCGGGCGGAGCGAAACGTGAAGAAAATTTTAATTTATGCGGTGTTCATTTTACTGATCACGCTGGTACAGACAAATCTCATTGATGCAATTGCGATTTTTGGTGTGAAACCAAACCTATTTATCGTATTCATAATTGTGGTAGGGTTGACAAACGGAAGCGAGACAGGCGCAGTCGTCGGCTTTGTGACGGGACTCGTCATGGACTCTTATTCGCCCACTCCGGTAGGGGTCTATGCGCTCATCGGGCTCTTGCTCGGGGTTTTGTCTGGGTTTTCGAACCGCAACTTTTTTAGGGACAATTACATTTTGACCATGGCGTTTGCATTCATTTATACCGTAGTCTTTGAGACGGTCGCGTATTTTGCTTTGATTTCGGGGCTGTTCTGGGCGGACGGTGTGGGAAGCGTGTTTGTCAACTTGTTGTACGCTTATCGCAACTTTATATTGATTGAAGCAATCTACAGCATTCCGTTTGCATTGATCATTCATTTGCTTAGCTTTAAATTCCTCGTCGGGTTAGACAAGGAAGGCCGCAGGTTGAAGTATCGCAGAGGGTATTGACGCGCTAAAACTGCGTAAACATATAATTTGCAACTTTCGAAGCGATGTATTCTGCCCCTAAATAATTCGGATGAGTGCCATCATTCAGGTATTTTGTATAGGTGTCTTTATTGATTTTACTGTTTCGATAGTTATCGAGCACCGGCACGCTATTAAGCGCGCCCACCTGGATGGTCGCGTCGACAAATTCGATGAGATAATGACCCGTACCCCAGTCGTAGGAGTCGCTGTCGCCCTTGGCGCTATGCCTGAAGATGGGTGTGACGAGCATGATTTTTATATTTGGATATTTCGCTTTCAACAACGCAAGCGACTGATTAATCGCGCCCTTGAACGTGTTTTGCGCTGGCGCAAAGTCCGTGTCCGTGCCGATTGGTATACCCATCGCAAAGTCATTCGTGCCGTAAGCCATGATAATGTAATCAATCGTAGTAAAATCAATCGATTTCAAAGTTGCATAATTGGTCGATGTATTTCCGTTACCGATGCGTGCGACTGCGGCATCTTGCGTCGTCCAGTCGCCTGTTGTAATTGCCAAGGAAAGCTGATAAAGAGAGAACTGATCGATGTCGCCACTCCCGGCAACCGTTTTCGCTCCACCAACACCTGTATTATAGACGGTTGTGCCAAGATCCGCTTCCAGCTCTTCCGGATAACCGCAAAACGCCGTAATGGAGTCGCCCATGCAAACCACTTTCTTGCCTTTGAACTTCACTTTAATCGGATTTGGGGTCGGGATGATCTTTTTGAGCAGACGTATGCGATCAATGCTCACCGAGTCGGCATCTGCCTTCGCGCGCTTCAGCGTAAGCGTATTAGTCCCTTTTTTAAACGTCTTCGTGACAATCAGCATCTTCCATTTGCTCGCGCCAAACGTCTTTGCAAAATAAACTGGGGTGCCTTTCCCATTTAACACAAGGACCAACGCGCTACTGTTTTTATTTCCATTTGCAAATTTGATTTCGATTTGCAGGCTTTCGGATGCTTTTGTCACGGGCTTGATGGTCAGAGTGGCCCCAGCTTTTTTAGCGGGGAACAACACGAATCCCGTGCCAGAATAACCCGACGCCTTCTTGGAAATCAAACTTTTCGAAGATAACTTTGCCTTTTCCGCCTCAAACGTCGACTGCACGGTCGCACTCGCATTTGCTTTGATCCCAAACGGGTAGCCGTTGGACACACTTGAAAACACGAATAATACCATGCAATACACGAGCACAATTGAAATTTTCCTTTTAAATTGATTCATGATTTGACGCTCCTTGGTTTTTTGATTACCGCTTAATTATAGACCGAATGACGCAAAAGGTAAAGGCATGCCGCTGGCGCCCACCGCCCACCACGTGCCGTCTTGAATCGTGCGCCAAAGTACGGTACAATTAAATATGGAGATTATGATTATTTGGGGGAATTGAAGTGTTTAAGAATTGGAAAAAAGTTTTAAGTCTAATATTAGCGGTGGCATTTATTTTGAGTTTTGCAAATTTGCTAGTGACGAATGAAATTCAAGCAAATGCGGCGACGGAGACCTACAAGCCAAGGCTTGGCGTCAATCTCGAGGGGTTGGCAGACTGGAGCAGTTCACAGATGTTTGTGGATGTGATGAAGACATCCAGAACCTGGGGCAAGCCAGGCGAACCGTGGGTTCCGATTGCGGAAGTGAATTCTGCAGGCTGGCCTACTACGGATGCGGGTGTAGTTGTGATTGCATCTGCGAACAACGACATATCGGGTACCTATAAATTGTCGTTTCAGGGGACCGCGACTGTTAAGCCGGAGGCCTGTTCGTTTTCGGTAACGAACCAGATGACTCAAAACGGAATTACGACTGCGGATCTCACCATACCTGCAGGACAGGGTCAACTCATGATGAGTTTTAGAAATACGGTTGGCGGTGTGAGTGATGTGAAATTACTTCGGCCGGGATATCCTGCGGATACGACGCAAGTCTTCACAAATGAGTTTTTAGCTGCGCTTGAACCTTTTAGCACACTTCGATTTATGGACTATTTGGCGACAAACGGGCAAGAAAAGACCGGCGAATTGACCGTTCAGGAATGGGCTACAAGGCGTTTGCCAGGTGATGCCAGCCAAGCGGGCACGATCCGCGGACAATCTGGCGGATGTTACGATTATCTCGTGCAACTGGCGAATTTAACGGGAAAAGATATCTGGGTCAATGTGCCTTCCAATGCTTCCAATGATTATATGGTGCAAATGGCGACTTTTCTAAAAAACAACTTAAATCCTAGCATTAAAATATATGTGGAATACAGCAATGAAGTTTGGAACTGGCAATTTTCTCAGGCACAAAATAACGTGCCGCGTGCGAGCGCAGACCCAGATGCAAAAGGCAATTATATGCACATGTATGCAAAAAAAACATACGAATGTAGTCAAGCATTTAAGCAAGTGTTTGGAGCGAGCGAGATCAATCAGCGCGTTCGCGTCACGCTTGCGTGGCAATTTGGTTGGAATCCTCCAGATTCTCAACCACGCTCCATGTTTCAGTTCCTGAATGATACGTTCGGGAATCCGGCCGACTATATCTACAGCCTTTCGGTTGCACCTTACTTTGCTGAGCCGAAACCCGAAGATTGCATAAGCATCGCAGCGATTCAACAAAACATGTCCGATTCCTCCGACAATTCGGTGAATTCCAAGCAGATCTTACTGGATTTCTCCAAAGAGTGGGGTTTGAAAGGCGGCGTCACGTGCTATGAAGGTGGACCGCATCATCAGGGACAAGTCAATGTAAATCTTGCCACGCGTCTTGCTGCCCATAGAGATGCGGGTATGACTGCGATTTTGACGAAGGACTTGAAAACCAACTGGTTTGACATGGGCGGCGGTTTGTTTATGTATTTTTCACTTTGTGGTGGATACGGCGTTTACGGCTGCTGGGGATTGACGGAAAAAATCTCGGACACAAACACACCAAAATTCACGGCGATTAAGAATCTCGCAGCGATGACGGTCAATGTGGTGACTCCGACGCCGCTACCAGCAAGCGACAATGTTCTTACCTACGAAGGCTTTAATTATACGCCGGGCCCACTCGACTGGCCGACGGCAGCACCTGCTGTTGGCGGAGCAAACGGTGGGACGAACTGGGGCTCCCCATGGGAAGCACAAAATGACAACGTCGGCTATGTTGTTGGCAACGCCGGATCGCTGACCTATGGATCCATGCAAACGGAAGGGAATTATGGCACGGGAGCACTTGCCTATCAATCGATTGGGCGCACTTTGAAAATCGGCGCTTCCGCACCCGCTATCATCAAACCATATTTGAACACCAATTACGCTTACGGCAAAAAAGGGACGACCCTGTATTTCAGCTATTTAATGAGGCCAGACGCGTTTAGCTCGAGTGCCACTTTTCTGTGTCTTTCACCTTCGAGCAGTGGGGTGGTTGCACCTGCAGATACCACAAACGCAATCTTTATCGGCATATTTGGCAACACCTCAAAAGTCGGAAGCACATATTTCTGGACGATGAAAATCGCCGGGCAGTATTATTTGACGACGATTCCGGCAGTGGTTGGGCAGACTGCGGCATTTGTGACAAAGCTTGCATTCACACCCGAAGGTGGCACAATCAGTTTGTTTGTCAACCCATCTCTCACGCAGGAACCTGCTGTGGCGGACGCACAGGTGACGGTTACAAACGGCGCATACAGCTTGAGATCAATCACCTATTATGGCGGTTCAGGTCCTACATTATTAAGTTCAATTGACGAAATCCGTCTCGCGACCTCCTATTACGCAAGTCTAACCGCGCCAACGCCTGTCCCAACTGCAACGCCAGAGTTTACCCCAACCCCAACTCCAACTCCAACTCCGACCCCAACCCCTTCGGCTTCGCCAACACCAAGCGTCCCGCCTGTCCCGACGCCGACCCCAACTTTGACGGCAACCCCAAGTGCGACGCCGACCGCGACGCCAACGGCGACGCCTACTGCGTCGCCAAGTGTTCCGCCGACGGCGGTCCCAACACCAAAAGCGCCTTCCATCAATACCGTGACCGACGCGTCCACAGTGCTCACCGGCAAATCAGCGAGTGGAGGGGATGTCATAGTGAAAGTTGGCAAGACGACTTTCACCGTGAAAACAATCACTGGCACTTGGAAAGTCGCCTTGAAAAGGGCGCAACCCGCCGGAACCAAAATCACGGTCACCGCTAAGAAAAACGGCGTTTTGAGCGCCACCAAAGTTGCCTTTGTCATTCCAGCAACCCCGCGCGTCAACACCCTCCGCGCCAACGCCACTGCCGTAAAAGGGACGGCAACAAAAGGCGCAGTTGTCTCTGTGAAAATTGGCGTCAAAACCTATTCGTCAAAGG
>JBAXOJ010000032.1:0-16980 GCA_037133315.1 Clostridia bacterium
TGCCAAACTTTAATATTCCCATCCTTGACCATAACTCTAAATGTCATATAATAATGGCCTCGATTACAAGTCACACTATTGGAAAGGAAATATGGCGTACCATTCACCATTTTCTGTAAATTCACGGTAAAATTGTTGGTTGTTACATTTGATGAGATCTCAAGCCGATACCCATTTGTAGCAGCACCAGAAGCGTTTGTGCCACTCTCGTTAAAGTAAATATAGGACATGTTGTTCGCGACATGAGAGATCTTTAATCTTGTATCAAATAAGAAGTTGGTTGGAATCGTTGCAGTGGAACGGAATGCATAGAATCCAGTTGTATTTCCAGGCGCTGCTGTAGCAGCAGTCAGAACCAGCGCACTTCCGTCCGCAGCATAGAAATCAGATCTCCAAGGTCCCGTTGTTGGCATCGGTGATACCACTGCAACTTGTAACCACGGCAGCGGACTTGCTTGGCTATCTGAAGTGATGTAAGGAGCATAGACAGGTGCCGGTGCCGGTGTCGGGCTACCATAAGACCAAGGCGTCGGCACTGCAGCTGGATTTGGTGTTGCGCCTACGATGGACCATTTTGAGTAATCAATCGATGAAAATTCGTCTACCATGACTTCGGTTCCAGTAGTATAAGTGTTTGATGAAATGGTTGTAATCGTTGCTGGTTCATAAAGTTCAACTTCTCTGAATTTTGGAGAACCAGGGGTGTTGTTACACAATCTAATAGCATTTGTGAAAATCGGATTCGCTAATACGAAAGTTCTTTCCCCATCGCGACCGCCCCAGATATTTGTCTCAGGCACCATGTCCCATGTCGTTCCATTAAAGTAAGAGATGTAATAGGCGCTTGGCATCACGTTCCGTTGCGTAGCTCCCGTTTCGCCAGCGAACACTTTAATCATCCCGATATAGCGATATAACTTCAGAGGTAAGTTGTAATAGCCCAATCGCGCTACATTACTTGCACCAGCCATTTTAGAATTATCATTGATGATGCCATCAATTAAATAATCTGCACCGGATGCATTATATTCCCCTACGGAAGGAGAGGCAAAAGCAGATGCAGGGATTTTTGGTCCCATTGAAGCAGGCGCTGCAGTCGGTTGTGGAAGTGTTGCTTGGAATGGGCAAACGGATTCAAAATTTGCGCCCATTCTGAATTCATCAAAGAAGTTTTTCGCTAAAGTCATCGAACCCGCATAATTAATTCCTTTAATATACATATTGTTAATGTTCAATGGCACTGAGAATGTAGCCGTTGGAGTTACAGGTTCGGTAGCTCCTAAAGTAGGATTAATATAAGCATTGATGATTGTGTCCGTTGTCGTATATTCGATGGAATAGGCCGTAAAATAAGTTGCATAGAGCAATGTCAATGGCGCACTGGTCATTCTAACATATAAGAATCGATTGTCAGCAGTCGGTGCGGAATCATACCAAATTGCATCGCCATTATTGGTCGTAGAATAGGTTCCTGGATTGGAAGGCATATTAATCCTCATCGTCATGTAACCGACTCCTGCTCCTGAAAGTCTAGATGCTGCGCCAAAATAACCAAATGAAATCTTGTAAAACTTTTGTTGATAGAAGCCATTGGTAGTTGTTGAATTGTGTAAGTACATAGCCCTTGTTTCAGTATCCCAGCCTCCCGGAGAACCTATACTCTGTAAAAAACTACCCCAAATTTTTGTACCTTGCTTTCCAATCTGGTAAGTATTCGCAGCCGGATATGGAGTACCCGTAGGATTTGGTTGTGGAGTATAGAAAACATAACTAGATAAAACTCCAGTAGGTCTCGTATCTAAAGGTCTTTGGATCGCTACATATGCATTCGACATTGCAAGATCATTCCCTGTAGTGACGAGGTAGTTTGATCCGTCAAAATAGGACAGGGGTTCATTCCCCCCAGACACGCACGCTGCTTGCTTTCCGCCAGAATAATAGACCGAACTTTCATACATGCTGGCCCATCCTGTTCCCCCGTTTTGCGTCAGAAGTGGTCCTGGTGAATAATTAAATCCGTCATAAACCAACGGATCTGTGGCTGCTGCGACTTGAACTGGCGCAACATACTGTGCGAAAAGCATGGTAACCATAAAAACGAGTACTAAAATTCTTGCTACTTTCTTCATAACAACTTACCTCCCCTTTTGATTCTCTGCACTTTACAGAGTAATTGCTTTTTTTCAAAATAACTATATATAATTATAGAACAATAACTGTATAAAATTCAAGACCACGAATTGTCAATTTTTCGCAATCTCAGGTCTTGCTGAGCCATTAGCAAGATTTGCTCATAAATTAAGCAACATTTGCGTAGTCACCTCTGGGCTTGGATTTGATGCGGGTGGGATAAAAAGAGGGCCTCTGTTCCTGGTTCCGCGGCAGATGCGCCTTTTTTAACACGAAAAAATCCCTAGACGAGGATTTTTTAACACATGCCTTTACCTTTCCAGGTTTATTTCCAAATTTTTGGTTGTAAAAGGGCTTAAATGAGTCGTGAAATTGGATTGAAATTGGTGATTTCACGACGATGTGTTAAAAAGGGCACTTCTAGGGAGAAAAACGTGTTAAAAACCCGTGCTCTGCCGCGGATCCAGGCTTAGAGTGCCCGTTTTTAACACACCCGCCTTTTGCGCAGTTGGTTCCGGCTTAGTTAAATTGAAAATTGGTGGAGATAGTGGGATTCGAACCCACGACCCCTTGACTGCCAGTCAAGTGCGCTCCCGCTGCGCCATACCCCCATGATAATCGCGTGCGCGATATGCCGCACGCGTGCCGTTCACCCGTTGCGCCATTCACGCCTTGCGTCCATTCTACTTCAAATTCCCATTTTCTACAATAGGCATGCGATAGGCGCGCGATGCTCTTGTGCAACCCGCCTCGGTGTGATAAATTTGTATCGACCTTTCGCGAGGCGCAGAATTCGAAAACTGGAGGAATCCGCATGAATGAGAAAAAATTAGACGCCGCAGCGCGCGCGGCGCTCATGGTGAAAAAGCAGAGTGCCCAATACGCCGGTGCTGACCGCATCCACAACCGCAACATCCTGATGAACAACCGCATGGGGTTGCGCATTGAGTTCGACATCGACCTCGGCAATCTGGAGATTTGGGTGAATCCCAAGGCTGGCAAGTCGCTTTCGTATCGGGACGTGAATTTTTCGTGCCGGGACGATTTCACGAAGGTGTTTGACAGCATCACATTGCCGACACTGAACCCGACGGAGTTTTTGCGCTGCGACTACGACCCGTTTCACAGCGTGTTGTATTTTCAGAATCAAACCCTGCATGTGCTTTCGCCGATTGACCAACCCGTGATTGTGGTGTTTTTCGAGCAGGCGGACGTCGTGGACATCAAGACCGACAAGGCCGACGGCCCGATTGCCCGCACGCAGGATCATTTCGAAACCATCCATCCCGATCGCGGCTATGCGTTTGTATTTGGCGCGCTGCTGACCAATGGGTCCACCTACCGACATCAGATTTGTACGGACCAAGGACGAAGTGCCTACGCGCGCGGAACGTTGGCGCCCGCATCCATGCTATTCATATCGGCTTCGCTACAGGAAGACTCACTGCAGGAGGACGCGCTGGCAAACGCGGTGCGCACGTTGTCCAAAAGCGAATTCGGCACGCTTGCTGCGCAGAACCTAAAGAAAGTCGAGGAAGCCGCCAACTCCGGCATCTTGCAGCTCCCCCACGACCCAAAATTCGAGCACCTCTTGGAGCTCAACAAGCGCATATTGATTTCCGCGCAAAACGAATCCGGCGCCATCCAAGCGGCGTTCAAACGCATCTACTACCTGCTCTGGATCCGTGACGGCGGCATGATCTGGTCGCTTTGCTCCTATGCCGGTATGACATGGCCGCTCCAAAGCTGGGTTGATTTTGTGTTGGCCAATCCGACACAGGCCCCGCTCAACGGGAATCCGGGCGTGATGTTTGGCCAAATGATCAATCCTCATATCACCAAATGGCAGGAAGACGGCGCGTTTTACGTGGTCTGGTCCGCGTTTACGCATTGGACGCAGACGGGGAGCCGGCATTTCCTGGACGGTGCGCGTCTCGCAGTGCTCAACGCGTCGATTAACTGGCTGGAAGCGTACTGTTTCGAAGAGAAAATGGGGTTGTTTGGGCGCTATTTTATGTGTGAGACTCCGTTGACTGGGGCGCGCGATTTTGGGTGGGACAACGCTACGGCGAAGCCGACCTTTCAATCGCCGACCACCTACCACGGCAAGGTGACCAAGCGGTCGCACGATATTTACATCAACGCCTACATGCATTCGGTTTATATGATGATGTTTGCGATGGAGTCGGAGGCCGGGCTGCCGAGTGACGCGCTCGAAAAGGCGAACCGCCTGGAGGCCGCGATGGCGCCGATGTTTGAGGGATTTGAGCCGCTTCCGTCGTATGGCTACGTGGAATACGAAGATGACACGACCGAGCTCGTGGAGCCCATTGGCTTAGATGTGTGCGACTACCAGTGGGGGCTTTCGCTGGCGCCGTTTCTTGGCAATCCGTTGCAGAACTACAAAATCCGCAACGCCGTCTGTCAGAAGATGACCGAAGACGTCAAGGGCTTGTTTGTGGCTGGCTATGCGTCGGTGCTTTCTGGGCTTGACACCGAGTTTATCGACGAGCAGATTGTGATTGACGCGCTGGATTGTGCGGCCCAACAGTCGTACCGGCCCGGCGACTACCTTTGCATGCCGAATACCATCGTTGAAATTCTTGACGTGAAGGATGGGGATATGTTTCACGATGTGCGTCCGCAGGGCTTTTCCATCAGCGCCATGCTCGCGGCGACCGCAAACCTAGGTGTGCGAAAGCTCCCCTTCGGGCTTGCTGTGCGCGCAACCAAGCAGCTGAAGGGTATCAAAAATTACGAATACCTGGGCAAGAAAATCAATTTCGAATTCACTGGCACCGGCAAAATCGCGGGCATTGAGATCAACGGCCGCCCCCTCGAGCGCTCGTGGGTGATTCCGCAGGATGCAGTCACGGCGCCGCAAAATACGGTTTCAGTCACACTCTCCGATTCTGCGCAAGCGCAAAACACTCTCATCTACGCCTCGGTGCAGGTGTTATCTGTGGGGCCTGATGGTATCGATCTGAAAGCCTTTGGGAAGAATCAACTTCTCTTTAAAGGGTTGAATCAACCGGTGTCCATTCTTGCCAACGGCGAAGAAGTGGCCACCAAAGTCACAGTCGAAGGTGCATACACCATGGTGGAGTTCGCCGGGGTGGGACGCGTGCGTTGCGTGCTCAAATAACTTTTTTCGAAATTATGAGTGATATTTGTATATTTTCACAGCAATTTCATGGCTCATGCGCCTTGTTTTTGGCGCCAAATAACTTTTTCCCGAATATCCATTCGTTTTTGTATATCGATTAGGTGATTTGATATACAAATAAACTTCAAAACTGCTAGAAAAGTTATTTTGACCTCAAAAAGGACTGATTTGGAGGCTAAAACCTCGCTTTTATATACAAATAATCGCGGAAAAGTTGGAAAAAGTTATTTGCCCAATCAAAACGGCGAGGAGCCGCATAACCTAAGCTTTATTCACATCCATGATGACGCCAAGAATGCTTGACGCATAAGGTTTTCCATTTTCATCGTACCCCACCGCGGTAAAGGTCTGGGCCGCATATTGATTGCTCAAATTTGTCTCAAAGCTGGTGCCCGTGGTTTCGCCGAGTAGTTTTCCGCCCATGTAAAACGCGACCTTCGTCAACGTCCCTGGAAAGTTGACTGGGACGATGCGGAGCACAAGCTCGCTGCCAGGTTTCAAAACCTTCAGCGTGTATTCGACGTCCGAAAACGGCGCCGGGTTGTTGTCCATGGTGATGTTAAGGCGTTGGCTCCAAGTTGAAAGCCCGCGATATAAATAGGCGATGTCTTTGTCAATGATCCAACCCGCGTCCGCTTTGACACCCATGTAATCCGCGTACGGCGCGATGGTCGTGTAGCCGCTGGCCCATGTCGTGTCGTCGGTCAGCCAACCCGTGTCTTCTTTGATTTCGTTTAGCTTCACTGGGCCGCTTTTTGGATTCGCATTGGCTGGCATCCGCATGGTGATGCACTTGGCCCAAAACGGTAGAAACATGTGATACGTCCTGCGATGCTCGTGCGCCATTCCCTGCACGCCAAGCCAAGACCATAGCGCACCACGAGCACGCGCGCCTCGGACCATGGCCTTCATACCTTGGAAGGAACCGTCAAATTCCCCTGTAGTAAACATCGCAGGCACTTTGAGCGCCGCATCCGACGGTGTCGCAGGATTGAAGCCCGCAGTCACATTGGAGGTGATTGCGATCGTGCGACTCGGCGCAAAATTCATCATCCCATAAGCCGACGCTCCACCGCTGGAACTTCCCGAATAAATGAACGGGACGTTTGCTAGCTCAGGATTTTTGCCGATCTTTGCAAATAATTTAAATGCATTCAAAATGATCCTACCATTTTCCTCATACGTTCTGCTTCCGATAATCCCCGCATGCGAAACCACGCCGAACCCATATTTCCGAGCAAACACCTGAAGCTCCCGGTGGGCGCTTTCGTAACGCCAGTCGCCATTGCCGCCGTTCCCAATAATGATGAGCCCTTTCACAGGCGCCGTGACACTTGGGATCCAAAGCCGCACAATCCGCGTCGGATCGCTCGGGTAGACATACTCGTAAAAGTTCTTAAAATGATACACGCTCGGCTGGTATTCTTTTGGATGCTTCGGTGGTTTCAAAGTATTTTTTGCGTCATTCAAATAAAAATCACCAAAATTCTGCGTGAAGATGTCATTGTCCTTCGTGCCATACCATAGGAGTTGCGAACTGACACCACCGCCATCGTCATCATCGGCTACGCCAACATCAAGGCCAAACATCCTGCCAGCTTTCATCTTTTCGACCAACAACGTCGACACCGGAAACGCCATTTCCACGCAATACCCATAACTCGTGCGTTTGGAGGCGTGTCGCACACCCGTGGTTTTGTTGTACTTCTCCCAAATTTTCGCACTGCCCACGCCAACTTTGAAGAAGGAATCGAAGAGATCATAGTGGATGAAATGATTGTCGTTCATGTCAAAAAACACCTGCACGCTGTCGCCCGTCGTGAAGTCTGCGGCGCTGTTGAACACATTGGCGTCATATACTTTGACGCCCACATACACGTACTTCGCATCCCATAGGATTCCAAAATACGCCTTATTATTGGAAAACGCCACCGCCTCGATCTCGATTGGCGTCTTTATCGACCAGGATTTCTCGTTCAACAAACCATCAATCTTCATCGTCGATGTGGTTTTCTTCGCGGATGCCATCCCAGTTGGCAATGAAATTGCCTGGACGTTTCGCGGTGCGAGCATGGAAAAGTCAACCGTCGTGGCCAAAAAGGCGACGATCAGGATTTGTAACAGTACTACGCGCATGGTCTTTTTCATTTGAGTTTCCTCCTATTTTGCTTTTAACTAAGGAAAAGTCTGATAAAAATCATATTTTTCATAGTTAAAGTTCTGAATACGCATTTTTGCTGCGCAACGGGTGCGGTTGGGAAAGTTTTTTACTAATTTGAATTTTAAAATCAAAAAGTGTATAAAAATCGTCCCATTTTGGCTTAAATTTTTGGATATTCAAGATTTTCGGTCGATTTTCAGAGGCAAATTATACTAAATTTCGAATTTTAGGTTGTTATGTATAACTAATTGTTAAAATCTACCATAATTTTATACACTTTTGAAATCTAAATCAATTTATTGTAAAAACCGCACCCCCTCACCCATCTCCTTCACTGCAAAGAACTCAAGGGTCCCATCTGCGCGTTGGCGCGCTTCCTGGAAGGTCATGAGACCGGCGTAGCCCATATCCGAAACGAAGCCGACGAAGATGATGCGGTCATCTTGCCAGAACGCCATCTTCGGGACGTTTCCGCAAGGAATGCGAGACGGTTCGGGGGCCTGCCACGGCCCAAACGCCTCCCGTGACATCCAGCAATGCGAACGGCTGATCAGGTAGTACCAGCCGCCCTTGTAAAAATAGTCGGCGCACTCGGGCTCGATGGTCCAGGAGGCCTCGAAATCCAGCGGATACACCTCGGTCAAAAACGCCGGTTCAGGCTCTTCGTGCCACGCCCACAAGTCATGCGAGGTCAGGTGCGCAAGACAGCCCTGCCAGTCGGGGCCGTTTCGAATCGATGTGGTCACAAACATATGAAACAGCCCGTCCGCATCCGCAAACACCTTGGGATCGCGCACCGAGCCTTGTCGATATTTGTCGCTGACGATGACGTTCATCTCGCTCTTTACAAAATGCGCGCCGTCCTCCGAAACCGCGCAGCACAGCGGCGCCGGCGACCCGTCCATGGTCCGCACCGCATAGAACGCGTAGTACTTGCCGTCATGATACAGAATGGAGCCCGTGCAAATCGAACCCTCGGTCTGTTGGTCGATTTCGATTGTCAGCGGATGCACGTCCCAGTGCACCAAATCCCGCGACGAGATGTGCGCCCACTGGTGCCCGCCCTTCCCCCAGCTGCTCTGGTGGTGGTGCCGATCCTTCAGGTAAAAGACGTGGTAGACGCCTTCGTGGCTAAACGGCATGCAATCGCCCACCCAGACGTCCTCTTCGGGGTGCCAGCCTTCGGCTTGTTGGAAGCGCGCGATCACCGCAGGTTGTTCCGCCCGCGACTTCGCAAGCGATGCAATGCACAACGCACCCGTCACTTGGGCACCCTCCAGGAGGGCGTTCCCAAACGGCCACTCTTCGTCCTTCAGTTGGTCGTTCACATAGAGCTCCAGGCGATACTCCAGATAGCAAATCCGCACGCGGTCCCCCGCAAACGCCTTCGCCTTGAGCGTGAGCGGCAGTTCACTGTAGTCAAACCATAGGCGCACCGCCAACGCCCCAAATTCGAAGCGCGCCTCAGCGGCCGGATGGCCTTCGTGTTCCGCAAGGAAAATTTGCCCTTGTGAAACGTCAAATTCGAATTGCCAAGTCTTGCCCGGCAGGATGATTGCTTGCATGTTAGTTCTCCGTATCCATCAGTTTTTTGCTAAAGCGCTGATATACAAATGAAATTGCGAGCAGCACCAAGCCAAACGCGAAGTATGAAATAATCTCATACCCTTTTGTGAGATTTGCAAGGTCCACAATAAACAGCTTTGCGATGGAAAGAATGGCAAGTCCAAGGCCTGCACGCCTTATGACAGGGTAACGTTTGATAAATCCATAGACGATCCAGGCAAACGCGGTGACCAAATAAATCAGACTAATCACAAAATTGCTGAACTGCAAATGATATTGTGCAATCAGGTTCTGCGTCAAAACGAAGACAAAGTAACCAGAAATGATGAGCGGAATCCATTGCCCGCGAATTCTCCCTTCCTTCGCATACGCCTTCACCCAGTCTCGCAACGAAAGCACTGAAATCACGCCAAGCGCAACTAAAATGGCTGTCCCGAGGATGGTCGTGAGCGTCGCGTCGGCTTGCTTCACGAGCTGGTCTTTGACTGGCGACTGAATCCCGGTAATGATGAAGAGGGTCATCCCGGCGGAAATGCTGATGACGGTCGAAATGACTCGAATGCCCGCATCATAAATTAATTTAATGCGCGGAAGTATGTATGCATAGCTCATACTCACAACAATACAAGTGGCCAGCATCAAAAAGTTTTTGTTGAAAATACTCACTTTAAAGGTCTCTTCAAGCAGCGGAAATAGTTTGCTCACGACGACGTACATCATAAATGCCCAGAAATTAATGGCTACCACATATTTCAGTGCTGCAAGGTTCTTTTCCAAGCGATTCTTTCTGTACATATAACACGCCAAAATCACAATGCTTCCGACCGTGATCGAAAGATATTTATAGAAGAAAAGCCTGTCTGGCAAGATCCAACCAAATAATATATCACTAATTGCAAAAGCAAGTATGCTCAGCGCAAACGCAAGAGATCCGTACAGCCGGAAACTCTTTTTATCTCTTAAAATGCCATACGCTGCCAAGCAAACGCCTTCAAACAGCCAGCCAATCGTAAGCCACGCTTTGCCGAATTGAAATGGCACGGTCAAGATGGAAAATACAAAGGCCGTAATAAAGAAAAGATTTTTAATGTTTTTCTCGTCCTGCATTTTGCCGCGGACAAACAAAGCCAGTCCCACATAAATGGCGGAAAAGGCGATTGCTAAAGCGCCACGGAACTCCGTCAAGCCAGCCACGGAGAAGGCCACGTAAAGGATGAAGGCACTGGCATAGGTGTTGATCGTCAATAACACGAAGTCCGATGTCGCCATTTTCACCTTTGCAAAATAGGTACTGGCAATCGGGATGAGGGAATAAATGACGAAGGCAAAAAACACATACAAGACCGTGATGATTTCATCAAATCCTGCAGTCACTTTTGTGGTCGGCCAAAGCCGCAACATAATTCCCATGATATAAAATGAGCCAATCAAGTTGAGGGCGAATCCAATGTAGGTCGCAACGCGCCACTTCTTTTTGAATGCAATGAGCAGCGCAAACAGATTCAAAAGCACGAAATAAACCATGGCGCCATAAACCAAAGACTTGCTTCCTGCAATGGAAAAGATCGGGAGGTATCCACCAACCAGGGCGAAGGTGGCAATGACTTGAGAATGATAGCGTTGCGAAAGCAAAAACGCGCCAATCGTGATGACCAGACTCAGGGCCAACGCCACGTACATGTCCATGATTTTCAGACCAAAGTAACTGTATGCTAACGCGACGAGTAACACCGCAATACCGCCGCTCGTGATCCCGAGGGAAAAGACGTTGCTCTTGCCTTTGCGGTTCATGAACTCGCCAAATCCCAGAAGAACGAGCCCGCACGCAAATGCCAGAATTCCTTTCATCGCATCATTAATATTTACAAAGGTGAACTGGAGGGCGGCAATGACACCGATGATCAAGAAAAGGATGCCGAGTTTGTTGACGATATTGAGGCCAATGATGTTTTCAATGTTGTTTTTCTTTGAGGCGGCCTTGATTTCTTCTTCGCTGACCCCTTCCGCTCTCAGTCTTTCGTATTCGGAAAGATTCTTTTGCTGCACGGCCTCTTGCTGGATTCTCAACTGCTCGCGCGCTTCATAAAGTTTTTTATCAAGAAGTTGTTTGACTTCTAATATGCGCTGATACACCTCATCACTGGAATCGATGTTGTGTCTTACGAGCATCTGGGTCATTTCATTGATGCGATTCACAGTCTGATACTCAAATGCCTGGAGGCGGTTGAGTTCGCCTTGGACATTCGATTGAAAATAGATGTTGATTTTATTATTTAACCTGCGTAGGATTTCGCTTTTCTCGCTATATACCTGTTCGTAGACTCTGTTTTTTAGAACTTTGTTTTCCTCAACAAGCCTTTCATTACTTTTGATAGCGGTCTCGAGTTGCTTTTTTACTCCATCCACTTCTTCTTTCAATGAATTGTTTTCTGCGACCAAATCACTTCGTTCCAGTTGTGTGATTTCCTTTTCAAGATGGCTGGACAAGTCCTTTTGGCCTTTTAGAATTTCTTTCAGATGATCAGTCAACGCCATGCAAAGCACCTCCCAAGCCAAGAATTTTAAATCCACTGAATCTTTCTATGATAGTATCACTATTCAAGCTTTTTTCATAGTTTCTTTTATCCAAATTTCGAGAATTTCTTTAAACTCCTTCGTTTCAATTTTGCAGACTTCTCCTTCATCAAATACATCAGAAATCTCGGTATAGTCCTCCCTAATTCGAATCTTATAGAATTCTCCCTTGGTCTCTTTGAACTCTTCTGCGCCCAATAAAACCTGATTAACAGCATCAAGAAACCAAGGTCCTTGCTGATTCATTTGATGCAGAAATGCGCTTACAAGTTCGATTTCTTCGGGCAGCTTTATTGTCGGAATTTTTTCTCCATCAGATAGTTCAATGTATCCAAAATGATATTGGTATTTCATGCACGACACCTCATTATTAATAAATTGGAAATGCGGAAATTATTTTGCCATTACTACTAATATACATCATGATTTGCATGCCATTCGTTGCCTTCCCAATGTATGTGTTGCCACTTGTATTCCTTTTATTATTATAAGCCTGATTGATTTCACTTACTACAACTTGCGGGGTCCAACTACTGGGATAGAAAGTTGACTTTCCGGAATTGGATGTTTTTGATATGCCGTTCACCCGAACCCTTCCTTCGTAAGCGCCATAACGATTGGGTGACGTTTTCGTGCCTGCAATGATTTCTCCCTTAGCCGTTGGAAATCCCTCGTAATGAAACCCTACCGCTTCTCCCTCTCGATTGATTTGGCCTTCAAATATATGTTCTAGCGCACCCGTTTGAAAATTTTCAGTATTTACGATTGACCGCATACTGTTAGATACATACGGAGAAAGCGTGTTCTTTTGCACATTAGTATAAATCAGACCAGCGCAAATTATAATTAATATAACTACTATGATTGGTAACAACTTAATCTTGGTTGATTGATTTGACTTTTCCACTATTGGCCCCCATTATTTGATTGTAGCTCCAGACGGCACTGGTTGTGGTGAGCGAGTCGGTCCAACCACTTTCAACTTTCCGTTTTCAATTGTCACCCGGTCCATATTAACCGTTCGTTCGCCTGACGGCTTGTTCGGATCAGCATGGGCATGATAAATGATGAAACGTTCTTTCCCATCTGGCGAAGTCGTCATACAACTATGCCCTGGTCCAGAAACCCCTATTTTTTTATCCAGTTTCAGCAATGGATTTTCTTTCGCTTTCGTCCATGGACCAAGCGGAGAAGATGCCGTAGAATACCCAATTGCGTAGAAAGGTTCATCATAACTATTCGCTGAGTAAGTTAGGTAATACGTGTTCCCCTCACGGAAAACAAATGCCCCTTCATTACAGAGTGCCCTCCCTTCCTCTGGCCTTTCCCATTTCTGCTCTGGCTTAGACACCAAAACGGGGTCTGTTAAGGCACCTGACAAGTCTGGCTTCAGCTGAACCCCATATATTTCACCGGTAAGCTTGAATTTTGGTTGAAAAATAACACCAACTTTGGCATAGTACAAATATACTTTTCCATCATCGTCAATAAAAACATGGGCATCAATTACACTATCCCCAAAATCACACCATGGCGTATAAATATCCTTATATGGGCCTTCCGGTTTATCACTTACCGCAAGGCATAGCCGAAAGTTTGCATCTTTGCTATTTCCCTTTGGCTTGTTAACACTATAGGCCAGATAGTACTTGTCGTCTTTGCGAAAAAGTTCTGGCGCCCAGAAGGAGTTTTTACCCCAAGCATCTGTGGCAGCCTGATAGGCATATTCATGAGGTTCCCAATTCACGAGATTTGAAGAGGACCAAATACGAAAGCCATCATTAGAGTTTGTCGTCCCTGTCAAATAGTATGTATTTTCATACTTAATGACAAATGGATCCCCCATTTTGATGCCTTCTCCAATGGGATTGGTGTAAGTCTGCGGCTTTTTGGGGGCACAAGACGAAAACAGAATCATTGGACCGATCGTAAAAGCCAGAAGTATCATGACAACTCTATGTAATGCCATTTTTTATCAACCCTTTCAAAGAAAACTGATAATTACCATTTATTGATTTGGGTGTCTAGCCAGGTATACTTCGTGCTCAACCACGTCTTTAACCTCGAAATTTCGCCAGAATATGTTCCCGGTAACGGGACGGATGTGCTCGTATCGTAAGTATTTATCGAAAGTTCTTTCCATTTGTCATGGTTCCGTTGTGCGGCAGCGCCCACGACAGAAGCTAAATTATCAACGTCATCGAAGCCTTGCGCTTTCACAATTGACTTCACTGCATTCCATCTTGCTTTGAGCCCCTGTTTAAAGGTTGCATTTTTTAATAAAGAAGCAAACCACGGGCTGCCCGTCATTAGCCATTGTTGAGCATTGATACTTCCCGAAGCGGACCCCATAGACAAATCAAAGTCCCAAACTGGTCCCATCGTCAGTTTACCGTCCTTTGGCTTGTACATATAGATGCTTGAGTGCGAGCTACAATCAAAGTTGTTGGTAAACTCGTTAACAATATAGAAATCATAAAAAGAGTTCACATCAATGTAGTTCAAATAATCGGAACTGGTCGCAGCATTTTTCATCGCAGTATTTGCGCTAGCGATGTAATTTTTTATGTAAGTTCTTGCCGCATCGCCAGGAACGGTGGCTAAATCCTTTTCCTTAGGATATTTAAACACAAAAGAATGCTGGGTATTGTTACTTACTGTAAAATAAAAATAATCCTTATTCGCAACTGGCTGACCGCCAGGATCTATTGTGCTTGGCCAATTTGACAGATTATACATCCAATCATCATTACGCACCTTGTCATCCCATTCGAGCAGGAAAGAAGGCTGCGGGTCATTGACCACTAGATTTTGAATGCTTACACGCGTATCGCTCTCTTCAACCTGATCCGCCAACTGATACAGGCCTTTATAATCCCCGTTCAAGTATAATTCAACCCATCGATATCGAGAAGTGAACTGAAAACTTAATTTCGATGCGATATCTAAAGCGATTGCATTTCGAATCATCGTCTTGTCCGTTCGGTTTGCAAGGAGAACCCACGTCTTATCCGCCCCCATTCCAAGCATTTCTACTTTGCTAGGAAATTCAATCTTAAACGGTGCTTTTTTAATCGGCCCTTTGCTCCAATCGGATGGTTGGGCATTATACCAAGTAGAATTCCCACGGCCGCAAATTGTACCAGTTGTGTCCCCCATATAAGATACGTTACCTGTTTGATCTGTAATTTTACAGGACATTAACCGTGGGGCCGCCATCGGTGGTTTCATAATTCCTTCACTTGGGTTATTTTGTGTAATGTACATTTTCAATACAGATTGGAGCCCTGGACCGCCCGTTGTTGACGGCGTGGGTGTTGCCGTCGGCGTTGGTGTTGCTGAAGGTGCGGGAGTTACTGACGGCTTCGGCGTCGCTGATGGCGTCGGACTAGGCGTTGGTGTCTTGGTCGGCGTTGCTGTCGGGGTCGGCGTCTTGGTCGGTGCCGGTGTCGGAGTCAGCGTTGGCGTCGGGATCGGGGTCGGCTTTGCCGTTGCCGTTGGCGTCAGCGTCGGTGTCGCTATTGGGTTCGGCGTCTTGGTCGGTGTTGGGGTCGCTGGTTTAGGCTTCACTTTATTAATTCTTAAACACTTGTCAGTGCTTGAATATGCTAAATATTTATAACCCAGTTTCGTCGACAAATAAACTACATCGACAAAGGGAACATTCGATTTTAATACAGCCTTTACCTTCGAATATTCCTTCTTCGTTCCGTTCAAAACCCTCGTCGAATTCACGTTGAACGTCAATTTCACTTTACCTTTAGTTATAGTTATGGTTTTCTTGCTCTTGGAATAGACACATTTGCCACCTAATTTGGGCACAATCACACCGGCTTGCGCAATATAACCATAGGTAATTTTTTGAGGTTGATATTTGAAAGCAACTTTTTTCCCATCAATCTTAATCGTAATCGAATAGGCAGCAGCAGAAACAGGCGCAACAGAACCCATCGTTCCGATCGACACAGAAAACAACATGATTATTGCCATGATTTTGCTCATTACTTTCTTCATTTTCTCCCACCTCAGACATGTTTCAATATTAGTATAATCCTTCTAGGTGAAAAGTCAACGAAACCACGAATCTAGGACCGCGTGCCCCTAATTGTATAGTGAAGAACAAATCTCGAGCATGCCCGCCTGATCAATCAGGGTCTTAGGCTCCTTCACGCCAATCAATTGATCCACGCCAGTTCGTTGCGTCTCCCAAACAGTTTTGACATATTTTTGGAATGCGTTGATATATTGAGGGTCGCCATCAATTTTAAACAATTCTTTGTAACCCCTTAATAGAACCGCATTGAACCAGATGTTCTCTGGAAATTGTCCCTTAGGGGCAAAGTAAGAAAGGCTGGACTTAGCAATTGCTTGTGCCTCTTTCAGATATTTTTCATCCTTTGTAATCTCATAAAACAAGACGTTTGACTGCAACATCGTGCCCGTGTTATAAGCCCATGCGGTTTTATCTACAGCGCCATCGCTAACATTTATTTTATCCCAGTAAATATTTTCAGGGGATTTCAGTTTTTTGTTTACCCAATTATATAGTTCTGTAGCTTTTTTCACATATCCATCATCTTTTTGATCCAACATTTTGAGTCGCAAAGCAAGCACAATCTGAGGACCATTTGAACAGGTGTTTTTGGAAGCGAAATCGCCTTCTCTCCAATAAATCCCGCCGCCAGTCTTAGTATCAAATCCCGACCAAGAAAACTTATAAATCGCCTTAGCTTTTTCTAATAACGCAGGGTCTTTCGTGCTTTCGTACAAATCACAGTATGTGAGTCCAAGCCACTGGTTATCGTCATAATAACGTTGACCCCCACCCATATCAACAACGTACGAATCATAGCCCAAGCCCTTTGTATATTGAGCGCGTTCAACATTAAAGTATCGTTCGATGCTTTTCATAACACTGTCTATCTGTGTCCGATCCTTCGATCCCTCTGCAATAAATTCCTGCGCATAGGCCTGAAACAAAGCAGCCAAGGGCCAGAGATAGCAGTACCTTTTCTCATCTTTCCCGTTCATCCCTAGGTTTGTTTCATAATACAAGTTGGACAATTTGTCGTAAAATTTATTAGTAATATTGGAATGAATGATTTGTGCCTTTTCTTTAAAGTCAAACCCGATGTTTTCTATTTTTTTTGCCCCTCCATTATCTGCGCATCCTTGAAATGCGGAAAAAACAATTATTAGTGCGATTGTCAGACTTAACTTTTTCATGCAAATCCCCCTCAATGTCGATACCCTATCGTTCTTCCCTAAAATAGGCTTTGCCTAAGCTTGCTGGACCTTGATTCTCTTTCTTCTTTGTAAAACTTGTGAAAATCAAGATTACAATTGTCACGACATAAGGCAACATCTTGAAAAGCTCACGCGA
>JBAXOJ010000033.1:0-16915 GCA_037133315.1 Clostridia bacterium
GAAACGCTTGTGAACTTGGTTTCGGACAGGGGTTCAATTCCCCTCATCTCCACCAAAAACAAAAAGTCGCCCCAATGAAGGCGGCTTTTTTGTATCCAAAAGAGAGGAGGGGAATTGAACCCCGAGAGGGCTTTCAGCGTGAAAAAATCGCGCAGTGATTTTAGCTGAAAGAGCCGAGCCGTGTGGGCGAGGCGGCAGTATTCGAGCGAATGCGTCTGTGGTTTGATTGAGCGAAGCAGACGGGTTGATTCCCCTCAGCGCCACAGATATGAGAAGAAGATTAATGGCTTTGTAAGTTATTTACATTTCTTGGTAGACATTTGGGTAGACATTCGATACAATGACTTTGAGGTTGAAGAAAATATTTACAACATATAGGGCTTGAAAATAAATAAAAATGTTGCTTATTGACGCTTACACAGTAAGCAACCATAATCCGTACCACTATTTACAGTAAAGGGCATGAATCCGTACCAGTGCAAACTCAAATGTGAAGAATCAACTCTAAAATTGTAAATGCATCGCTTCAAATCACAACTTTAAGATTGAATTGTGAACTATAGTTGTGTTTCGAGAGCTCACAAAAAGAAGATTGGTGAAAAAGTGGTACGGATATCGCTCTCTTACTGTGTTTTGAGCAGTAAAGAGGCCAAATCCGTACCACTCGCGCCTACAATGCCATCGGCATGCCTCCACCTTTTGCTTTTAAAATGCAATTGAATTTTTCCTTGCCCTCATGTATGATATTGACAAGGAGGCGGACCTATATGATCTTTTATTTTTCAGGTACGGGGAATTCGTATTATCTCGCGAAACAAATTGCCGCGGCACAAGGGGAAGCTTTGTATTCAATCGCGAAAGAGATGGATAAAAGTGCGGAAGTGCTCGCGTATGAAATAAAAGAGAACGAGACGCTGGGCTTTGTGTTTCCGGTCTATGCTTGGGCGCCGCCGAAGATTGTGACGGATTTTGTGCGCAGGATGCAGGTGGCGGGCGCGGAGCCGTACGTGTTTTCGGTGCATTCGTGTGGCGAGGAAGAGGGAAACACGGCGAAGGTGATGGAACAGGCGCTTTTCAAGAAGGGCTTGAAGCTTGATGCGGCATTTTCAGTCGTGATGCCAAGCAATTATATGGTTGGATTTGACGTGGAAAGCCAGGAAGTCGTCACGAAGAAGTTAGCTGAGGCGGAAGTGAAGTTGGTTGAGATGAACCAACTCATCAAAGAGAGAGAAAAAGACGTTCTACAGGTGATACGCGGCAAGATGCCAACATTAAAATCCGTCGTTGCGAATGCTTTTTTCAACTGGTTCGCTTTAAACACAAAGTATTTCTTTGCCAATGATCAATGCAATGGATGTGGAATTTGTGAGAAACACTGTCCCGTGCACACAATCACGGTTAAGGACAAGGGGAAACCTGTGTGGGGAAAGCCGTGTACGCAATGTTTTGGATGTATCAATACCTGCCCAAAAAAGGCGATTCAGTACGGGAAGGGCACGGCGAACAAGGGCAGATATCAACATCCTGAGATAAAAAGCATGTTTGAATGAAAGGGAGTTCACACTTTGGATACAGTAACATTAGGCAAGACCGGAATTACCGTGAACAAAAACGCCTTTGGCGCGTTGCCGTTGCAACGCCTTCCAAAAGATGCGGCCGTGCATTTGTTGCAGAAGGCGTATCAAAACGGGATTCATTTTTTTGATACAGCTCGATTTTACACGGACAGCGAAGAAAAAATCGGCTTTGCGTTGCGCGATATGCGCGATGAGATTTACATTGCCTCAAAGACCATGACCATGCAGGTTGCGGAGTTTTGGGAACAACTCAACACGTCGCTTGCGATGTTGCAGACCGACTATCTGGATTTATATCAATTTCACAATCCACCCATCTGTCCGAAACCGGGCGATGGCACCGGCTTGTATGAGGCTATGTTGGAGGCGAAAGCGCAGGGAAAAATTCGTCACATCGGGATCACTAACCATCGGCTGCCGGTAGCAATCGAAGCGGTCGAGTCGGGGTTGTATGAGACCATTCAATTTCCGTTTAGTTATTTGGCGACTGCGGATGAAATTACGCTGGTTGCGCGCTGTCAGGAATTGGGCGTTGGGTTCATTGCGATGAAGGCCTTGGCGGGCGGGCTGATTACGGATGCCGCTGCGGCGTATGCGTTTTTGGCGCAGTATGAAGGCGTCCTGCCAATTTGGGGTGTGCAAAGTGAGAAGGAACTGGACGAATTTATTTCTTTTATCGACCAACCGCCGTCCATGTGTGATACCATATTAGAAGTGATTGCGCGGGATCAAGAGGCGCTTCAAGGCGAATTTTGTCGCGGGTGCGGGTATTGTTTGCCGTGTCCTGAGGGCATCGAAATTCCAACAGCAGCGCGGATGTCAAAAATGATTCGGCGGGCGCCAACATCCGTCTATTTGAATGCCGACTGGCAACGGAAAATGAAGATGATTGAAGACTGTACGCACTGCAATCATTGCAAACAACACTGCCCGTATGGATTGGATACGCCTAGGCTTTTGGAAGAGAACTGGGCGGATTACAAAGAATTTATCTAGGAGGCGCATTTCATGAAAAACATCGTCATCACTGGAAGTACAAGGGGAATCGGACTTGCAATGGCTAAGGAATTTCTTCAGGCAGGCTGCAATGTTACGATTTCTGGCAGGGGAGAACTGATTTCAGAGCAGTTAGCAACCGAACTCGTAGGCTACCTGGAGCATTATATCTATGTTTCATGTAATGTGAATCAGCCTAGTGATCTTGCACGTCTTTGGGATGAATCAGTCGAAAAATGGGGGCGCATCGATCATTGGATTAACAATGCTGGCCAGAACTCACCGCACGAATTTTGCAGTGATATCGCGTTTGTGGACACCGCAAAAATTATTGATACGAATATTAAGGGGATGATTTTCGGTTCTCAGCTCGCTGCAAAACACATGTTGCAGCAAGGTAGCGGACAAATCTGGAATATGGAAGGCCTCGGCTCCAACGATATGATTGTCGCGAAGACCATTCTTTATGGCACAACAAAGCATGCATTGACCTATTTCTCGAAGGCACTTGCGAAGGAGTTGCAAGGCACCACGGTGAAAGCAGGGAGGTTGTCGCCAGGAATGATGCTGACCGATTTTATTACAAAGTCACCCGACGGGTCCGAATCAGAGGTCCTGAAGGACAAAAGTTTCAAGTTTATTTTCAATATGTTGGGCGATCGCCCAGAGACGGTTGCGAAGTTTTTCATTCCGCGCATTCTAAAGAACACAAGAAATGGCGCACAGCTGGTCTGGCTCACGAATTTGAAGACAGCCTGGAGATTTATGAAAGTGCCGTTTGGCAAGAGAAAACTGATCTGATTGGAGTGCAAGTGAAATGATCGTTGTAGAAACAGAACGACTCTATCTGAGAGAAATGACACAAGAGGACTATCCCGCGCTCTGCCTGATTTTGCAGGACGCCGATGTGATGTATGCATACGAACATGCCTTCAATGATCAAGAGACGCATGACTGGCTAGATCGTCAAATTCTTCGCTATTCTGAACTGGGTTACGGACTTTGGGCTGTGATTTTGAAAGAGACGAACGAAATGATTGGTCAATGCGGCCTTTCGATGCAAGACTGCGACGGACGACAGGTGCTTGAGGTGGGGTATCTCCTTCAAAAGGCTTTTTGGCAAAAAGGGTATGCCACCGAAGCAGCGATTGCGTGCAAAGAATATGCGTTTGAGGCGCTTGGTGCGGAGGAAGTTTTTTCAATCATTAGAGACAGTAATGTTGCGTCGCAAAATGTCGCAAAGCGAAACGGAATGCGCGTTTGCGCACAGTTTATAAAGCATTATTATGGCGTGGATATGCCGCACTTCGTGTTTCACGCAGTGAATGGGAAGGAGAATGCATCGCATGCGTCGAGGAATGATTAGAAAAAGGAATGTCAGTTTATTGATTCTGTGTCTTGTCGTGTCTGGCTATTTTTTCATGCAGCGCATTGAAACGGTGGATGCAACGACTGCCCAGGATCCTTTGGCGACGCCAACAGTGACGCCGATTGTGACGCCGACGCCAACGCCGACGCCGACGGCAGTTCCAATATCAAAAATTGTGATGAATCAGAAAACGATTGCGCTCAGCGTGCAAAAGTCGTACCGCTTAATTGCATCTATTTATCCTGCAAATGCTACATTTAAGGCGCTCATCTGGAGGACAAGTAATGCAAAGATTGCAACGGTATCAATTCATGGTTTAGTGAAAGCGAAAAGTCCGGGTCGCGTGACGGTTACTGCAAAGTCGGTGTTCTCTGCGAAGTCGGCATCCTGTCTGGTCGTCGTGAAGCAACCCGTGCAGGGAGTGAAATTGAATCGCTCGAATTTGAGTTTGAAATCAGATCATCCGCTCAAACTGATCGCGACCGTTCTTCCATCAAACGCAAGCAATAAGAAACTGATTTGGCGGTCGTCCGACAGCTCGATTGTTTCCGTGAATAAAGAAGGAAAGATGCAGGCAAAGAAGAAAGGCGTCGCCTATCTTTGTGTTTACACCGTGGATGGGAAGAAACGCGCTGTCTGCAAAGTGACAACACAAATGATGCCGAGTAAAATCATTTTCTTCGGAAACAAAGGAAAAAACAACATTGCCTTAACCTTTGATGATGGCGGTCCCGGGCTCAAAACAGTCCTGCAAGTCTTGAATCAAAAAAAGGTCAAGGGGACATTTTTTCTCTTGTCTCGAGAGCTCACGCAAAATCCAACTAGGTGGCGGAACGCAATTAAAATGGGGCATCAGATTTGCAATCATTCAGTTTCTCATAGCATGAGTTTTGCGAACTGGTCTGCAGACCGTATGAAAAAAGAAATCTTAGAGTGGGAAAAGGTCGCGCGTAAAGTACTGAGCGCAAAGTATGTTGCGCGGATGAAAGCGGACTTTCCAATGTTTCGCTCGCCTGGCGGCGGAAACTCTGCACGCATGCTTCAAGTGCTCGGCGATATGGGGTACGCAACGACTGCGTTTTGGAGCGTGGAGGACATCTATTTCAAAACGCACAACCCGCACGGATACTCTCTCGCCAACCATTATGCTTCGGGCGCGAAGAAGGGTGCGATCTTTTTGATGCACCCTTGGAACGCCGGGCATTTAGCGGAGATCATTGGTCGCGTCTGGCAAAAAGGGTTTCATTTCCGACGCCTGTCTGAAATGATCTGAATTTGATTAAAGACTATACAGATTTGGAGGGGTGTGTTAAAAAATGATAGTCTAAGCCTGTTTCCGCGGCAGAGACCCAATTTTTAACACAAAAATTGCCTTAGAGTATCTGGTTTTAACACACGCCCCTGCGATCACGCATTAATTTACAAATTATGGGCTCTGGAAGTGCCGAAATGAGGAATGAAATCGAGGCCAAATTGGTGATTTCATGACGTTGTGTTAAAAATGGCAAGTCTAAGGGTTTTTTTGTGTTAAAAACAACTGGTCTGGCGCGGAAATAGGCTTAGAAGGTAAGATTTTAACACACTCACTCTTCCGCTGTGCCAGTGGCATGCTTTTACCTTCTTGCCTTTCTAATATCCAAGCTTAAAGCTTTTTATTTGTGATATAATGTACCTAATTATTTTTAGCAGGAGGTAAGTCATGGAATTCTCTGATGTCATTCGAAAAAGGTACAGTTCTCGAGCATATTTAGGTCGAGCAGTAGAAAAAGAGAAGGTTGACCAGATTATCGAAGCGGGGAGACTTGCACCGACTGCATGCAACCGTCAGCCTTTCAAAATCGTCGTGCTCAGCACGGCAGGAAAAAAGGAAGAACTGAAGCAGATTTTCCGCGCAGGATTCATCATTGATGCGCCAATCATTCTTGGCATATTCGCTAAGCCAGATGCCGCTTGGGTGCGTGGTGATGGGCATAACTATTATGATGTGGACGCAGCCATTGCCTTTGACCATATGATTTTGGCTGCCACAGACTTAGGTCTTGGGACTTGTTGGATTGGTTCGTTCGATCCAAATGCCATCAAAGCATACTTTGGACTCGGCAAAGAGTTCGAACCAGTTGCTTTTTCACCGCTCGGTTATTCGGCAGACGTAAAAACTGATAGAGGAAGAATGAGCACGGAAGACTTGGTCGTATATTATTGAGGAGCCGACGCAATGAACCAAACCCCAGACAACTCGAATCAAAATAAAATGCCGGTCCTTTTCATTGGGCACGGTTCGCCGATGAACGCAATTGAAGACAACGAATTCACAAGAACCTGGGCTGAAATTGCGCAAACGATTCCGAAGCCGCAGGCGATTCTATCGATTTCGGCGCACTGGTTTACCGAGGGTACTCGCGTGAATGACGCAGAACACCCGAAAATGATCTATGACATGTATGGCTTTCCACGAAAGTTATACGAGATGAAATATGAAGCGAAAGGCGCCCAAGAACTTGCACGAGAGACGCGAGCGTTGTTGGAGCGCGTGGTACGGGTAGATAACAGCTGGGGCATTGACCATGGGACTTGGTTGGTGTTGTGCAAAATGTATCCCAATGCCGACATCCCGGTGTTTCAACTGAGCATCGATAGCAGTGCGAGTCCCGCAGAGCACTTTCAAATGGGCGAGGAATTGCAGGCATTGTGTGCAGCGGGTGTCTTGATTCTGGGCAGTGGCAACGTCGTCCACAATCTGTCGCGCGTGAACTGGGACATGAAAGGCGGGTATCCGTGGGCGGATGAGTTTGATCTATACATCAAGCATGCGATCTTAGATCGGGCCTATGAAGACATCATAAATTACAAACGTGCTGGCGAGAGCGCACAACTGGCGTTCCATACGCTCGAGCATTTCGATCCGCTCCTGTACGTCCTTGGGGCGACGGATGGGGATGATGTCGTGTCCGTTTACAACGACGCGCGGGTCATGGGCGCGATGTCGATGACGAGTTACTTATTTACCGATAAAAGTACGATGCCCAAAGGGACCAAGGGGAGGGACTGAAATGACACAATCGAATCCAAGGACGAAGCGAGTGATGACAATCATTACGTGCGTACTAGCAATTTCATTGCTCAACACATTCACCGCGTGCGCACCAACGAGCGCGGCGAAGCAAAATGGCGCCAAGCCGAATGCGAATGGCGCACAGACTGCCGCTGCTACGCAGTCGGCAGCTCCGACGCAAAAGCCAGACTTGACGGCGAAGGCCGTGTTGACCGCCGTTGGCGACATTATTTTGCACCAGTCTGTGATTGATGGTGGCAAGCAAAAGGACGGGACGTACAAGTATGACGCGATGTTCACGTATGTGGCACCGTACTTTAAAAACTCTGACTACGCCATCGCAAATTATGAGGGCGCGCTCAATGGGCCGCCGTATTCGGGCTATCCGACGTTTGGGGGACCTGACGCCATCGCTTATGGATTGAAGAACGCTGGGATTGACATGGTCACGACGGCGAATAACCATGCGTATGACCGGGGATTCGCTGGGCTGGTCCGCACGCCGACGGTGTTTGCGAAAGCAAAGGTGGCTGTGATTGGGACGCGCGCCAAATCGACCGACCCGCATTTCAAAATTGCATCGGTGAATGGCATCAAAATTGGATTCATTGGCTACACCTTTGAAACCACTGGAAACGGCGTAAACAAGGCGCTGAATGGCATCAATCTGCCAACCAAAGCGAATGACTTGATCGATTCATTTAATCCGTATCGCGCGGGTCGTTTCGCTGCAAATTTAAAGGACATGGCGGCTCGTGTCAAAGCTATGAAAAAGGCGAAAGCCGAATGCATCGTATTTGTCATGCATTGGGGCGACGAGTATCAGACCGTTTCGAATGCGACGGAGAAGAAGATTGCAAAATTCTTGGCAGATCAAGGGGTGGACCTGATTATTGGGCATCATCCACACGTGATCCAGGAGATTTCCGTGATTCATTCGACTGTCAGTAAAAAAAATACACTGGTCTATTATTCAACGGGGAATTTCTTAGCGAATATGGAATTCAACACCCATAATACAAAAGGGTATGCGGAGGACGCGATCATCGCTAAAGTTGAGATTTCACGCGATGCAGCGGGTAAAATCAAAGTCACCAAAGGCGAGTACGTCGGCACCTACGTGTACAAAGATAAGACGACAGGGACCATCAAACACAAAATCATTCCCGTCAAGGCAGCCATCGCAAGCCCAAGTAAATATGGCATGTCAAGTCAAGTCACGCTCGTGAAGAATGCGGCGGCAAGAATTAAAAAAGTGCTTTCTTCCAGTCACGGAACAAAATATGGTATTATAGTTCGGGAAAGCAAATAGAACAAGGATTGGAGTGATTGCGTGGCACGTTTCGAAGACATTTTATTGAAATGGGAAAACTTAAATATTTCCATGCTGGAAGACTTTACGCGGCACTTAGACAGTTTCAGGGTGTTATTTGCATATCATTCGGGGAAAATTGAAAATGAAAATATCACATATCATGACACGCGTGAGATTTTTGAAAATGGCCAAGTTTTGGGCTTTTCAGGGAATCCGCGTGCGCTATTTGAGCAGCAGAATCAGAAAATTTGCTACGAATATTTAATCCCGAAGCTCATTGCAAAGGAGCCAGTTTCTGTCGGTCTGATTAAAGAGGTACATCAGATTCTGACCGTTGGGACATACGATGAGAGAAGATTTCTTGTGAACGACGAAAGACCAGGGGAATTCAAAAAACACGACTATGTCACGGGAATCAACGAAGTCGGTGCGGCTGCAGAAAATGTAGCGGGCGATTTAGAAGCATTGGTTGCAGAAATCCGTGATGTGGCGCAAAAAGATAGATTGCAAGTGGCTGCCTATTTCCATGCGCAGTTTCAATGGATTCATCCGTTCGCCGATGGCAACGGCAGAGTGGGGAGGACGCTGACGAATTATCTGCTGATGATTCATCAACATCCACCTTTCATCGTATATGATGAAGACAAAATGGAATACTATCAGGCACTTCAGTGCTTTGATGAAACGGAAGATATCCAGCCGTTATATGATTTTTTTATGAAAGAAACAATTAAAACTTGGGGGAAAACGACATGACTGAAACACAGATTGGAAAGAACTTATTAAGTGAAGCACAATGGCTCTGGCCACAACCAAACCACTTTGATATTTATAATTGCTATGCGCAATTTCGTAAGGATTTTTACCTTGCGGCGGTGCCGTCTGGTGAGGTGATGCTATACATCACGGCGGATCAGTGCTATCGGCTTTGGGTCAATGGTGTTTCTGCCTCAAGAGGTCCCGCGCGAGGTTATCAATCGCACTGGCCATACGATGAAGTCGACATATCGAAATACTTGCAGGCAGGTCATAATTACATCAGCGTAGAGGTTTACAACGCCGGTAGAAGTACGTTTGGCTACTTGTCAGAAAGTTCCGCAGGATTGCTGTGTGCTTCAAATATCGGCGATCTTCCCATCCGAAGCGATGCTACCTGGATTTGTCGGCTTGACAAGGCACACAAGTTTGATACCGCGCGTTACTCGTTTCAAATCAATTTCCAAGAACACGTCGATACTTCAAAAGACGACCGCAAATGGATCACCTTGCATGATGTACCAGCTGGACAAGACTGGATTTCACCAGACGTAGTATCTTTTGGTTCACTTCCATGGAGTGATTTCGAAGAGCGTCAAATTCCTTTGCTACGCGAACACATCAGAAGTCCCAAATCGAAAATTTCAATCGCGAAAGGACCTTTGGGCGACGATTTTAAAGATTGGAGAAACATAGCAAAAGGGCTATTCAAAGAATTTGAATCTGCTGCTTGGATCCATCAAAATGATAAGTTGGAAGAAAATCAACCGATTGTTTTTTCTGAGACACCAGTAGGCACGATGCAAGCGATTATATTGGACTTTGGAGAAGAAGTTGTCGGTCCTTTGAAGATTGAAGTAAACGGAGGGACGAAAGGGGAAATTGTCGATTTGTTTTTCCATGAAGTACTTTCGCCTTTCAAATCTCCAGTGATGATAGAACCTGACTCAACATATTGTAGAATGGCTATGGCAAACCGACTAATCCTTTCCGGACCAAATGTCGAGCATGAATTTTTTCAAATCCTAGGGTTTCGATATGTAACAGTTATCATTCGTGAAAACCTTTCTGCAGTTTCACTGAACATTACGGCCGTAGATACTGGCTACCCATATAGTCTGGAAGGTAGTTTTGAGTGTTCCGACGAAAATCTAAACGGAATCTGGAATATTTGCCGAAGGACTCAGGAAGTGTGTTCTTTAGACTCTTATGTTGATACACCTTGGAGAGAGCAGGCGCAGTGGTGGGGAGATGCCAGAGTGCAGTTCTGGAACACCATGGCGATTGATGGTGATACCAGACTTTTCAAGCGTGGAATTCGCTCCATTGCAGGGCAAAAATCTTTCAATGGACTTACTTACGGGCATGCACCGACCATGGCGCACAATTGTATTTTACCTGATTTTTCTTTGGTTTGGATTCTTTCTGTGGATGATTATTTCTGGCAGACTGGAGATTTATCGCTTTTCGAGGAACAAATCCAAAGAATTGAAAGTGTATTGAATTATTTTGAGGATAACCAGCAAAAGAATAACGGACTTATTGGTTATGACCCTCGTTTTTGGCTGTTTATAGACTGGGCTCCTATCCGAAAAGAGAAATACTCAGCAATTTATAACATGTGGTATTTATTAACGTTGAGAACCGTTACTAAATTGTATAATCAAATAGGGTTGGAACAAAAAGCAAAAGAGTTTTCACAAAAGTCTGCAATTCTAGAATCGAAAATAGTTGAAGTGTTATTTGATTCCGAGTCTAATCTATTTGTAGATTGCGCTGATTCGAATGGAGAAAGATATAAAGAGCATTCCGTTCATGCACAAACGCTTGCGATTATGCTTGGTTTGAAACCAGAATTTCATAAAACCATGTTCGAAAAGAGAATTTTGCCGTTTCTAGATAATGAAGCTCTTGAATGTGCGACCCCATCTATTTATTGGAGTTGCTACGTCTTGACGTTGGCGCGCGCGCACGGGTACGCAAACGAAGTGCTGCAATACATAACGCGAAACTGGACACCGTTCATCCCATATGGCACCTGCCCGGAAAACTTTGGCACGACAATCGGAAATGCATTTGGTAACGATTCATTTAGCCACGCTTGGAGTGCGCATCCGACGTTTCATCTCATGAACATCCTCGGCGGCGTGGTCCAAAAAGATGTCGGTTGGAATGTCATTTGCTTCGAACCACTCTTCCCGGAGGGCATCGACTGGGTGCGTTCTGTGCAACCAACCCCTCACGGTATCATCGAAAGTAGCTGGGAAAGAATTGACGGAAAGATTCAAATCGAGCTCTCATTGCCCATAGGCGTGACCGCATTGATAAAAATTTCTGGTTTTGAGGGCGAAATTGTTGATAATTTTTCCTGTGTGATTTAGAATAGTACAAGTTAGGAGGTCGGACATATGTTGAGCGAATCAAATTTCATCATTCGAGCGTCTGCAAAACGCGAAGGGAACTACTACATCGACTACTCTGGGGAGTACAAAATTTCAGGCATTGCCTTGGTTTCCGGGCTTGATATTCCGGAAGTGCAGGACATTTATCTGAAACATGGAGGGGATCTCGACACACTCCAGGACGTTTACTACTTTGACAGCATCATCAGTGCGCGCAAAGCAGTTTCGGAGATTTTGACAAAAACTGGTCATTCTACTTATGGCAAGCTCGTTTTCCTCACGGAAACAGAGATCGAGTACATTCGGAATTCGTTGATCAAAGAAGGCACCAACACCGTCGGGCTGAACAGAACGCTCAAAGATGAGATTTTTAGAAAACTAAACGGGTAATAACCTTGTGAGATACAGGGTTTATTATAGAAATTCAAAAAAAAGAAAAGAGGAATTAACGATGAAAAGAAGAATTTTACTGACAGTAGTAGCACTTGTACTTGCAATTGGCATGTTGTTGACAGGTTGTGCAGCACAAACCCCAACGGGCACGGCGATGACTGTTTTACGAGTTGGAATTGACAACACGTATCCCCCAATGGAGTTTACAGATGATAGCGGAAACACGGTTGGTTTCGACATTGATTTGGCAAACGCGATTGCAGCTAAATTAAATGTTAAGGTTGAGTATGTACCTACAGCTTGGAAATCTATTTTTACTGGATTAGATACAAATAAGTATGATTGTATCATTTCTTCATTATCTATAACGGATGAAAGAAAAAAGACAATTCTTTTTTCACAACCTTATATTTCAAATGCACAGGTCGTTGTTGTTCCTCCAAGTAATACAACTATTACCACACCTGAAAACCTTAAGGACAAAATTGTTGGAGTTCAAATCGGAACAACAGCAGAAGCTGCGGGAACAACGTTCCAGAAAACGATTCCTTTTGAAATGAAAACATATGATCAAGTCATTCAACCATTTGCTGAATTAAAGACTGGTCGCATCGATGCGATTATTGTTGATGAGGTTGTTGCTCGTTATTATATTAATAAAGAAAGTGCAAGTTATAAGCTATCAGGGATTAAACTTCCTCCAGAGCCTATTGGCATCGGATTTAAACTTTCTGATACAGCGTTACAAGCAAAAGTTGAAAAGATTATTACTGATATGAAGGCCGATGGTTCATTGGGAACTATTTCGAAAAAATGGTTTGGTGTTGATATTACAAATAATTTGACTTAATTGCCTGTTCAAAACTTTTGGGAGTTGTGATTTATGATAGAGTGGTTGATTGGTGTTGTAGAGTGGTTAATTAGAATATTGCCCAAAATGCTTATGGGAAGCGGAATTACCCTCCTTATTGCGTCGGTGGGGTTAGTTGTTGGACTGATTTTTGGCCTTCTACTCGCGCTAGGTCGGCTTTCTAAAAACAAAATTATTGATCGAATCTGTTTCGTTTATATTTGGTTATTTAGAGGAACTCCTTTGCTAATGCAACTATTCTTTATCTATTACGCATTGCCCTTAATTTATAAACCTTTATCATTAGAGGCTTTACCAGCAGCCTTCATCGCATTTAGTTTGAACTCTGCAGCATATTTAGCTGAAATCATTCGAGCTGCTATTCAATCCATTGACAAAGGTCAAATGGAAGCCTCAAAAGCACTCGGCATGGGCTATGGACAAGCGATGAAGAGAATTATCATACCTCAATCCTACAGGAGGTTGATTCCTCCTGTAGGAAATGAATTTATTATGTTGTTAAAAGATACAGCACTTGTTTCCATTTTGGCCATGTCAGATCTAATGAGAGTAACTGACCAAAACGCGAGTGCATCAGCAAGTGCAGCTGTATATATTCCTGCAGCGATACTATATCTCCTTATGACAACGATATTGACTTACTTTTTTGAAAGACTAGAAAAAAGATATTCTGTTTATGAATAAGGAGAATGTAATTGATGAAAAAAATGATTAGAATGGAAAAAGTGGGTAAGTTTTTTGGCAAACTTGAGGTATTAAAGGACATCAATTTTGAGGTAAACTCTGGTGAAGTCGTTTGCGTCATTGGTCCGAGCGGATCCGGGAAAACTACATTGATTCGGTGTTTAAATCATTTAGAGAGAATCACGAGCGGAAAAGTATATATCGATGATGAATTAGTAGACGAAAGAATTAAAGGAAAAGATCAACTGAAGATTTCTCAGCAAAAAGTCTCAGAAATCTGTACTCGATTAGGTATGGTGTTTCAACGATTCAACCTTTTTCCGCATTTGACGGTAATACAAAACGTCATGGAAGCGCCAATAATTGTGAAAAAAACACCAAAAGCGGAAGCGCTTGAAGAAGCAATGGAGTTGCTTAGAAAAGTTGGATTGGAAGATAAAAAGGATGAATACCCGTCCAGACTGTCAGGAGGGCAACAACAGCGCGTAGCGATTGCACGTGCGTTGGCGATGAAGCCGGAAATCATGCTTTTTGATGAGCCAACTTCAGCACTCGATCCTGAGCTAGTTGGAGAAGTTTTAGAAGTTATGAAAGCCCTTGCAAAAGAGGGGATGACCATGATTGTGGTGACACATGAGATGGGATTTGCGAAGGAAGTTGGAAGCCGCGTGGTCTTTATGGACCAGGGCTCTATTATAGAAGAAGGGTTGCCGGCTGAGATTTTTTCCGCACCCAAACACGAAAGAACCAAGGCTTTTTTAAATAAAATATTATAGGGTGTGTCACATGAAAAAATTTGATTCGAGTTTTTTAGATTTTAATTATTTCCAGAACAACACAAGAAAGCCAGACTTTAATAACTTTCTTGATGTCTTGTATCGCCGGGTACCGAAACGGCCGACGCTATTTGAGTTTTTTATCAATAGTAGCGCACTGCAGAAAAAACTCTATCCATTCGAAGATTCGCCATATCAATCGATGCAGAGTTATCTCAATTGTATCAATGCATTTAAACATGCTGGGTACGATTATTATACAATCAACTCGCCAGGGTTTTCTTTTAAAATCAATAAACATCGGACGAGTGATCAAAAGTCCGTTTCTATGAATCACGATGCACCGATTTGCGATGAAGAAACGTTTGCTGCCTATGAATGGGAAAGTCCAGATGATTACGACTTTGAGTATTTGGCAAAGTTAGAGCCATTGTTGCCGGAAGGCATGAAATTAGTCATGCGGGGGCCAGGCGGCGTCTTGGAGAACGTGACGTCCTTGCTTGGTTTCGATCAAATGTGTTATCTAATCGCCGATGATGAACCATTCGTGCAGAAAATGTTTGACGCAGTCGGCTCACGCTTGCTTCGTTACTATGAAATTTGCGCGAAATATGATTCGATTGGCGCTTTGATTTCGAATGATGATTGGGGTTTCAACACGCAAACCATGCTTAAGCCATCAGATATGCGCAAGTTTGTCTTTCCTTGGCACAAAAGAATTGTCGAAGCCATCCACGCGCAGGGGAAGCCAGCGATTTTGCATTCCTGCGGAAATCTGAAAGATGTGATGGACGACATCATTTTTGACATGAAATACGATGCAAAACATTCATACGAAGACAACATCACGCCTGTTGAAGAGGCGTATGAACTATGGGGCGACAAAATTGCGATTCTCGGCGGGCTTGATTTGAACTTTATTTGTACGGCTACGCCAGAGGAAGTATACAATCGCAGCGTGAAAATGCTCGAACGCACAGCCACTCGTGGAGGCTATGCGCTCGGTTCTGGGAATAGCATTCCCGAATATGTGCCGGAAGAAAACTTTCTGGCTATGCTTGCCGCTGTCAACCAGAATTCTTAATAATAGTATCGGTCAAATTTAAAATTGTTGAACAGTTGAATGAATATGGCGGCGAAAAAGATTGAAAAAATAATTGCAAGCCCGATCCCGATGAGTGACAAGATCAGGATTGCCCTCGCGTAGTTTTTCTTGTTGATATTTGTGCCGTCTCCAAATGCCCACATCAAAAGAAGAATGAATCCTGCTACCGGTAGTGCAGCAAGAAAAAACATCCCGATGTATTGACCGACAGAAAGCGGGGCGTCAAGACGTGGCGGTTGATAATACTGCGGTTGTGGCGCGTATCCCGGATTTGGTGGTGCGTATCCTTGGTTTGGTGGCGCGTACCCTTGGTTTGGTGGCGCGTAGCGAGGTTGTGGCTGAGGTTGAGGTTGAGGCTGTGGTTGAGGTTGAGGTTGAACAGGTGTCGCGGGGATGCTCGGTTTCCCGCAGTTTGTGCAAAATTGAGAAGTTTCATTCAGTGCGTTTCCGCATCCAGTACAAAATTTAGTTGCCATATTTTTCACTCCTTAATTGGTTGGCTTCGGTAAGAATGGTATCAATGATTTTGCAAAGCCAGGTATCGTAATTGTTTGAAGCCAAACTTTTCCAGGGCCCGTAATCGTCGCCAAGAACAAGCCTTCTCCGCCAAATAAAATATTCTTAAATCCTTTTACCATTTCAGCTTGATAGGTGCATGTTTCTTCGAAAGCAGCAATGTGTCCTGTGTCAATTTTGATCTTTTCTCCAGGCGCTAACACGCGCTCTGCTAATGTTCCATCCACTTCAAGAAACACTTTGCCATGTCCAAACAACCGTTGCAATACAAATCCTTCTCCGCCAAACAAACCAGCACCAAAGCTTTTCGTCACAAACGCGCTTAAGGTGACAGAGGGCTGAGCGCACAAAAAACCGTTTTTTTGTGCAATGATGGAATTTCCATGGAGCTCAATTTCGAGGATGCTTCCAGGAAATGTGCTTGAAATGACGATTTCTTGGTTTGGTCTGGTTGCCGTAAAGGTTGCCATAAACAAAGAATCGCCAGACATTATACGTCCAAGCCCTTTCATGAGGCCACCAGTCATGTTTGTAGCCATAACAATGCCGTCATCCATCCAAGCCATACCGCCGGATTGTGTATAGATGCTTTCGTTTGTGTTTAATTTGATTGATACTGCGGGAAGATTACCGCCAAAGATTTCAGATCTGAGTGCGCCAGGCGGCACGAACTGCTGTGCCTGCGGTTGCGGCGGCTGTGGCTGAGGTTGCGGTTGCTGTGCTGGCGCAACAGGAGGCGTAACGCGTTGAATTGGCGGTGCAGGTTGAATCGGTGGCGCAACACGTGGTGTAGTGGGAGCAGAAGGCGTAACGCGCGGCGCTGCTGCCGTGTTTGGGTGTGGTGGCGGTGGTGTCACAGGAGGAACCGGCTGGGTTGCTCTTTGAACAGGGGCAACCGGCGGGATTGGTGGTGTCGGACGGGGTGAAGGCTGTGATGGTGTGACGATATATGGTGGTTGTGGTTGCACAGGCGGGGGTGCCGGACGTGACGCAGGGGTTGGGGTTGGTTGAGGCATAGGGTGTGGCGAAGCTTGTGGTGCTGGTTTAGAAGTGATAGTTGTACCGCAACTTCCACAGAATTTAGCGCTATCACTGAGTTTACT
>JBAXOJ010000034.1:0-16850 GCA_037133315.1 Clostridia bacterium
TTTGAGATCGCTTTTCTCGATGCCGTTTGCCTTCATTTCATCCGCGATAAACAACGCGTACGATGGCGTACAACACAGCACCGTCGCCCCAAAGTCCTTGAGTAATTGCAACTGCCGCATGGTGTTTCCGCCGGAAACGGGAACGACCGTCGCACCTAATTTCTCGGCACCGTAGTGAAGCCCGAGCCCGCCGGTAAACAAACCATAACCGTAGGCCACATGCACGATGTCGTGTTTCGTCACGCCAACATTTACGAGCGACCGCGCTACACAGTCTGCCCAGTTGTCAATGTCCGTTTCGGTATATCCGACCACGGTCTGCTTGCCCGTCGTGCCCGAAGATGCGTGCACGCGAATGACGTCGTCCATCGGCACGGCAAACGTACCAAACGGATAATTGTCACGAAGATCAAATTTCAATGTAAACGGCAACTTATATAATTCATCAACGCCCTTGATGTCCGCCGGCGTCAAGCCTGCGTCCTTCATCTTCTGCGCATAATATGGCACATTTTCATACACCCGCTGGACCGTGTCCACGAGCTTCTCACTTTGCATCTGCTTGACCTCTACCAGGCTCATGCATTCCACTTTCTCATTCCAATAAGTGGTCATCGTTCATCCCTCCCAAAAGTACACTTTCTTATTCTAAAGAGCATTTTACCATAAAACAAAGGCATTTGGAAAGTGAAATTCATTTTCATGTGCGCCGCCGCATGCGCGTTTGTGCGCATTCTCTATCTCGACCGTGCGCGTTTCTGCGCTTTGTTTGCAATATCGCCGAAACAATTGACAAAATCGCTCAAAAAGCACAATATAGTGAGGCAAGACAAATAAATTTTTGGAGGAAAACACAATGAGTATTACAGTAAAAGAAATTGCAAAGATGATTGATCACTCACTCTTACAGCCACATATGACGCCGACCCAGGTAAAAGAGGGCTGCGAAATTGCGAAGCAGTACGACTGCGCATCCGTTTGCGTGAAGCCTAGCGACGTGCCTTTGGCAAAGAGCATTTTGGACGGTACGGATGTCAAAGTTTCGACGGTCATCGGGTTCCCACACGGGGCACACACGACGGCGACGAAGCTATTTGAAGCAAACGAAGCGATGGACAATGGTTGCGTGGAACTCGACATGGTCATGAACATCGGCAGAATGATTGACGGCGACACAGCCTACGTCGCAAAGGACATCAAGGCGGTCGTCGATTTAGCGCATGCGCGCAACGTCATCGTCAAGGTCATCCTCGAGAACTGCTACCTCACGGATGCGCAGAAAGTGGATGCGTGCAAAATTTGTGAAGCTGCCGGCGCCGACTTCGTCAAAACGTCGACGGGCTACGGCACAGGCGGCGCGACGTTGCCAGACCTGAAGCTCATGCGCGCGACCGTCAGTGCAAAGGTTCGAGTCAAGGCCGCAGGCGGCGTAAGAACTCTAGATCAAGCGCTCGCAGTCAAGGCCGTTGGCGCTGTCCGCTTCGGCGCGACCGCAACCGCCGTCATCCTGCAGGAAGCGCAAGCGCGCCAAGAAGCCGGCACGCTCAAAGAGGCGTCGGAAGCCGAACTCGGCGGCGCGTACTAAAAACTTATAAATAATAGATGAAAGCGACCCTTTTCGGGGTCGTTTTCTCTCATTTTAACCCTTATTCAAAAATAATTGAATGAAACTTATAAGAAAACGTGGTTTTCTTATAAGTTAATGATAAAAAACTTTGCGAAAAGGTTAAAGTGCATTGATTTGAGCAAAATCCAGCCCATTATGAGCTGGATTTTATAAGTTCTCATTGTGAATTTTAGGAAAAGGTTATGCTAGGTTCATCGCATAACTCTCATTTCTATTTCTCCGGTTTCTCTCTTCTGTGTTGTTTAACCATATCCACAACATCGTCTTCCGTCTCAAGTCCCAATCGTTCAGCTTCACCAGCAAACGCTTCTTGTACCTCTCGCAAGGCTACTTTTGTTGAGTTGTCCATAACAACAAGTCCATTCTTCTCAATGAACACAACTTTATCTCCGTCCTTTAAATTAAGTTTTTTCCTAATGTGAATCGGTATTGTAATTTGACCCTTGGTTGTAATTTTAGCAAGTTCCATATAACCCAACTCCCTTCTGCGAATTCTGCGAATTCCTTACTTATATTATATTTGGTTCATTGATTTATATCAATAGCTTTACCGAAAATATCAAAGCAAAATCAAAAGGTGTCGGTTTACTCCTGATTTCATTCGTCGAAAACCGACGATTTCAATACTTTCGCAGTGACGGGCGTTTTTTCCTACCATTATTTGCTTCAAACCTGCTTCACTGATTCAAATCCGAAAAAAAATTATACAAATACTTAAAAATAAATGGTATTTGTATAATTCAAATGCGGATTTCTCTTGATTGACTAGTATTCAACGCTTCAAAAGCGCGAAAATTTGGATCTGCGCGTTTTGTGGTAGGAAACGGCGGGCGTCAGTCCGATTTGTGGTAGGATAATCGGCCCGTCAGTCCGTTTTAATGATTTCGCGTCATTTTGCGGCAGCGCCATGCCTTTACCTTCTCGCCTGACCGCGCGCTTTCGGCAGCGCCATGCTTTTACCTTCTCGCCCTGTCTGCAGCGCACCCGCTTTTGTGCCATTTTAACAAAATATCGATTGTTTGAAACTTCCTTGTATAAAACAGTGCCCAAATTTATTGATTTCGATTAGATTTGAGTAGGTTTTAACAAAAAACCAAGCAATCAAAAAATCCTTGTATAAAATTCCGCTTAAAAGACTGCTTTTTTATACAAGGATTTATTTGCACAATAGTTTTTTGTTAAAATCGCTTAATTTGGTCATGTGGGAGGCTAAATTCGGACAAATCTTATACAAGGAATTTAAATATGGACTAATATTTGTTAAAGCGCCGTCAATCTGCGGCAGCGCCACGCCCTTACCTTTTGCCTTTACTTTTGGCCTTTTGCCTTTGACCCTTGCGCCCGCCTGCGCGAGCCCCACGCGCCCCAGCTACTCCACGGTTACGCTCTTCGCCAGGTTCCTTGGCTTGTCGACGTCGCAGCCCTTTTCGACCGCCATGTAGTAGGCGAACAGCTGCAACGGCGTCACGGCTAGCAAGGGCGCGATGTCCGCGCTCACATCTGGGATGCAGATGACTTCGTCTGCAATTTGCGACACGAAGTCAAAGTTGCGCGCTTGCGTGACCGCGAGGACCACCGCGCCGCGTGCCTTGACCTCTATGATGTTGCTGACAATTTTATCGATTAAATAATCCTGTGTCACAGGGCACACGACAAGCGTGCCTTTTTCGATCAAAGCGATGGTGCCGTGTTTCAGTTCGCCACCAGCGTAGGCTTCGGAATGGACGTAAGAGATTTCTTTGAGTTTCAGGGAGCCTTCCATGGAAAGCGCATAGTCTAGACCGCGTCCGATGAAGAAGATGCTTTTTGCGTTGTAGTGCTGGGCTGCGAATTTCGCGATGTCGTCTTTCTTCTCAAGGACTTCAGATAGCATCTTTGGTACTTGTTCGAGTTCGCTGATTAACTGGTTCTTGAATTCATCGGTGATTTGGTTCTTCATTTTTGCGAGGTGGATGCCAAGTAGATAAATGGCTGCAAGTTGCGTGTTGTAGGCTTTGGTGGAAGCGACCGCGATTTCAGGTCCGGCCATGGTATAGAGCACGTCGTCCGATTCGCGCGCGATGGAGCTGCCGACCACGTTGACGATGGAAAGCACGCGTGCCCCACGTTTTTTGCACTCTTTCAATGCGACGAGCGTATCTAAAGTTTCGCCAGATTGGCTGATGATGATGACGAGGTTGCGTTCGCTCACGAGCGCGTTGCGATATCGGAATTCCGACGCGACATCCACTTCCACCGGGATACGCGCAAATTTTTCAATGACATATTTGCCCACAACACCAGCATGGTATGCCGTTCCGCAGGCGACGATGAAGATTTTGTCGATGGAAGAAAGTTGCTCTGGCGTCAAAGAAATATCGTCCAGATGGACGTCCCGTGCACCGCAGATAGGCTCTTCGCCTTCGATTGCGACTGCAACAGCGACCGACTTTTGAAACCTTGGCGACAATGTATCCTTAACCACGCGCGGTTCTTCGCACATTTCCTTCATCATGAAGTGTTCGTAGCCGCCTTTTTCCGCAGACTCTACGTCCCACGTCACTTGGTATGGCTCCTTCACGACGATGGAGCCAATTTCGTCATACACTTTCACGCTATTTGCCTTAACTTCAACCACTTCGCCGTCTTCGAGGATGAGAATGCTTCGTGTGTATTCAATGATGGCTGGGATGTCCGATGCGATGTAGTTTTCGCCTTCCCCTAGCCCCACGATGAGCGGGCTCTCTTTGCGTGCCGCAACGAAACAGTCGGGGTTCTCTGTGCAAATGACCCCGAGAGCGTATGTGCCTTCGAGGAGTGCGATCGTTTCACGGACTGCTTCCAACAGGTTGCCCTTGTAGTTGTGTTCAATTAAGTGCGCGATGACTTCGGTGTCTGTGTCGGACAAAAAGACATATCCCATCTTTTTAAGTGAAGCGCGCAACTTGATATAATTCTCGATGATCCCGTTGTGGACCACCGCAAATTTTCCCGATTGACTTTTGTGCGGGTGAGAATTCACGTCGTTTGGCGCGCCATGTGTCGCCCAACGGGTGTGACCGATGCCCATTTTCGAAGCATATTCGCTCGCATTGACCTTTTCCTCGAGATTGACTAGTCTCCCCTTGCACTTGATGATTTCGATTTGATCGTCTTCGAACAAAGCGATGCCTGCGCTGTCATAGCCCCGGTATTCGAGCTTTTTGAGGCCGTTTACCAAGATTCCAGCACACTTCTTGTCGCCAACATATCCTACGATTCCACACATGTCATTTTTCCTCCCATAACTTTTTCTCAATGAGTTTTGCCAATTCAGTCGCTTTCGCTGTGATAAAGGCCTGATCTTTGCCTTCAATCATGACGCGAACCAGCGGTTCTGTACCCGAAGGACGAATCAATACGCGCCCTTCCCCATGGAACTCGTCCTCCAAGGATTTGCACATTTCTGCAATTTCAGGCACTTCGAGATAGCCGTATTTGTTTTTATTTGAAACTTTTGCGTTGACCAAAACCTGTGGATAGATTTGAATGATTTTCGCGTTTTCCGCGAGCGATTGCCCGGAGCGCTTGATGACTTGCAACAGCTGCACTGCGTTTAACAAACCATCGCCCGTCGTGTTGTGTTCGAGCAAAATGATGTGTCCGGATTGCTCCCCACCAATGCTGTAACCCTCACAGAGCATCTCTTCCAGAACATAACGGTCGCCCACCTTGGTCTTAACCGTCTTCATGCCATTTGCTTTCGCAAACACATCCAAACCGATGTTGCTCATTACTGTCACCACGATGGTGTCGTCATGCAATTTCCCTTGCGCTTTCAAATCTTTCGCGACTATCGCCATGAGGACGTCGCCGTCAATTAAGTTGCCGTTTGCGTCGCACGCGAGCATGCGGTCTGCGTCGCCATCAAATGCAAGTCCAAGGTCAAATCCGCCCGTTTCGACAAGGTCGCACAGATGCTGCATATGGGTGGAGCCGCAGTCTTTGTTGATGTTGATGCCATCCGGTTCGTTGCTAATGACCACAAAGTCAACGCCAAGCCGCTCAAATAAAATGGGTGCTGCCGCCGAAGCCGCACCGTTTGCGCAGTCAATCACGAGTTTCATCCCGCGAATGTCCGTCGTAATGGTCGATTGAATAAAAGTTACATAATCCTCAAGTGCTTCATCACAGATGATGCGATTTCCAATCCCGGCACCGGTCGGAGAAGGAACAGTGTATTCACCACCATGGATGATCTCTTCGATTTCATCTTCAATGGCATCCGGCAGCTTATGCCCCTCGCTGCTGAAGAACTTGATGCCGTTGTATTCATATGGATTGTGCGATGCCGAAATCACGACACCGGCGTCACATCCGTATTGTTTCACCAAATAAGCGATGGCGGGAGTCGGTACGACGCCACACACCAATGCACTTGCCCCCACCGAACAGATTCCAGCGACGAGCGCAGACTCCAACATATCACAAGAAATCCTTGTGTCACATCCGACGATGATTTTCGGCGTGTGGTGCGTCTCTTTTGCAAGTACCCACGCGCCTGTCCTCCCAAGTTTGAAAGCCAGTTCTGGCGTCAATTCTTTATTTGCAATTCCTCTGACTCCGTCCGTGCCAAATAGTCTAGACATTACGACCTCCTGTATTTTGATATTACTTTTCTCGCGACATGAATGCCATCCACCGCCGCGCTCATGATTCCGCCCGCATAGCCTGCACCCTCACCCGCCGGGTATAATCCCTGAATTCCCGTGGCTTGTCCATCTTCCCCCCTGGTCACACGCACCGGCGAAGACGTCCTCGTCTCTGGACCCGTCAGCAGCGCATCGCCAAACGCAAATCCTTTGAGTTTGCGATCGAGTTCCGGTACGGCTTCGCGTAGTTTCGCAACCACAAACCGCGGAAAGACATCATCCATTTTAACATATTCTATGCCTCTCGTGTAGGTGTTTTTTACCACCCCGCAAGAAGTCGTGATTCGGTCGTTCATAAAGTCGCCAAGTTTTTGCACGGGTGCATTCCCTTTGCAAAGCTGAAAGGCACCCTGTTCAATCGTTCGTTGAAACGCAATGCCCGCCAGCGGGTGATTATTTTCGTAGTCACTCGGTTTCACCGCAACGACAAACGCGCTGTTTGCATTTTCCCCTGCCCGGCTACTGAAACTCATGCCATTGGTCACAAGTGCACCAGGTTCTGAATCAGATGCGATGACCGCGCCGCCGGGACACATACAAAACGTATACGCCGTCCGTGCGCCGCCCTTTGTGAAAAGTTGATACTCTGCCGCACCAATGGCCGGATGCTCTGCCATTGTGCCATACTGCGCCCGATTGATGAGGTCTTGTGGATGTTCGATTCGGACTCCAACTGAAAAGGCTTTCTGCGTCATTTCTACTCCTCTTTCATGGAGCATTGTAAGGGTATCCCGCGCACTGTGCCCTGTGGCGAGCACAACCGCCCCGACTGCGATTGATTCGGTCCCGTTGATGGTTACTTCTGTCAACTTCCCGTCGCGGATTGTCACATCGGTTATTTGCGTACCAAATAGAAACGTCCCGCCAAGTTCTTCAATTCTACGGCGTAAATTCGGGATGATTGTTTTCAGAACATCAGTACCTATGTGTGGTTTCGCCTTGTACAAGATTTCTGCAGGCGCCCCGGCCGCGACAAATGCTTCGAGTACGCGCTCGCTCGCAGGATCTCCAATGCGTGTCGTAAGTTTCCCATCGGAAAACGTACCAGCGCCCCCTTCTCCAAACTGGACGTTGGAGCTTGGATCCAGTGCCCCACCTAACCAGAATGCTTCCACTGCTCGAGTCCGCGCTTCTACTTGCTGACCACGTTCGATCACAAGTGGTTGATATCCCTGCTCCGCTAGTTCCAAAGCGGCAAACAAGCCCGCAGGCCCGCTTCCCACGACAACAACACGACCGTGCAACGCTTCCTCCCCAGGCACAAGCGCTTCGCGGGCAGGTTCCACCCATGCGGATACATCAGCAAGGTTGCAAAACCGCTCCATTCCCTCCGCGGACGCATCCAATTCGACACACACAGAATACACAAACTGAATTTGATTCTTCCGTCGTGCGTCCAAAGACTGTCGGATGACCTGCAGCGACTGGATTTCAGCCGTTGCAATCCCTAACTTATGTGCTACTTTGCTTTGTAATATAGTTTGCTCTTCTTCTATGCCAATCGTAATCTGATTAATTAATAATTTTTTCAATAGAAATCAAAACCTCGTGTTTCCCATCAAACGAACAGTTGCTTGGCAGGAGTGCTTCAAAAACTAAAGTATACTGACCAACCCCAAGTCCCTGCACATCGACGGTCGGCTGCAACAAAAGTTCATTCATGTTATTGACAACATTAGAGGAACCCCGCACACTAAAAACAATAGAATTTGCAATTACTTTATAAGTAAAATTCGCATTTATATGATTATATTTTAAAAGCGAGGAAGGAATTTGCACTTGACGAGAAATCAACCCTTGTACCGGAACCGTGACTTTTACAAAATTATTGCGTCCATACACGGTGATTCCTTTCACAACTTTCAACTCGGCATCTAAAATCGTGTCTTCCGTAAGTCCAGTAATGCTGAGCGGCTTTGTGTAAATACTCGAAATACTATCCAACAAATCTTTCGTTCCTTTCAAGAGTACCGTTTTTGGAGAAACGGTGGCACTCCCTTGCAAGTAACTAAAGCCACTCATCGGCGCACCTTGCAACACAGGAATGACAGGCACTTCTTTCGCAACCCCAATACTGACAAGTGTCTGATATTGTTTCTCCGTGCCTTTAAGTTCAATCCCATTTTCATCTATGATTTTCACATACTTGGTCTCTTCAAATCCCACGTCGATATTGGAAATATCAACATCCACGATGGCCTTGGACGCTTTTTTAAGTAACGCCTCGCTTCCAACCAGCTGAATATTCACCGGCGCAACCGTCTTCGTAATGACTTTGTAACCTTCGCGTGGCGAACCCAACAACCGGATATCTACTTGTACAATGGAATCATTCAGTTTATCCACTTGCACTTGGACTGTCTTTTGTGACATTTCGATGACTTTGACCCCTTTCATTTCTCCAAAAGGTCCCTCAACAGAGAGTACTTTGTTTCCAGAAGAATCGATTTTCGAAAAGTCGATGGTCGAATAATATTTGTCCATTTGAATTGCATCTAGAAATGACGCACGCCCAACCAGAGTGATTTCATTTGATGACGGAATATCTTGACTCAATACCACAAGATTTTTCTTATCAATCGTCTTATCTGGCGCAAGCGCAACGGTTTTAATCGGGATGGAAAATGTAATCGTCTTGACAGGATCCACGACAAATAGCCAAATAAACAGTGACAAGAGGATTGAAACAATCACAATAATTGGTTTACTCCAGACAAGTTGGTCGACCCCTTTTGTAAAAAACTTAGCCACGATTTTTTTCACCTCGCTTCCAAAAAGACTTCCATGGATTCTTCTTCTCTATCGGTTTATCAATCATGAGGTGCTTTCTTAACTTAACTCGCAATAAATCAGGCGTCAACCCACGCTGCAAATTGCCTTCACTTGCAGTAGAAATCTGTCCCGTTTCTTCCGAAACAACAATCGCCAGCGCATCCGATACTTCACTAATCCCAATCGCCGCGCGATGCCTTGTTCCCAGTTCTTTGGGAATCATCGTACTGCGCGCCAACGGCAAATAACAAGCAGCCGCTTGGATTCGATTTTCTCGGATAATCACTGCACCATCATGCAATGGGGTGTCTGGTTTGAATATATTAATTAATAAACTCGTACTAATTTTCGAATCAATTTCAATGCTTTCATCCATCACATCACCAAGTTTCGTGGTGCCTTCAAGTACAATAATAGCACCTGTCTTACTTCCAGAGAGATTCTCAACCGCAGCAACAATCGCGCCGACCATGTTGGACAACGTCACTTCTTGGCTCTCATTGGATGGCAGAATCCCGATGAATTTGCTGCGTCCAAGTTGCTCCAACCCTCTCCGCAATTCTGGTTGAAACAACACAATCATTGCAATCGCAATATATTGAATGGTGTTTTCTAAAATATATTGAATGGTGTTCAATCCAAAAAGTTCGCTAATTTTTGATGCCAATAGTACAAAAATAACACCCTTCATGAGCTGCCAAGCACGTGTATCTCGGATTAATATGAGCATCTTATAAATCACGAACGCAACAATTGTCACATCTACAAAAGCACGTAACATGCTCAGAGGCGAGTCGAATCCTAGATATATTACGATGCTATCCCAAAGTGACATTTTTCACGCTCCTTCTCATTTCTATAGTGTATCAACTTACCATGGTTCCTTCAACACTTTTTCCACAAAAATCTTACTGAGCACAGGATCAAACTGTGTTCCAGCACATCTCTTGATTTCTTTCACCGCTTGTGCCGGCGTCATCTTATCTCGATAAGGACGATCATGCGTCATCACATCATAGGCATCCACTAGACCAATAATACGAGACAACTTTGGAATTTCCTCCCCCGCAAGCCCTTGTGGGTATCCATGGCCATCCCAATGTTCGTGATGCGTTAGAATCAATTCGGCGATGTGAGCAAGTTCGGTCGTGGATTGTGCGATGCGAAAGCCGACTTCTGGATGCTTTTTCATCTCGCCCCACTCTTCGACTGTCAACTGACCTTCTTTATTCAAGACATTATCTGAGATGCCGATTTTGCCAATATCATGCAATAGCGTCAACAACTTAATTTCATCTACTTCGTGCTTTGTCAGCCCAACTTCTTCCGCTAACTGATTTGCAAGTTCTGTCATTCTCATTGCATGTTGCTCTGTCTCATTGCTTCTTTCGAACAACGTATTTCTGAGCGAGGCAATAATGGTGCTCCGAACGCTTTTCCCTTCCAGCAATTTGTGTGTATACATGCGATCCTCTGCATATTTCAAAGTTTCTTCCATCGTGCGGTCCATGGTTTCTCTTGTGCAAATACCAAGTGAAATACTCAAAATGATTGGCTTGAAATTCACAGGATGAAAATCAGACCGTTCACATGAAGTCTTTATGTTTTCATTAATCTCATTTGCCTCTTCTCGTGTGGTGTTTGGCAGAACCATCGCAAACTCATCTCCACCAATTCTGGCAATCAGATCGGCATCTCGACAGTTTTCGGTTAGTATTTCTGAAATGCGAATCAACAATTCGTCGCCCGTTTCATGTCCGTAGACATCATTGGATAGTTTCAATCCATTCAGATCCCCTAGAATAATAGAAAGTGGCAGGTATTGTGGGTCATCATACTTTTTCAATTCCTGGTTAAAATAATTCCGATTAAACAATCCTGTCAAATTATCGTGGTATCCAAGATATTTGATTTCATCTAATCGTTTGATCTCATCGGTCACATCGCGAAAGACGATAACGGCCCCGATTGTCTTATTATGCGCATTTCTGATTGGCGCAGCACTATCCGCAATATGCCTTTTCACCCCACTTAGAGAGGTCAAAATGGTGTGGTTTTCGAGTTCGACAGGCATATCCGTTTCGATGACCCGATCCAAAGGATCCATGATATGCTCCCCAGTCACTGAATTGGTAATATCAAACACCGTTTTAAACGGAATATTTCTTGCACGTTCGAAATTCCATCCAGTAAATTTTTGTGCGACTTTATTGATATTCTGTACGTTTCGATTCATATCGACAGAAATCACGCCGTCTCCAATGGAATCAATTGTGACTTTGTAGAGCTCCATTTCATCGTGCAGTTTGTTTCGGACTCGGACGAGCGCACGACCAATCAAGAACGCGATTAAGGTGCCTAGCATTAACATCGCAAGTGCCAAATAACACATTGTTTCTACTGATTTCCTTGAAAGCACATAAGCATCAAGATAGGTTTTTTGTGCATCAAGTTGTGTGCGCTTCACCAACAGGTCCATTTTTCCTTCAATCAATAAAACTTGCGCAGCCCCTTTGGTTCTCGTATTCTCTGCTGCCAACGCATACTGCTTTGCTTTCGCAAACGCAATCGTTTGATTTCTAATCGGTTTCCAATCCTGATAAGCCTTCTCAACTGCATTTAACAACACATCTTGTCCTAAAAGGACTTGCAGTCTTGCAAAGTTCGTTTGAATCCTTTGATCATATTGATTCACATCAATCATCGCACGATCAAACTGTGCTGGCGTTTTCGATAAGGCAACGTCTTTCATGGCACGATGAACGGCAATCAAATTTGTATTTGCTCGTAATACTTCAGTCTCAATTTTCGAAGAAACATTGTAAATATTTTCAAAACTAACTCGCGTATCTATCATATTTACAATACCTGTAACTGCAATAATTGTTGAGATCGCTATTAAAACTGCAAAACCAATTGCGAGTAGCACATCAAATTTTCTTGATTTCATCTGACCACTTCCTTCCTATGAATTATCCCATTCATTTGGATATCCGTCAAGTTATTCTGAATCACACGGTTTTCTGTTTGATTACACGAAAAATAATGTTATAATTCCTTTAAAATAAATATTTGCGGGAGGATAATAGAATGTCTAGAATTCAAGATTACGGAACCTTTTTACCAGAAGAGAAATGCTTTGAACTGCGCCACGAACCACCACGCAAGTGGGTTAATTTGCATACCAATACCATTGGTGATGATGAAATTTATTCTGAATTTACAAATATCGGCGACGGCACCATGTTCGCACGTGACAAAACGGGCAACACCGTTACATTGGTTGGGTATGATGCGAAGTATCTCTATATTCGCGACGAAGATTCGGGCGAGGTCTTCTCCCCAGCGGGCGCCCCTGCGCCAAATCTCGTCTCTGATTATTCATGCAAGTATTTTAATGCAAAGACTGAGATTACAGGCACCTTTGATGGCATCAAAGCCACACAGCGGGCGTTTTGCCCGAAAGATTATGTCGCAGAAGTTTGGACCGTGACATTAGAAAACAAGACGGACCGCACACGTAAGTTGAATGTGTTTGGCTATGCCATGTTTCAATTGAACGGCGTCAACCATGAAGGAAAGGGCATCGGCAAGACCAATTTCGGCGTGGTCTATCCGGAGGTGGGAGGCGTCATGGTCGTGAACCGAAACGTCGAGTGCCCTACTGAAAAATATAAGGGCTACCTCATCGCGCTCAACGGATTCAAGGCCGGAAACGGCTACCGTGACCACTTCTTCAGAAGTGAGTTTGCCTCAGGGACTCCTCGGATTCTTTACGGGTTCAATTGCGACAATCGTTCTGGATACGGACCAGATTGTGCGGGAGTCGTGCAGACAGAGATTGAAATTGCGCCGTTTGCGACGGGTCGCGTGGACTTTGTACTCGGCCAGTGTTCGAGCTTAGATGAAATCAAAAAAATCAAATCTGAATTAAATGCAGAAAAGATTGATGCGTTTTGCGATACGCAAATGGCACTGGAAGAAGAACGTGCTTCCAAATTCCTCATTGATGTCGGGAATGAAAACTACAACGCGCTTATGAACTGGTTCGTGAAGAAGCAGATGTATACGTATTTGATTAACAAAAGTGGATTCAGAGATAACCTGCAATGCGACTACGCGCTTTCGATGTGTGATTATGCAGCGGCAGAGGCGAACTTCCTCCGCGCACTCGCTTCGCAATACCCGACGGGCCTTGTCATTCATGGGTTCCGCCCACGCAACCGCCTTGTGTACTCCGACAAACCTGCATGGATTTTGATGACCGCGCCGGCTTTGATTAAAGAAAGCGGCGACTTTTCGTTATTGGAAAAAGTCGTGCCGTATTTTGAAAGCGACGAGTCCGGCACAGTCTGGGATCACATGTTGCGCACGATGCGCTATATGGCAAACGATCTTGGCAAACACGGCCTCTGCAACCAGCACCACGCGGACTGGAACGATGGCCTCGAAGCCACTGCTGAAACGGGCGAGCGCGAGAGTGTCATGGTCACCCAGCAGCTCTGTTATGGACTTCTTGAACTCATCGAAATTGCACGTCGTATTAACAAGCCGGAAATTGCGGTGGAAGCGCAAGGCTATTTTGACCAATTAAAAGTTGCGCTCAACGACCAGGCTTGGGATGGCGAATGGTACAACCGTTTCATCTGTGAAGACGACTATAAGGCAGGTTCTCACGTAAACACCGAGGGGCGCATCTTTATTAACGGAAACACCTGGTCCGTGCTGTCGCAAACGGCAACGCCAGAGCGCGCACTGCAGTGCATGGACAGCCTCGAAACGCTGCTTGGCAGTAAAAATGGCTACAAACTCGTGAGTCCTCCGTTTACAAAATACGACCCGCGCGTCGGCCATATGTCGAACTCGATGCCTGGCGAAAGCGAAAACGGCGGATGCTACAACCACGCCGCAGGCTTTAAGGCAGTCGCAGACTGTATGTTGGGCCGCGCCGAAATCGCTTGGGATACCTGGATGAAAGTCGCACCGGACAATCCAGAAAATCCAGTCTCAAACTCTCAAATGGAACCATTCTCCTTCGTCAACAGTTTCTCAGAGGTTGTCTTCAATCCTGGAAAGTCTGGCTACGCTTGGCGCACTGGCACCGCGGTCTGGTTCTCCATCCTCATGGTGGAATGGATTTTGGGTGCACGACGCCACTACGATGGTCTCATGATTGACCCGTGTCTCACGAAACGCTTGCCAAAGGCCTTCATCCGTCGCACGTTCCGGGGCGCGATTTATGACATCCATCTCGACAACACTGCGGGACGCTGCAAAGGCGCTACTTCCATCTTGGTGGACGGCAATCCAATCAGCGGCAACATTCTGCCAGTCTTCTCTGATGGCGCAGTTCATCGCGTGGATGTTGTAATTTAGGGTAGACATCTCATTCGAAATGGGATATAATTTATCTTGTTAAAGGGGAGTAGTTCTTTGTGTAAAGTCAACATACTGGTTTGAAAACCTGGCTTTACAACCGTTTTTCTGAAATGGTAACGAGACTTTTAGCATAATTCACATTATGCTAAAAGTCTTTCTTTTTTGCAAAAGACTAGAATAATGGAGGCTTGATTTATGGGTATTGATTTAACCGCTTTTCTAATTTCAGCAGGAGTTGTCGTGCTGGCTGAAATGGGCGATAAGACACAATTACTAGCGATGGCCCTTGCAACAAGATATGCTGCGTGGAAGGTGATGGTCGGCGTATTTGTGGCAACGGTTCTCAATCACGCTTTGGCTGTCTTGCTTGGCAGTTATATCACGCACTTTGAAGGACTGAGCAAATGGATTTCTGTAGTGGCCTATCTATCATTTTTATTCTTTGGTTTATGGACCATCCGCGGCGACTCCCTTGACGGGGAACAAAATCGAAAGACGAAATACGGTGCAATTATTACCGTTGCCATTGCTTTCTTCATTGCCGAACTTGGTGACAAAACCCAGTTGGCGACCATCGCGTTAGCAGCGCAATACCCACAAAGCCAGATCCAGGTACTCATGGGTACGACGACTGGCATGCTCATTGCAGATGCCTTTGGAATTATCATCGGCGTTGTGTTGCATAAGCAACTTCCTGAGCGCATGGTGAAATTTGTATCCGCAGGCGCTTTTATCGCATTCGGATTTATAGGCGGCTTTGCAGTATTAACTGAGAGCGATAAATTTAATTTGGATTTGATGACGACCTTTTCCATCCTTGGTGTCTTAGCTATTGTAACCGGACTGATTGCCTGGAAGCTAGTCAAAACAGAGTTACGCGCACCCGATCAAGTCATAGTAATCGCTTGCGATGAGGAGTCCGATGCAGAAGCAAAATTATAAGAAATGTCATAACTGCATAAAATACGTGACTGGCGAAACCAAATGTGGCCCCGCATGCAACCCCGAACCAGTTACACCTTTCGTACCAAAGGGAATCGACCTCATATTATTGCACCGCGTATGGGGGAAAGTCATCTTTTTTGCATTCCTGTTGTTTATGCTCTTTGTTATGGGCAAACTCATTGCGTCTGATTTGACCGACTTCATCTCCATTCACTTTTTCGACCAGTTTTTGCTCCCCCTTTGTCGCTCTTTCTTGAACAACTTTGTGGCTTCTGGTTCGCTGCTCTCCAACCTATTTGTCGGTCCCTATGGCGCTCTGAGCATGGGCCTTGTCTACCTCATTGGCATCATCGCGCCTATTGTAGCAGGCTTTTATTTTTTCATGACTTTCATCGAGAAAGCAGGATATCTTGAACGTATCGCCCTCCTTTCCGATCGCTCATTACATCGGATTGGATTGTCTGGCAAAATGACGATTCCATTAATCCTCGGATTTGGCTGCGCTACTATGGCGTTCGTCTCCACCTCCTGCCTCCCAACGCGCAAAGAACGCATCATCGCAAGCACCTTGATTGCCCTTACCATCCCCTGCTCTGCGCAATTTGGCATCATCACAGGTGAACTCGCAAGTCTTGGCCCTCAATATATTGCCATCTACGCTTTGGTGCTGATTGCGATTTTTATAGCTACGAGCATCGTTTTGAATTATGTCTTGCCTGGCGAGGCGCGTCCCATGAACATCACCGTCCCGCCAATGCGCGTGCCGAAACTTTCGGAATTGCTTCGAATCACGGGTGCAAAAACCTGGGAATTCGTCAAGGAAGCCTTCCCCGTCTTTTTAATTGCGGGTATTGTCTTAACCTTTCTAGACAATTTTGGCGGTCTAAAAATGATTTTCGATTTAATGGCACCGATTACAGAAGGCCTTTTGAAATTGCCTGCTGACACCTCCATGGCCTTTATCCTCGGCCTCATCCGTCGCGAACTCGGCGTCGTGCAACTCTTAACCCTACATCTAACCGCTGCACAAATGCTCATCGCACTCGTCACCATGACTTTGTTCTTCCCTTGCCTTTCAGCGATGTTTGTCCTGTATAAGGAGCGCGGCAAACTGGAAGCAACCATCATCGTCTTGTGTTGCTTTGTTTCCGCATTTTTGGTCGGCGGTGTGCTTGCACACTTTTTGTTGCCGCTGCTCGCACCGATTTTGTAAATCTGCCATGTGGGCATGGGCGGCGCATGCCCGAGGTGCCCAAAAAATTGCATCTGGGATAAAAATGGCTCCTCTGTTCCTTATTCCGCGGCAGAATGCCTTTTTTTATCCCGAAAAAATCCCTGAACAAGGGATTTTTATCCTACCCTGCCCTGCGGTTATACAACTAAGCTAAAAAATGCAATAATATGATAACGAATTGGAAATATTCCCTAGTTCATTTGATCAAAAAGCAAGAAGGTAA
>JBAXOJ010000035.1:0-16525 GCA_037133315.1 Clostridia bacterium
CTTGCGAACACTAGAACCTGAATCTAGCGCGTCTGCCATTCCGCCACCCTCGCATATCACGCGTTTCGCGTCATACGCATTTTACAACACATTCGGTATAAGTTCAAGTCATTTACAGTGTAAATTCCTTAAAATTCATAATCAACAGCACTTCGATCCGAGCGAATTTCACCGATGAATTGTGCAACCAATTTATGCGCAGGATGTTCCACATAAGCATGTAACCCTGCCCAATCATCAAATTCAGAAGAAAGCACTAAATCGAAATTACTTGTGTCAGGATTGCCGTTGATACCGACCTCTGCTTTGCGCAAAGTAGGAACCGTCCCGAGTAGTCCTTCCAATAATGCCTTTCCTTTGATAGCTGCCTGTGCTTTTGACCCGTGTTGGGGTGTCTCGTCAAGCAATTTCCACACAACGATGTGCTTAATCATAGCCTCTAACCTCCAAAATATTCTCTCGCCAGTTTTTCAAACGATGGCAAGGCATTTACAATCACATCTTTACTCACACAATAGGCCAATCTAAAATATCCCTTTCGACCAAACCCGCCACCTGGGGCAGCGATAATCTGATAATTCTCTAGTGCATTCTTGACGAAGACGGTCTCATCTGGAATTGGAGATTTCACAAACAAATAAAACGCACCATCAGGTCGATTGCATGTGAAACCAAGTTTGGTCAGTCCGTTATATAAAATATCGCGTTTTTCACGATAAGCCTCGACATCAACGCTTTCATCAATTAACGCAGTGATCAGACGTTGCGCGATCGCGGGCGCATTGACGTAACCAAGCGTGCGGTTGCAAAATAAAATTGCATCCATGAGCACATCCACTTGCTGAATCTTTGGATTGAGGGCGATATACCCGATGCGTTCCCCCGGGAGTGCCAGCGACTTGCTAAACGAATTCACAATAATGGAGTTTTGAAAGATTTGAAACACACTGGGAATCTCAACGCCATAAGAAATTTTGACATATGGCTCATCGGAAAGGATGTAAATCTCCGTGCCATACTCGATTTGCTTTTGGAGCAGCATTTCATTGATTTCGGAAAGTTTCTCTTTCGAGTAGACTACTCCAGTCGGATTGTTTGGCGAATTAATCAAAATCGCCTTTGTCTTCGGATTGATTTTGGAAGCGAGTAGTGCGACATCAATATCAAATGCGTCATTCGTCTCGACAATCACTGGCACCCCATTGAAATTTTGAATATAGAATAAATATTCAACGAAATAAGGTGCAAAAATAATGACCTCTTCTTCTGGGTTCAGAAGTGATTTCAGGATGACATTCAAGCCGCCAGCAGCGCCACAGGTCATGCAAACATGGTCAACCGTCAACTCGGTATGATGGGTGCGGTTAATCGCCGTCGCAATCGCTTGACGTGTCTCCAGATAACCTGCGTTGTTCATGTACTTGTGTCGACCTTTTACTGTGTCACAAGAAAATTCATTCAAAATATCTTTCACTTTTTGTGGAGGTTCCACATCAGGGTTGCCGATTGAAAAATCATAGACTTTGTCTTCCCCATAAATCTTTTTCAAGCGCGTGCCTTCTTCAAACATCGCACGTACTACCGAGGATCTTCCTAGATTAGAAACTACATCCTTTGAAAACATAATCGCTCTCCTACTTCGTAATCGTCATTTTTTTTATCACAAGTGCATCTGGACTGACTATAATGGTCTTGAACTTGTCATAAATCACCATGCCCGGCTTTGCACCAGGCGGTTTCTTCACGTTGCGGACCAACGCATAGTCCACTGGAACTTTTGAGGAGTCGCGCGCTCTGCTGTGCCATGCACTGATGATGGCAGCTTCCTCGATCGTCCTTGAGGGTACCGTCTTTCCGCTGGTTTTAATTATAACATGAGAACCGGGAATTTTCTGCGTGTGTAACCAAAAATCATCCGCTTTTGATGATTTTAAAGTCAGCAAATCATTCTGTCGATTGTTTTTCCCTGCATAAATGGTGAAACCGTCGGAAGAGAGGTATTCATTTGGGGGCGACACCGCTTCCGCGGAACGTTTCTCCTTCTTCTTTGGTAGCGTCAAATATCCTTGTGACGCAAGTTCAAGGCGTACTTCGGTCAAATCATCCTGCGTCATCGCCTGGTTGATTGCTTCTTCCAAGGTCGCAAGATAGTCCAGTTCTTGCATCGTATCGCGCGCGTGCAGAGTAGACTGTTCAAAAGTCTTTTTCAATTTGGAATATTTTTTATAATAGCGCTGCGCATTTTTTTGAGGCGATAAGTTTTCATCCAGGTTGATTTCTATCGTTTCATTTTGTTCCGAATAGAAATTCTGCAGATGCACGGTGACTTCGCCTTGTTTCAGCGCATGGATATTGGCAGTGATGAGGTCACCAACTTCCCTATTATGGTCAAAATCAGAAGCATCTCGCATGGACTGCTCCTGTAGGGCAAGTTTTCGAACACAACGATCTTGGTTGGTTGAGACCACTTTCATAAGCGTTTGTTTGCTCTGGTTTAACTTGTCCTCAAATACTTTTTTGTGAAAATAAAAATCCAAAACGTGATTGATGGATGCAAATTTCTGAAAGAAATCCAAATGTGTCAATCGGACACAATGATAATCAAGCACATCATCCATTCTGCGATCTTTGAAATAGACAGCAGGAAAAAGTTGTAAAGAACGGATTTCTGAAACTAACTTTATCAGTTCGCCAGCCAGATCGATTAATGATGCGTTCTCCAATGATTCTACTTCATGCTTTGGGAAGACGTTCGCTCGGAAGCATACTTCTTGCACGAGAATCGGACTAAAGCCAAGGATCATATTTAAAATCACACGATCCACACGCCCCGTTGCAGATTTAAGATCTTCTAAGACTTTCGATTCTACGAGTTCTGCTGGGGGGATCTTATTCTGTGAAGGTGGCCATTCATAGGGCCTTGCAGGCATAACTTCGCGTTTGCTGCTCATCGATGCGTCAACGTGGAAAATGGAGTCAATAATACTACCGTTCTGGTGCACCAGGACGATGTTGCTGTGTTTGCCCATGATTTCTATGATTAGTTTTTTATTCGATAAATCGCCAAGTTCATTGGAAGATTCAATTTCAAACACAATCACGCGCTCAAATCCATAACTTGCGACAGAAAGGATGCGCCCGCCTGTTAAGTACTTCCTAAGCAACATACAAAACATCGGGGGAGTCGTTGGATTTTCTTTTTTCACCGTCGTTAATTGTACGCGCGCCATCGTCGAATTTGCGTTCAATAAGAGTTTACAACTGCCCTTTAAGGTGCGTAGCGCAAGAACCAGCTCATGCTTTTCGGGCATGTGGATTTTATCTACGCGAGCGCCAGCCAGTTCTTGATGTAATTCAGTCGCAATACAGTTTGTTAGGACTCCATCGAAAGGCATCGTTACACCTCGATGCTATTTTTAATGACCAACATTTTCCCCTTTTTCAGAGAAACCGTGACCTTTTTATTGACCGCATTGATATCTGCAACATTGCTCACGCCAAGGCTCGAACCGCGTTCGATTTTTGCGTTCTTGAGAGAATATCGTAACCCCTCGGTTGTAACACCCTCAACGATACTTGAAATGGGAATCAGACTGACCGTGTTGCCTTTGGCCACTTTAAACACCACTTCGGTATTGTTTTCCGTCAAGAGTTCGAGTGTCCCTTTGTCATATTCTATGGTCGCATGCGCGCCAAGTGAATCTGCAAGCTCGAGCAGGAAAATGTTTTGCAAAAGGTGATCAATTCTTCCTCCCATGGAACCAAAAAATATAATTTCTGTGTACCCTCTTTTCACCGCTTCGCGTAACGCAAGTTCCCCATCGGTCATGTCTTTTTCTGGGGGGAACACTAACTTTTCGACTTTTGAAAAATCATTTTCTGTCGATTTGGAAATGGAATCGAAGTCCCCAATGATGAGATTTGGTCGAAGACCCATAAAGTTGATGTGATCCGCACCTGAGTCAACCCCGATTAATATTCCATTTTTCGCGACAAGTCTAACAATTCTTTCTTTGAAGAAAAAGATATACTCAAATTCTCCACCTAATACAATCACTGCATTTCCTTTTATCATAACGCACCTCTTCTTAATTCTGCGACCGCTGCTTTCATGTCGTCTGCTTGAAACAAGGCTGCACCAGCGACAATGACGTTTGCGCCAGCCGAAACAACCTCATGAATCGTCTTACCATTAATGCCACCGTCCACCTCGATATCGATTTCTCGTGCACTAATGATGGCCATTTCTTTTAATGTTAAAATTTTCTTCACCATAGACTGGATGAACTGCTGCCCCCCAAAGCCAGGATTGACAGTCATTTGAAGGATCTGATCGACATCCTCTAGTATCCATTCGATGTTTGCGAGTGGGGTTGCGGGATTCAACGAAACACCTGTCTTGATGCCGAACGATTTGATCAACTGAAGCGTGCGATGCAGGTGTGTAGAGGCTTCCGCGTGTATTGTCAGAATATCTGCGCCTGCTTTTACAAACTCCTCGATATACCGCTCAGGTTGGTTGATCATTAGATGCACATCAAGAGGCAACTTTGTGCACTTTCTGATAGCACTGACGACGCACGGCCCAATAGTGATATTAGGCACAAACATGCCATCCATCACATCGACATGAATCATATCCACGCCTGCTGCTTCTAGCCTGGCAATTTCCTCTCCAAGCTTGGAAAAATCACAATTTAATATTGAAGCTGATATTTTAATCATTTCTTACCTCCACCGGTTTTTATGTACTTCTTTCAGTGCTGAAACCATAAACAAATATCTTTGGTATCGCAAAGGATCAATCTTCCCCTCTTCGACAAGTGCTTTAATCCGACAGTTCGGCTCTGCAACATGGATACATCCGGCAAATCTACACGCCTCTGCGTCATTCAGCATTTCAGGATAATAGGTCCAAAGTTCATCATACATGATATCTTCTAGTTCATAATTACTGAATCCAGGTGTATCTAGGACAAAACCATCCTGTTCGAGTGCAAATAATTCCGCATGGCGTGTCGTATGTTTCCCTCGGAACGACTTATCTCCGAGCGTCCCTGTGAGCATTGCGATCCGTTGCAGCAACGCATTCAACAAAGAAGATTTCCCTACCCCGGACTGACCTGCAAACCCACTTATTCTGCCTCTCATCAAAGAAAAAATTTCTTCGATTCCTTCCCCAGTCAAGGCAGAGGTAAAGACCGTTTCAAAACCAGTGTTGAGATATTGCGCGGCGATTGCGTCGAGTTGTATTGCTTTTAAATCAATTTTATTGACCACCAAAATCGGTTTGATTTTGTGTTTCATTGCAGAAATAATGAGTTTATCTGCTAACAAAAGGTCAGGTTCTGGCTGCGTACATGAAATCACGATAAACAGTTGATTGATGTTGGCGACAGCCGGACGCGTCAATAACGAGGTTCTTTCTAGAATTTCTACGATGACACCTTTCCCAGCCTCCGCTTCTAATAGTTCAATCTTGACTCGATCGCCAGGAATTGGTGTCAATTTACCAATTCTCATGAGTCCTTTTGCTTTACATTCTACAAGTGCATCTTGGGTTTGAACGTAGTAAAAACCACCAATCCCCTTTACTATGATGCCTTCAATCAATCAGTGACACCTCCATTATGGCGTGATTGTATCCGTTTTATAAACATCTCCATTGATCGAAACGTTGATCGATGTCGTGCCATCAATTGGCACTTTAATATTTGATATAGTTAACGGAAAATCACTCTTTACATATGACCCAATAAGCACGCGCGTCGCAACGCCAGTATCGGAAGGAATCGCATCAACACTCACGGACATTGGGAATTCAAATCCTTCATTCGACAAATCTAAGGTATAGACTTTCATAACATAAGGATCCAAAGTAAAGTCAACTTTGTCTCCCTTGATCACTTCAGCGTTAAAGACAGGCAATTGGGTTAAGACAATAAATTTATTTATATTCGTACCCATCGGTGTGACAACCCCGACTTTCAAGCCATTTTTCTTTAGTAATTTCAAGGCGTCGGAATACTTCATCCCAGTCAAATTAGGCATTTTAAATTTTACCGCTTCAGGACCCTTGCTGATATAAACCGTTACTTTTGAACCGACGCTGACTTCATTCCCTACTGCGGGACTAATCTTTATGACATTATCTTTCGGAATGGTCTCACTAAAAGTCTCTTTGATGACAAAGGTTAAGCCAAGCGTCGTCAGTTCGTCAGTGAACAGGACATTATTTTTATCGACAAAATCGGGAATCTTAATCACTTCTGTTCCCGTACTGATGGTAAGTTGTAATGGGAGCCCTTTTTCCTTAATGACATCGCCTTCCATCGGGTTCTGAGAAATAATGGTCCCAGCAGGAATTGTATCACTGGTGACATTGATTGGATCGATTTTGACCCAGGACGGCAGTTCCGCTTTCACTACGTCATATTTTTGATTGACATAGTTCTTCAAAACATATTCATTCGACTTCGGCGGCGTGACCACGTTCATGACCGCAACAAATGCAACAATCATAAGAAGAATGCCACCTACGAAGACGGAAGTAAATAAAATGATATTATTGCGCCTTCTTTTTTTTCGTAATTTTTCATCCGTCATTCCTTCTGGTACAATCGAAGCTTGGAAGCGTTTTGTCTTGTCTTTGGATTCTTCTTCATTCAAAACAGTCTCCGGATTCTTCATCAACAGATACATATCTTCAATCATTTCACGCGCTGACTGATACCGCATCCGCGGATCCTTCCTAATTGCCTTCATAACCAGCTGATTAATGCCTTTGGGAAGAGAAGGAATCTTGTCGATTGGCGGGATGACTGGTTCGTTCATGTGCTTTAATGCAACCGAAATTGGAGAATCTGCATTGAAAGGCACAACTCCCGTCAACATTTCATACATTGTAATACCAAGTGAATATAAGTCTGAGCGTTCGTCCACAGCGACTCCGCGCGCTTGCTCTGGAGAAAAATAGTGCACAGAACCAATTGCATTTCCAATGTTGGTCAGCGTCGAAGACGTATTCGTCGCTCTTGCGATACCAAAGTCAGTTACTTTAGCAACGCCTTGTTCATTGATGATAATATTATGCGGTTTGATATCTCGATGGATTAATTTGTTCTTATGCGCGTTTTCTAACGCAGCGGCAATTTGAATCGAGTAATCTAACGCTTCATCCCAGACGAGTCGTCCTTTGCGCTCAATCGACTGTTTTAAAGTGATGCCGTCAACATATTCCATGACGATATATTGATACCCATTTTCCTCGCCAACATCAAAAATCGAAACGATATTCGGATGTTGCAGTTTGGCAGCAGACTGTGCTTCAAATTTAAAACGTTGCACAATCTCCGTGTCATTTGTAAATTCTTGTCGCAGAATTTTTACCGCAACATATCGCTGCAACAAAGAACATTGCGCCTTGTACACAACGGACATGCCACCGCCGCCAATTTCCTCAATCAATAAATACCTGTTACCTAAAATTTTACCTTCAAGATTCATTTTCATCGATCCTCTCAATACTTGATTGCTGCGACAGTCACATTATCTCTACCACCATTTTTCAAAGCCGTCTTGAGCAATTTCTCACAAAGTCGATCTGGTGTTTTGATTTTGTTTACTATGTCAGCAAACTCTTCATTTGTAATCATATTCGTCAACCCATCCGTACACAAAATAATCATATCATCCTTCAATAATTCCACCGCACAAAAATCTGGTTCAGACCCTTCAAATGCGCCTAGTGCCTTCGTAATGACGTTTTTTCGCGGGTGTTTGTCAGCCTCTTCCCTTTTTAGGTATCCGATTTTCACGAGTTCCTCGGTATAGGAATGATCTTTCGTCAATTGGGTGATTTCTCCGTGTGAAACGCGGTAAGCACGGCTATCCCCCACATGTGCAATGTGCACTGTTTTTTTAAAAAACAGCAACAGCACGATGGTCGTTCCCATCCCATTATATGCCGGGCTTTCATTACTCAAAGCAATAATCTTTTGATTCGCAATCTGTATTGCTTGTGCTAAAACAGTAGGGAAATCAGTTTCTTTGAGGTTTTCGACTCCAGACAAATAAGCAATCGTCTCATCTACTGCAAGTTTACTCGCAATTTCGCCACAATTATGTCCGCCCATCCCGTCCGCGATCGCAACACAAAAGGAGCCATCCTTCGTATAAGAATAGGCATATGCATCTTCATTCAACTCGCGCAAATTCCCTTTGTCCGATTGAAACGAAAAAATCATTCCATGTCTCCAATCTGCTTCTTATCTTTCCGTAATTGTCCACATGCTGCAGAAATATCCGATCCTAATTCCCTGCGTACAGTGACTTCAATGCCTGCGTTCTCTAGTGTTCGCACAAATGCAGTCATATCACTTTTCGACGTTCTCTGAAATCCCGTACCCGTCACATCATTAATTGGAATAACATTAACAAGACACATCATCCCTTTCAAGAGCTTCGCCAACTTCAATGCTGCTTCAACCGAATCGTTTAAGCCTTTCATCAGTGCGTACTCGATCATGACTCTGCGTTTTGTTTTCTCAATATATATCTTACACCCGTGCATTAATTTGTCAATAGTATAAGATTGATTCACTGGCATAATTTGACATCGTGTTTCGTCGTCAGACGCGTGTAAGGAGATGGATAAATTGATTGGCAGCCCTTCTTCCGCAAGCATTAGAATCTTCCCTACTAGGCCACACGTGGATACCGTAATATGACGATATCCGATATTGAGACCGTCTGGCGCATTGACCAGTTTCAAGAATCGCATAAAATTGTCATAGTTGTCCAACGCCTCCCCGATTCCCATCACGACGACACTCCCAATGCGTTCTCCAACATCTTTTTGCATCACAATCAACTGCCCGAGCATTTCCCCACCTGATAAATTTCGATCAAACGCAATGCCCGTAGAAGCACAAAATTGACAGCCCATCCGACACCCAACCTGCGAAGAAATACACGCAGAAATGCCATGTTTGTAGCGCATTAAAACACATTCAATCAAATTCCCATCAAACAACTCCAACACATATTTCCTCGTTCCGTCGATCGACGAAACAGCAACCGAATGCACTTTTGGCAAGCCAATCGTATATTGCTCCGCGAAATCAACCCGAAGTTGTTTCGAAAGGGTTTGCATTTCGGTAAACGATTCCACTCCTGCCATCATACATTGATAGACTTGTGTTGCGCGAAAGCCCTGTATGCCTTTTGCTGTAAAACTGGTTTTCAATTCTGGAAGAAGTGCATCGATTAACAATTTCATGACGACACCCTCCTCATCTTGGAGATAAAAAATCCATCACAGTCATCGATCTGCGGGTAAAGTGTCAACATGCCGTCCTGTCCGCCTCGATTCCGAAGTTGCTCTGGTAGAAGTGCATCAAAATCACAAAGTGAAAACGCCTTATGTGCCGATAGAAAAGCATGAATCCTTTCTTGGTTTTCAGAAGGATCAATAGAACAAGTGGAATACACCAAAGTGCCGCCAGGTTTGACGTACTCCGCACAAGTATGCAACAAGTCGTTTTGCACGCGATGCAATGATGCGAAATCTTGTTCTTCGCGCGCCCAACGAATTTCTGGTTTGCGTCCAAGCAGTCCCAGTCCTGTACAAGGCACATCAAGCAGAACTGCATCAAAAGCGGAATCATATGTTGCATTTCGGATGGTCGAATCTTGCAAGGTAGGATGTACACTGTTGAGCGAGAGGCGCATCAAATTCTCATTGATTAATCCTAATTTATGAGGAAACACATCGCAGGCAATGACTTCTCCAGCATCCTCCATCAGTTCAGCAAGATGCGTGGCTTTGCCCCCAGGTGCGCTACAAGCATCTAAAATCCGACTGTTCTTTGTCGGATTCAACACATGCGATACCAAAGAAGCGGCAGCATCCTGCACATAAAACAGTCCCTGTTGAAACGCCTTCGTTTGGATGATTCCAGCAGGATTGGCAATCCTTAAACCATCTTTTGCAATCAGAGATTTTTGTACTTCATAACCATTCTCCTCTAAAAGGGCGCGCAACGCATCACAAGTAATCTTCGTGGTATTTGCACGCAGTTCAAATGTCGCATGACGATGGGAAGATTCAAAAAGCGCTTCCACAAAAGGTTGCCCAAATACCGTCAACCACCGAGCAATCAGCCATTCTGGCATAGAATGTTTGACCGACAAATAACGATTGTATTGATGGAATAATTTCTTTGAATAGGCTGGGATCACGAGTTTTGCCTGACTCATCGCACGTAATACCGCATTGATAAATCCGGCATTGACCGGAATGACTTTTTTCGCAATTTTTACTGCCTCATCACAAACTGAGTAAGACGGGACCTTGTCAAGATACGCCAATTGATAGGTTGCAATACGCAAAATCACCAGCACATATCGATTCATCTTCCGAATCGGAACACTTGAAAATCGAGCAATAAAATAGTCCAGTGTCATTTTTCGTTCAATCACTCCATACACGAGTTCGGTCAAAAATCCCTTGTCCAATTCAGAAAAACTAGCATTGCGCATTTCGTGAGAAAGTGCAAGATTGGAATATCCGCCTTCTTCCTCAACTTTTAACAAGATTCTCATCGCAATATATCTTGGACTAGTATTCATATACGTCACCAATTGAAATCTTGTTTCCATTAGCGAAACTATAGGCATCCATTCGCTTTCCAGACTCAGGCTGCACCTCTGTAATCAGCAGATTGCCGTTTCCACAAGAAACTAATATCCCTTCCTTGGAAACCGCAGTAATTGTACCAGCCGACAGTGGTTCTTTTTGTTCTAGCTCTTTCGCGATTTGTGCATGGAAAATTTTTAAAATGCGTCCATGTATTTTTGAATAAGCTCCTGGCCGTGGAGAAGTACCACGAATCAGATTGAATATTTCCGTAGAAGATTGATTCCATACAATATTCCCATCTTCCTTCTTTAACATCGGCGCATAAGTGGCATCTGCTTCGTTTTGTGCGATGGGATTCAACTGATGGTCTTGTATGCGAGCAAGCGTGTCCAGTAACACCTTAGGACCGCGAAACATAAGCAAATCATGCAATTCCCCTGCGGTCATGTTGTCATCGATTGCAATCGTATCATGCAACAACATCGGTCCTGTATCCATTCCGATATCCGTCAACATCGTTGTAATTCCTGTTTGTTTCATACCACGAATAATGGCCCATTGAATGGGTGCCGCGCCACGCAGTGCCGGAAGAAGCGAAGCATGTACATTAATACAGCCCAGTGGTGGAATATTGAGCACCGCGAGCGGTAGAATTTTGCCGTATGCGCAAGTAACCAATAAATCTGGTTTTAAACTTAAGAGTTGTGCAATAAAGAATGGATCTTTTGCTGTGGTTGGTTGCAAAACTGGAATCTGATGCTTGATTGCAATCTCTTTTGTCGGTGGACTCTTGACTTGCATGGTTCTTCCTTGCTTTTTATCTGGTTGGCAAACCAATCCAACAACTTCATATGTGGAGTCAATCAATGCCTCAAGACAAGGCACAGCAAACTGCGGCGTCCCCATATATACGATGCGCATTATTTGCCCTCCATTTGATCAATTTCCTCCTGCGAATACATTTCGGTTGCAATATCAACGAACAATTTCCCATCGAGGTGATCGATTTCATGGCAAAATGCTCTCGCGAGCATGCCATCTCCAATTAATTCAATACGCTTTCCTTTGCGATTCAATGCCTTTATTCTTACGCAAGCAGGCCTTTTCACAAGTCCAAATTCGCCAGGCACACTCAAGCAACCTTCGGTGCCCTCCTGCTCTCCTTCGCAACTGAGCATGACAGGATTAATGAGCTCAATTGGTCCATCACCCTGATCAATGACGACGATGCGCTTCAAGATTCCAATTTGTGGCGCAGCAATACCAATGCCGTTTTCTTTATACAATGTCTCGGTCATATCTTCAATAATTTCAATGATTCGTTGATTGATTTCAATGATTTCACGTGATCTTTTTCTTAGAATTGGATCCCCTTGTTTCACTACTCTTCTGATTGCCATAATTACTCCCCTTCGAAAAACTTCGATTTATTATACCATGTTATAGGGATTAATATCCACAGACAGATCAATTTCTTTGTGTTTTTTTGAATAAAAAGAATCCGAGGCAACCGTAAGAATTGCCGTCAAAGCGCGCATATCAGTCATTTTGATGATGATACGAATTCGATTTCTCCCACGCAAACGAGCGGATGGCGAAGGTGCAGGACCAATTACTTCAGAATCAGAAATTCTAGCGTTCTTGATGGTTAGATTGATTTCATTCACGACTTCTATCGCTGCTTCTTTCGTCGTAAGTTCATTTACTCCGTGAACAATAATGCATCCAATATTTGAAAACGGCGGATAGCCCAATGTCTTTCTCATCAAAATTTCTCCGTTATAAAATCTTTCATAATTGTGCTCTGCGGCTGCCAAAATGGTTGGATGATCACAGTTATAAGCTTGAATCATGACCTTCCCTTTATGTTTTCCGCGGCCAGCGCGTCCTGAAACTTGTGTGATTTGCTGAAATGTACGTTCTGATGCACGATAATCAGGAGAATAGAGTGAACTATCCGCAGCAAGAACGCCAACTAACGTCACTTTTTCAAAATCATGACCTTTGGTGATCATTTGAGTTCCAATCATGACATCAATCTCATCCTGTTCAAAGCGCGTTAAAATCTCCTGGTGAGATCCGCGCCCCGTAGTCGTATCCATGTCCATTCGAACGATTGTCACCGGACCAAACTCTTTTTTCAATTCTTCCTCAATCTTTTGCGTTCCTGTACCAAAAAACTTAATTTTGTTGCTTTTGCAAACGGGACAAACCGTCGGGTTTTTTTCAAGTCTGCCACAATAGTGACAAATCAGTTTATTTGTTTTCTTATGGTAAGTCATCGTCACACTACAGTCTCTGCATTTCACGACAAACCCGCAATCTCTGCAAATGACAAAGGAAGAATGTCCTCTTCTGTTCAGGAACAACATGGTCTGCATTTTGTTTTTGATATTTTCTTTGATTTCAGTATGCAGCAAACGACTAAAAACGGACCGATTCCCATCTTCTAATTCATTTCGCATATCGATGATTGTGATATCAGGCAACCCGTTTGTATTGGTCCTTTGTTTCATCGTGATAAGGTTCACATCTCCATGTAATGCCCTATAATAGGTATCCACTGAAGGGGTAGCAGATCCTAAAAGTAGGACGGCCTGATGCCTTTGACACAAAAATCGCGCGACATCGATTGCATGATATCTCGGCTTGATTTCAGACTTATAGGTGGTCTCATGTTCTTCATCCACGACAATAATGCCAATATTTTTCATCGGCGCAAAAACCGCAGATCGCGCTCCCACCACTACCTTTGCTTGCCCTGTGCTGATTCGCGTCCAACTATTTCGTTTTTCCACTGCTGTCATCCTACTATGTAGTACCGCCGTCATCTCGGGAAATCGCGCATCAAAACGACCAATCATTAGAGGGGTTAGGGAAATTTCAGGCACCAGTACGATCGCACTTCTCCCAGACTGTATGACCTGATCAATGAGTTGTAAATAGACTTCTGTTTTACCACTTCCCGTAATGCCATGCAGCAAAAATTCCTTAAATTCGCGATTTTGAATCAACGGTCCGATTTCTTGTAACGCAACACGTTGCTCCGCATTCGCTAAAAAAGGCTGTTCTGATTGCCCTTCTATGCCCTTCTGTGCACGAATAACGGATTGATATTTTTCAGTTCTAATCGTTATGTATCCATACTTTGCTAATGTATTGATGACAGACGGCCCCACGCTAGCGGTGGACTGTAAGAGTGAAACAGGCATTTCCTGAAAGTCTAACAGCAACTCTAAAACATTGACATGTTGGAGCTTATTGATGGTGAGGTTTTCAATTTCTTTTTCAACTTCTGCACTCGACTTTGCAAGTGATGCTATTTTAACGGTCTTCGACCCTTCTATTGCATAAGTTGGTGTCATACAACGTGCAGCTTCAAAGTAGGTGCAAATATATTTTTCCTTCATCCATTTAACTAATTCAAGCTGAATTTCCTGAATGGGAACGGTTTCAACTACGGATATGATGTCTTTAATTTGGAAGTTGAAATCATTTTGATCGTCGTGAATCTCAAGCACGATCCCTTCCACCGCTCTGCTTTGCCGACCAAAGGGCACCTTGACTACAGAACCCAACTGCACAGTCGCAAGGAGGGAACCAGGAATGCCATATGTATATAAGATGTCGAACCCTCTCGTTGCTGTAGATAAAGCAATCCCAGCCTGCATAATGACCCCCACAGTACATAAAATGCCCTCGAAACGCATCGAGGGCATTTGTATTATTTCAAATTAAGCGATATACGATTTCAAATACTCTGGTAACTCTTCCGTAATCCCTGACATACTAATATAAAAATCAATCTTAAACTTTTCTTCTAAGCCCCGAATCGTGTCAAAAAAATCTTGATAATGATCGACATCCGCTTTGGTGATATAGTTCAAACCATCTATAAAAATGGCGCCAATGTCATAATCTGCAGACACAATTCCAGAAACAAAACCAGCAAAACTTGCACAACTATCAACCTTGAATTCCGAAGTATTGACGTAACGTATTTGATGCTTCAGATCATACATTCTTTCAGAATTGTGATCAATGAAAACTACGTCTCCATCACACTCTTGTACCATGTCATTGACTGCTTGTAATAATGCTTTTGTCTTGCCAGTTCCTTTTTCGCCGTACCATACTTTTATCATGGTAACCACCCCTAAAATAGATTTTTCTATATTCAGTTTTCTTGTATTCAGTATATAACAATCTCGATTTCGTTACAATAGAAATCGAGATTTTTTATCGAAAATAATGTTAAATTTTTATGAATGAATAAAATCAGATGTGAGCTTCTTCTGGTTCCACAAGTGCTAGTTTTGACACTGAGATTTCATACGCCACCTTTGTCAGAATCTCTCCATTTTCGAGGTGTTTTTGATACTCTCTGCTTTGGATCCGCCCCCACACCTTAATGTTGTCGCCAACCTTTAAAGACTGCGTATACCGAGCGTTGCGCCCCCATGAAATGCAAGGCAAATAGTCTGATTTATTATAGGAACGATTCACTGCAAGAAGAATGTCAGAAATTTCTCTTCCCGAAGGCGTCGTTCGAAAAATTGGTTTTTTGCATATAAAACCGTTTAATTCGATTTGATTTGGATTACGTGCGTCTTCCATCTCTTCAAGCACTTCTACCTCGCGTGCGAACACAGATAAAAGCAGTTTATGTTCTGTGCTGTCTTTGCTATTATAGGAACGAAATTGTCCTTCAATTTTAAGTTGCAAACCAAGTATGATTTTCGTCGGCTCAAGAAGACGGTCTGAAATAAGAATTGGAATTGTGTCGTATGTATCACTTAATCTTAAAACGGAAAGATTAAATGTATAAAATCCTTCGCCAAAGACTTCATGGCTAAAGATTGGTGTATCGTTCACCTTACCGATGAGTATGACAGAATTGTTTTCCGTAACGTTTCCTAACATGCGTTTTCCTCCAACTAAAGTGTATTATTAAGAAATTCTCTGCAGTATTTAGTATAGAATACACGATTCCCAAAAAAAAAGCAAATTCTGTTGCATTTCCCTGCAAATGACCACTATTTTGTAAAATAAGCCACGCCTGATTCAAAAATCTTTTGATCCTTATTGCCGTAAATATTCATTGCGAGATCTGTTCCTATGCGTTCGGAATGCCCCATCTTCCCGAGCACGCGACCATCTGGGCTAGTGATTCCTTCCACCGCCCACATCGAGCCATTGGGATTGAATTTCGTTTCATTCGAAGGTTGATTCTTTTCATCGACATACTGGAATGCAATTTGCCCTGAAGCAATCAAACGATCCATGGTTTCTTTCTTTGCTACAAAGCGACCTTCGCCATGCGAAACTGGCACGACATGCGCATCTCCGACGTTACAGTTGGATAACCAAGGTGAGAGTGTAGACGTCACACGCGTGTTCACGTAACACGAAACGTGTCGACCAATGTTGTTATACGTTAATGTCGGACATGTCTCATCAATGTTGCGAATTTCGCCAAACGGCAATAACCCAAGCTTAATGAGTGCCTGAAAGCCATTACAAATACCTAAGATTAGGCCATCCCGATGATGTAAGAATTCCATCACAGCTTCCGCTATTTTCGGATTGCGAAATGCCGTTGCAATGAACTTACCGGACCCTTCTGGTTCGTCTCCAGCAGAAAACCCTCCAGGTAACATAATGATTTGAGAATTCCGAATTAATGCAACCATCTTTTCTATGGATTCTTCCACATCATGACCGCTCAGATTCTTCACAACTAATATTTCAGGCTTTGCACCCGCCATTTCAAATCGTCGAGCGGAGTCAACCTCGCAGTTTGTTCCTGGAAACGCAGGAATGAAAACGCGCGGCTGCGCAATGGAAAGTTTTGCACGGGACTGATTTCGAATCGCATAAGTT
>JBAXOJ010000036.1:0-16262 GCA_037133315.1 Clostridia bacterium
TGCCTTATCGCTTGCCAACATGGCACCAATCGGAAATCCACCGCCGAGTGCTTTTGCCAACGACATGGTATCAGGAACAATCCCGTGCGATTCGTACGCAAACAACGTGCCAGTCCGCCCGAGACCAGTCTGTACTTCATCGAGTATGAGCAGGATGTCGCGTTCGTCGCAGAGCTTGCGCACCTGCTGTAAGTATGTGGTGGTAAGTGGAATCACGCCGCCTTCCCCCATGATCGGTTCTAGAAGGATCGCGCAGACCGACGGCCCAGCCGCTGCAGCAAGTTGCTCGAAGTTGTTTGCCTCCACCTTCTTGAGCCCGGCGGGCATGGGCGCGAATGGCGCTTGGTATTTCTCGGTGCCTGTCGCAGCCACAGTCGCAAGCGTGCGGCCATGGAATGAATTGTGCAACGAAATGAACTCGCACTTTTCCGCTTGCCCTCGCTTGCTGAAATACCCGCGCGCCAACTTTAACGCGGCTTCATTCGCCTCAGCGCCGCTGTTTGTGAAGAAAACCTTATCCGCAAACGAATTTGCAACCAATAATTTTGCCAGTTTACTCTGGTTTTCGATATAATAATAATTCGAGCAATGAAGGAGCTTCGCCGCCTGATCCGTAATCGCTTTCACGAGTGCTAGGTGTGAATGCCCGAGCGCGGAAACCGCCACCCCGGCAAACAAATCGATGTATTCCTTGCCGTCCGTGCTTGTCAACGTGAGCCCATGGCCACTCTCAAAGCAGACCGGCACGCGGTTTCCAAAGGTGTTGACGTAATATTTTTGATCCATTTCTATTATCTGTTCTAAATTCATGATTTTATTCCTCCTGTTATGCTGTAAATAATGTGCCGATGCCGTGGTTTGTGAAAATCTCAAGCAACAAACAATGCGGCTGGCGCCCGTCGATAATATGCACTTTGTTGACCCCGCCTTCGATTGCCTCAACGCAACCTAAGACTTTTGGAATCATACCGCCGTTGATGACGCCGGATGCAATGTATTTTTTGACGTCACTGACGGTTAACTCGGAAATGATTTCCTTGCTGTCCACGTGCGCTTTCACGCCCTCGATGTCTGTCAAAAGAATGAGCTTCTCTGCTTTGAGTGCGGCGGCAATATCGCCGGCCACGGTGTCTGCGTTGATGTTGTAACTTTCTCCGTCGGGGCCGACCCCAACTGGTGAAATGACAGGAATTAAGCCGTCTTCCGCAAGCATCTCGAGCAACTTTGTGTTGATCTTCGTGACTTTTCCGACATACCCGATATCTGTCTGCACGCCATCCACCATTGGCATGTATTTTTCGCATTCGATGAGGTTTCCATCAATGCCGCACAACCCCAGTGCCTTGCCGCCTTTTTGGTTCAACAGCGAGACGATTTCCTTGTTGGTCTTGCCGACGAGTACCATTTGTGCCACTTGCATCGTTTGCGCATCGGTGACACGCAACCCGTCGATGAATTTGCTCTCAATCCCAAACGTCGTCAATGCCTTATTGATTTCAGGCCCGCCGCCGTGTACGACCACTGGATTCATCCCGATGTACTTCAGCAGTGTGATGTCTTCCATGACGGAGTTTTTGAGCGCGTCATTAATCATCGCGTTTCCACCGTATTTGATTACTACCGTTTTCCCGAAAAACTTCTGAATATATGGCAATGCTTCTACTAAAATTTCCGCTTTCTTTGTTAACTCTTGCATATTAACCTCCTATATCTGCATCCCTGGAACCTTGATTCCGGTGCCTTCGTCGATCCCCATCATACTATTTAACGCTTGTACCGCCTGTCCTGCAGAGCCCTTGAGCAAATTATCAAGCGCGCTGACAATCACCAACCGATTCACCCGTCTATCGACCATCACGCCGATGTCGACGAAGTTCGAACCCCTTACATGCTTTACCTCCGGCATCGTGCCAAGCGGCATCACGCGCACAAATGCTTCATTTTTATAATACTCTTGATAGCATGCGAGCACTTCTTCTGTCGAAACATCCTGCGTCAGGTTCACATGAATGGTCGCCAGCATCCCGCGCTTAAACGGCGCCAAGTGGGGTGTAAATGAAACCTTAATCTCTTCTCCCGCCAACAATGTCAGTTCCTGCTCAATTTCGCTCGTGTGACGGTGGGTCGCGATGCCATACGCTTTGAAGTTGTCATCCAGTTCACAAAAGCTATAATCGACGTCCGCTTTTCGGCCTGCGCCCGAAACGCCAGACACGGCGTTGATGATAATGGAAGAAAGATCAATCATGTTTGCTTTGATCGCCGGTGCCAGGCCTAGTATACTACAAGTTGGATAACATCCAGGATCTGCAACCAAAGTCGCATCTTTGATTTGGTCGCGATACAATTCGGGCAAACCATACACGGCTTGTGCTTGTAGTTCAGGTAAATCATGTGTTGTCTTATACACAGACTCATATATGGACACATCTTTATATCGGAAATGAGCACTATGATCAATAACTTTGACGCCAAGTTGTATCAAAGCTGGAATGATGTCTTTGGATGCGTCGGGTGGCAGTGCAGTAATGACAAAATCCGAACTTTTTGCAATTTCATGAATATTCAATGCAGTGCATTCGATATCGCATATGCCACGCAGGCTCGGATAAAGATCAGAAAACTTTTTTCCAACATAACTTTGTGAAACTAGCTTCACAAGCCTGATATTAGGGTGTGTAGATAATATTCGCACTAACTCCAAACCGACATAACCCGTAGCTCCGATAATACTTAAATTGACCATAATCAACCCTCCATTGTTGTGCATTCTCCATTAAAAACGGTGAGAATATAAATAAATATACACTATCCTGCATAAAAATACAATAGTAAAATTTATTTTATACAAAATTCACAAAGAGTTGTCAAAAAAATTGTGGAAGTTTTACATAGAAAGAAAAAAAGAATAGTGTTAATATACTTATTACGTGCAGTCGCATGAACTTTTTAGGAGGAATTTAAAATGGCAAGCGTAAACTTAAAAAACATTTACAAAAGATTCGAAGGCGGGGTAACCGCGGTCAACAACTTCAATCTTGACATTAAGGATAAGGAATTCGTGATCCTGGTTGGTCCATCTGGTTGTGGTAAGACGACGACATTAAGAATGATTGCAGGCCTTGAGGAAATCAGCGAGGGCGAGATTTACATCGGCGATCGTTTAATCAATGACGTACAGCCAAAAGATCGTGACATCGCGATGGTATTTCAAAGTTATGCGTTGTATCCACATATGACGGTATACAACAACATGGCGTTTGGGTTGAAATTAAGAAAGTATCCAAAAGCTGAAATCGACAGAAGAGTAAAGGAAGCTGCAAAGATGCTCAGCATCGAGCCGTTGTTAGATCGAAAGCCAAAAGCGTTGTCCGGTGGACAAAGACAGAGAGTCGCGCTTGGTCGCGCCATGGTGCGTGAGCCACAAGTCTTCTTATTAGATGAGCCATTATCAAACTTGGATGCAAAGCTCAGAGTACAGATGAGAACTGAGATTAGCAAACTGCATTTAAGACTGCAAATCACGTTCATTTATGTAACACATGACCAAATCGAAGCCCTCACGATGGGAACAAAAATTGTCGTCATGAAAGATGGATTCATTCAACAAGTCGACGCACCTACTGACTTGTATGAAAAACCACAAAATATGTTTGTTGCTGGATTCATTGGCAGCCCGATGATGAACTTTTTAGAAGCAGTTGTCGAGGAAAAAGGCGATGATATCAATCTGATTGTTGCAAAAGATACCGTAAAGCTTCCTGCGTACAAAGCAAAAATGGTAAAAGAAACCGCGTCAGAGTATATTGGTAAAAAAGTGATTCTTGGCATTCGTCCAGAATGTATTCATGATGAAGAAGCATTTATCAGTCAAATGCCTGATAGCATCGTTGAGTGCGAGGTGCAGGTGGTTGAAAAACTCGGTTCAGAGACTCTGCTTTATATGACCGTCGGCGAGACGAACGTTACCGCGCGCGTGAATCCGAGATCTACAACAAAACACGGCGATATTATTAAAGTTGCACTTGATACAAACAAAATTCTTCTTTTTGATAAAGATACAGAAAAGACATTGATTTTTTAAGAGACAGACTTACACAGTGATACGAATCAAGCTGCTCTATGTGGGGCAGCTTTTTCGAATCATTTTTTAATGTATTACGGGACATAATCTGCTATAATGGGAAAGACAATCGTTGTCAGTTCGTGCAAGTAGGAGGATGGGTTTTTGGATAAAGTGAAACTTCAGAACTACTTAGATAAAATCGCAAACCGAATCAACGCCACGGCGGGGTTGGTGGATGTCGAAGGATTGGTGTTTGTTTGCACCAATCATGAATTGATTGGCAGAAAATTGACGACACCTAAAAAAATCGGCAATGAGGTCAAAGTGAGTGCCATGTTTTCCTTTATGCGCTTAACTGAAGAGATGGAAACCCTTTGTTTTATCGAAGGGGATGGACGCGCTAATGATGCAGCGCTTTCTGTCTTGGCAGGTTCGATTGCATTTTATATGAGCACGGAGTATGAGACGAAGCGAGAAACCGAGTATTTCAAGAGCATTTTTTTGGGCACGATTTCCGCTGAGCAAATGATCGCGGAAGCGTATATCCTTGGACTGGAGTTTGAAGCTGCACGCGCTGTGTTGCTTGTGGAGTCTAGCAAACACGATTTGCCCGCGATTTTAGAAGTTCTGGAAGTGTTATATCAGGCAAGTGACGATGTGCGCGTCGCAGGGGTGTTTGGCAATACCATTGCAATCGTCGCCAATATCACAGACCAGACGACAGCAGAGCAGACCGGACATCAAATCGTAGAGACATTGGAAACAGAACTTTATATTTCATCTCGCGTTGGCATTGGCCAAGAAGTTGGATCCCTTGCGGAAATGATCAAATCATATGAGAGTTGCAAGACGGCTCTCGAGGTATCAGGCGTGTTTGACATCCATGCTAAAGTCGTCAATTTCGGCAAGTTAGGAGTTGCTAGGCTCATCAATGATATTTCTGAGCAAGCGGGGAAAAGCTTTATCCATGAGGTGTTTGATGATAAAATGTACGCAGATTTTGGAAAAGAATATTTGAGCACAGTACATTCGTTTTTTGAAAACAGTCTCAATGTCAGCGAAACGGCGCGGCAGATGTTTATTCATCGCAATACATTGGTCTATCGACTTGATAAGATCAACAAACTCACTGGCCTTGATATTACACGTTTTGAAGATGCAATGATATTGAAGTTGGCAATTATGCTTCGAAGTTACTTGCAACATAAGTAGGGGGAACCATTTTGATTGAATTAATTGATGTATCTAAGATTTATCCAAACGGCACGGAGGCGCTAAAACATATTAACATCAAAATTGGCGAGGGGGAATTTGTCTTTCTGGTCGGTTCAAGCGGCGCTGGAAAGTCATCAATCATCAAGCTCATCATGAAAGAAGAGCTGCCTTCAACTGGGATTGTTACGGTAAACGGCGTTAATGTGGGAGAAATTCCACATAAAAAGGTGCCGGAATTCAGGCGAAAGATAGGGGTTGTCTTTCAAGATTATCGATTGTTGCCAGATAAAACGGTATTTGAAAATGTAGCGTATGCGCTCGAAATCACCGAAAAACCAGCGAAACAGATTCGCCGCGAGGTACCAAAAATCCTTAGTTTGGTAGGGCTGAGCAAGAAGTATCGTAGCTATCCGAAGCAACTTTCGGGCGGAGAACAGCAACGCGTGGCGATTGCAAGGGCACTTATCAACCAGCCGTCCATCCTCATTGCAGACGAGCCTACTGGGAATTTGGATCCAGGCACGTCAAACGAAATCATGGAGTTGTTAAACGATGTGAATATTATGGGTACGACCGTGATTATTTCGACACATGAGAAACACATAGTCAATCTGATGAAAAAGCGGGTCATTGAAATCGACGGGGGAGAGATTATCCGCGATCAGCAAAAGGGGTTATATTCAAATGAAACTTAGAACCGTAAGACACTTAATGAAAGATGGCGTGGTCAACGTCATTCGGCAAAAGATGATGTCAATTGCAACGATTTTTATTGTCATTGCTTCGTTTTTGGTGCTCGGGATTTTTCTTTTTCTTATCCTAAACCTGAATGAACTGTCTGCTTTGGTTTCCAAAGAGCCTGAAATCATGGTCTACTGTAAGTACAAACTGGATGATGGTCAAGTCTATCAGGTAAATGCTGCGTTGAAAAAGATGCCAGAAATCGACACCATTACAAAGGTGACAAAAGCGGAAGCTTTAGCAAAAATTAAGCAAGATATTTATGAAGGGCGTGAGGAAGCAATTGCGGGTTTGTCAACCGATTTTATGCCAGTCGCGTTTATTATTAAACTGAAAGACCCGGCGGCGGGCGTAAGAATGATTGCGGAAATCGAAAAAATTCAGGGTGTTGATGTGGTCAAGAGTCCAGTCGAAATTGTGAATATGATTGTCAATGCGCAGTCTTGGATTCGCATTATTACAATGATCCTGGTCTTAGTCTTGTTAGGGATTTCGGTGTTGATTATTTCCAATGCCATAAAACTGACGGTGCATTCGCGGCGCAAGGAAGTCAACATTATGAAATATATTGGTGCAACGGATGCATTTATTCGTTTGCCCTTTATAATGGAGGGCATGATTATGGGCCTGATTGGTTCCGTGCTTTCCTTTGGGTTAGTCAGTTCGCTTTATAACTTGTTCCCGACCAGTTCGGGACTCTTAAATGATGGTCTGTTTGGGCAATTTAAGTTGGTGCGACTGGATGATTTGATCGCTATTTCGACCTTTGGCATCGCAACAATTCAGGTATACTTGTGGATTCCAATTCTGCTCGGGTTTATGCTCATCGGGACATCGATGGGTGCGCTTGGCAGTGCAATCTCTATTAAGAAATACCTGAAGTTAAAGTAGGAGGGGATTTTATGCAGAAAAAAATCGGACTAGGGCTTGGCGTCATATTGACACTCATCTTCATTTTTTCGATCGCGTTTGGTGTGATGCGTACGCCAACGACCGTGCATGCCACAAAAACCGCTGCACAATTGAAGCATGAAAAGGAAGAAAAAAAGAAACAGATTGCGGAAAACAAAAGGCGACAGGAAGCCCTCATTCAGTTGATTTTAGAGAATAATCATCAGAAAGCGTTGCTCAATAAGTACCAAGATAAGACGTCGGTAGAATACAAACAATTGCAAGAACAAACCGATTACATCCAAGAGCAACAACGTTTGTTGCAGGCGGATATCGATGCGGCCCAGAAGGATTTAAAAGACAAGACGGCACAGTTGCAAGAACGAATCCGGGTGATGTATGAGAACTCTTCCTTCTCCTATATGCAAACCATCTTTGAATCAAAAGGACTTCTAGATTTTTTAGATCGTACGGAACTTGTGAAACGGGTTGTTGCCCACGATCAAATGCTGATGGAAGAAGTGCGGGTTGCAAAATTAGACCTGAGTTATAAATTGCAGGCAAAGGAACAGCGCGAGGCGGAGTTGGCGAAGGCCGCAGCAGAAAAGTTGCAATATATCAATAAGCTAGCAGCATCGCAACAAGCAATTGCAGGCAAAATTTTGGATCAGCAAAACTTGATCAAGGAATATGAAAGAAAAGAAAACGAGTTGGAAGCAGAGACGAAAAAAATCGATGCAGACATCAAGAAACTGGCTGAGACTGGCGGGACGTTTCACGGTGGGAAGTTCGATTGGCCTGTGCCTGGAGGCTCTCACGTCATCGACGCGGGCTCTGCGTTTGGCATGCGCATGCATCCAATCTATCACGTTTGGAGAATGCATTCCGGAGTTGATATTCGTGCGAGCATGGGACAAACGATTGTTGCAGTCGGTGACGGCAAAGTGCTATCTGCGTCTTACCGCAGTGGATATGGGAATACCGTCATTATTGATCATGGAGGCGGAATCACTACCCTGTATGCACACTGTAGCGTATTGCTTGTTTCCGCAGGGGAAGAAGTGAAACGCGGCGAAACGATTGCAAAAGCAGGTTCTACAGGATGGTCAACAGGGGCTCATTTGCATTTTGAGGTGCGTAAAAACGGCACACCAGTTGACCCGATGAAAGGCTGGATTGGATGAGAAATAAATCGAGAGATGCTTATTTGATTATCACAACCGTATTTTGCACGTTATTGATGACTGTGATTATTTATAATTTGTTTATCAATACGGGGGAAATAAAAAAGTTTAACGAAGTAAGAGATATTTTGAAAAATGAGTATTACGTCGCACTGGATCAAAACAAACTCGTTGATGATGCGCTAAACGGCATGGTAGACGCGATTGGAGACAAGTATACCGACTACTTGACGAAAGCGGAGTGGGATGAGCGAAAAAAAGATTTTGCGGGCGAGTACACGGGCATTGGCGTTTCATTTGACCGCAATGCAAAGGAAGATATTTATATTGCAGAGATTTATGATGCATCCCCCGCACAAAAAGCTGGCTTGAAAGTGGGGGACGTGTTAAAAGAATTTGAAGGCGTAAAGCTCACGAAGGACAGTGATGTCGAGCAAATGTTTGTGAATCATACGGACGATTCGATTACGATGAAACTTTACAGACCCTCAACGAAAGCACTATTTGTGAAAACGATACAAAAAGAAACCATTGTGGAAATCAATGCGACATCGAACGTCATTGACAAAGAGATTGGGTATATCAAATTAGAGTCATTTGATGATGATATCGCCAAAGATTTCAAGAAACAGTACGACAAATTGGCAGCAAAGGGCATCAAAGGATTGATTATTGATGTGAGAGACAACTTCGGCGGTAGTTTGAACCAAGTCGTCGAAATCTGTGATTTTTTACTACCAAACTGCACGATTGTGTCGGTACAAGGGCAAAGCAAGGAGAAAGAGTACTATTATTCGGATGAAAATGGTATTACGATTCCAATCACGGTGCTAATTAATAAGAACAGCGCGAGCGCCTCGGAGGTTTTGGCAGGTGCATTACATGATAATCACCGTGCGACACTGGTAGGCAACAAGACGTATGGCAAAGGCTTAGTGCAAAACTCGACTGAATTTGACGACGGTTCTGCAATTTATTACACAGAAGCAAGGTATTTTACGCCGAGCGGCATTTGTATTCATGGCATCGGCATTGAACCGGATATCAAGGTGAGTTTGGATAAAAAATTTGACAAATACTATGTGTCGTCGATTCCAAAAGCAGATGATTTGCAACTAAAGGCAGCAATTAAAGAGTTGAAAGGGAAAATAACATAATGTATCAAGATTTTGCTTTTGTGTATGACCGTTTAACGGATGATGTGAATTATCAGACCTGGGCGAGTTATATTGAAGAAATTTTTGAAAGAAATCATGTTATGCCTGAAATCGTCTTGGATTTGGGGTGTGGGACTGGCAGTTTAACCGTCGCACTCGCGTGCAAGGGCTTTGACATGATTGGACTGGATTTATCAGAAGAAATGTTGGGGGTTGCGTCTGAAAAGGCTGTGGCTGCGGCGCAGAACATCTTGCTAATCAATCAAGATATGTGCGAAATGGAGTTGTTTGGCACAGTAGGTGCTGTGGTGAGTACGATGGATAGCTTAAACTATTTGAGCAATCCAAAAAGCCTCAAAAAAGTGTTTGCACTCGTGCATCAGTATCTTGACCCAGGCGGTTTTTTTATTTTTGATGTGCATAGCAAATACAAGATGGAGAAGGTCTTTGGTGATCATAGTTTTCATCTGGTGACGGATGACATTTCATATATTTGGAACTGTCATTACGATGGGAGACGCAAGGTTTGTACACACGACATTACTTGTTTTGTGAGAAACCAACCACAGGAACCAGAGACGTATATACGGTTTGATGAACTGCACGAAGAGCGATTCTTTACCAAAGAGGAAATCGAAACGGCGTTGACAGAGGCGCATTTGAAGCTTGTGGGTGTGTACGACGGCCCGACATTCCGGAAGACGTCACCGAAGTCAGAGCGCTGGCTGTATGTTTGTAAAAAAGAAACGTAAGGGGTGTGGACCATGAGTGTAGATCAAGCGAGAATTGAAAAGGCAATCCGAGAAATTCTATTGGCAATCGGAGAAGATCCAGACCGTGCTGGCCTAGTAGAGACACCTTCCCGTGTGGCTCGCATGTATGAGGAGATCTTTTCCGGACTGCACATTGACCCACAGTCTTTTGTGAAGGTGTTTCAAGAGGGAGAATTGCAAGAGATGATTGTGGTGAAGGACATCCCGCTCTATTCGATGTGTGAGCACCATCTGTTGCCGTTTATCGGGAAAGCGAGTATCGTTTATATCCCACGCAAAGGGAAAATTCTTGGATTAAGTAAGTTGGCACGGATAGTGGATACCTTGGCGAAAAAACCACAGCTGCAGGAACGTTTGACGACAGAAGCGGCGGATGCAATTTTAACGGCGCTCGATCCACTGGGCGTAGCAGTTGTCATTGAGGCAGAACATCTATGCATGACGATGAGAGGAATCAAAAAGCCAGGGTCAAAAACGGTGACGTCTGCGCTGAGAGGGTTGTTCAAAACCGATGCGAGATCACGCAGTGAGGCGATGGCATTGCTGAAGGAGTGAGTGTGGTGGCTCGAAAACAACAGAGATTTGAATGGAATCAAAACGGCTTTCCAATTGGCGAGCGCACCTATGTTATGGGGATCTTAAATGTCAACCCCGACTCGTTTTCGGATGGCGGCAAGTATTTCAAACCAGAAGATGCGGTGCAGCAGGCCAAAGCAATGGTTGCGGCGGGTGCGGATCTCATCGACATCGGTGGAGAGTCAACACGGCCTGGATATGAGCCTGTCAGCAGAGAAGACGAACTGGATCGTGTCATCCCAGTCATTGTACGCTTGCGGGAGGAACTGTCGCAGGAAGTATTCCTTTCCATTGACACGCAAAAGGCTGAGGTCGCAAGCCAGGCGCTGCAAGTCGGCGCGCACATCGTAAACGATATCTGGGGATTGCAAGGCGATCCAGACATGGCGGGAGTGGTAGCGCAAGCGAGGGCTGGAGTGATTGTCATGCACAACAGTCATACAGGTGAGTACACGGACATCATAGAGAATATCAAAGAGTTTTTTATTAAGAGTATATTAATCGCGACGAAAGCTGGAATTGCAGAGTCGCATATCATACTTGACCCAGGGATTGGCTTTGCGAAAACGTTTTATGATAATATAGAGATACTTTCACGCATGAAGGAATTGAATGCGCTTGGATTTCCACTTTTGTTGGGCACGTCACGGAAGCGATTCCTCGGTACCATTTTGGATCGGCCAGTGGATGCGCGATTGGAAGGGACGTTGGCGACGTCGGTCTTAGGGATTGCTGCAGGCGTCGATTTTTTAAGGGTCCATGATGTCGCGGAAATCAAGAGAGCCGCGTTAGTGAGTGATGTGATTTTGAGGAGGTAAGTATGGACAAGATTTATCTAAAGAACATGGAGTTTTTTGCGTTTCACGGTGTGATGAACGATGAACGAATCAACGGGCAGTACTTTGAGATTGATGTCGAAATGGGTCTGGATTTATCGCACGCGGCCGAGTCGGATAGCATCATGGACACGGTGGACTATGGCCAGATTTACTTGACTGTGAAAGAGGAGACGACGAAGAATCGTTATAACTTGGTAGAAACACTGGCGTCTAAAATCATCGCAGCCATCTTCGCGAAGAATCCACGTGTCGACGAAGTTTGTGTTGCGATTCGCAAACCACAAGCGCCAATTGATGGAAAACTAACCGGACCTGAGGTCGTCATCCGGAGGGCGAGACATGCTGGATGAGTCACGAGAGCAAGGGTATCCTTCGTATTTGTCCCTTGGGTCAAACAAAGGGGATCGCGAACAGAATATTTCACAGGCGATTCTGCAGATTGCTGCACTCGACCAGGTCGAATTGATTGCGCAATCCAGTATTTATGAGACAACGCCTGTCGGGTTCGTTCAACAGCCGGATTTTTTAAATTGTGTCGTTAAGATATTGACCACGCTGGACCCACTTGAACTATTGGACAAGTTGCAGGGAATTGAACAGCAGTTCGGACGCAAACGCCTCGAATACTGGGGGTCACGCACATTGGATATTGACATTTTGTTGTGTGGCGATAAAATAATTCGTGAACCAAGGTTAAAAGTACCGCATCCATTGATGTTTGAACGCGGGTTTGTGCTATTGCCGTTGGCAGAGATCATGACAGAAGAAGAACGGATCAGATATGGAATCGAGAGCACGGAAGGGGAGAAATGGCATGACGCAGGTGTACATCCATTTGCCAAAACTTGAAGCGGAACGTGCACTGGTCGGGGGAATCAAGCTTTCGGAGAAGAAAGAGCGGACATTTACCTACCAAGGGATCAAGTTTAATTGTTTTACAGGGTGGCTTCACCCGAATGACGACATCACGCGGCAAGGGGACGAAGAGTATGTTTGCATCAAACTCAACCTTGACGAACGTTACTGTTTTGTCGGAGCACGCGACCTATATCCACATGAACTGTATTTCAAGTCGCTGGTGCCGTTTTCTCAATACCGTCTGGGGACCTTTCGCAGACCGCAATGCCTCATTTGTAGCACCGTGTTGCCGAGCCGCGTGAAGGTGCAGGGCCGTCGATTGGATGTACCATTGCTTTACGGTAACTCGGAAGAGCTTTATTTAGAAAATGTGCAGTCGTTTCTGGCTGGGGAATACAGCGCGTTTCAAAATGACCAACTCTATAGTTTTTTTCAGATGTTGGCGCAGCAAGACCGATTTGAACAGATTGAGACGGAGGATGGCGTGGTGTTTGTCGGCAAGGAAGGAATTTTTTCGTTTCGAAAACCAGCGTTCCATCAATATCATCTAGAAGAACTTTGAGCCGGAAGTACGCGGATAGAAAGGGTAAAATATGAGTTATGCGCTGATTAGCTATGACAAAATTTCATCCACGAATACGCTTGCCAAGCAGTTGGCTCTTTTACCAGGCGCAGTGACGGTCATTTCCGCGAAAGAACAGACAAGTGGCCGCGGGCGTCAGGGGAAAAGTTGGGACTCTGCCAAGGGCCTTGGACTTTGGATTTCGATTGTCTTAGAGCCAGAGTTGGAGCTGAGCAATTTGCCGACGTTGACGTTTGTCGTGGCCAATGCCGTAGCGTCCTTGCTGCGCAAAACATTTCAGCTTCCAGCTGAAATTAAGTGGCCGAATGATGTGTTTGTCGGCGACAAAAAGATTTGTGGGATTCTGTCAGAGACATACCGCGCTACCAACGGTTCAAAGGGGTCGAGTGGTAGAAGACGAGTGATTTTGGGCGTCGGGCTCAATGTCGCACATCGACCACAAGATTTTGCGGAAGGGTTACAAGCGACCTCCATCAATTTTGAACTCTTGCAAAGAGACCTCGCATCAAAAATTACGAAACCTGAGAAAGTGTTGCCTTTGTTGATGGAGTTTTTTGAGCAGGAATATGCGGTTTATGTCGCTGAAAGCGCGATTGATGGAGAATCCAAAACGATACTCAACCATTGGATTGCAATGAATCGTACCATTGGGAGTAGCGTAGAGTTTACGCTTGACGGCCTGCGCAAGGTGGGCACCGCCGTTGGCATCACGCCAGAAGGGCACTTGCTCATCAACACGGGGGAAGGGTCTTTTGTAAAGGTGAGTTCTGGTGAGGTCACACACCTAACTTGAGTTTTAGGTTTACTACTGTGCTTGAAAGTGATATTATCTTATCGAGGAAAAATGTAATGCAGGATCGATAGAAGCAAAGAAAAAGGAGAAAAGAAAATGGCTAGAAATCGGAATTATTATCGTGGAAATAGAAGCAATAAACCAGAGGGTCAGACGGACGAGCAAGCGACATCGAGTGCGACGCCGAATCCGCAGCCGCAAAATGTGCAACAGGGACTGCAGGCGCAGCGTTTGCAGCGAACCTATAGTTCGACACCAGATTCGCGTGGTCAAGCTACTCCAGTACAGCCGGCACAACCAGCTCAACCGACGCGACAACCACAGCAACCACAGCAGCCACAGCAGAATCGTCAGCCACAGCAAAATCGCCAGCCGCAGGGGGCGCAACAACCGCAGGGGGCGCAACAACCACAGAGACCACAGCAACCACAACCACAGCAGCAAAGACAGGCGCAGCCGCCACAACAACCACAATACTCAAAAGATGCATCCAGCTATCGCGGAGATCATCGCAACGTACGCAACGATCACCAAATCAATCGAACCCGTCAAAAAGCGGCGGAGACGTTTGAAGATATCAAGGCGGACAATGCAAGAATTGAAAAAGAAATCAGTCTTGAAATCAAAGAAATTAAGAACTTAAATTTAGGGTTATAATCTAGCGATTCATGGGTGAGAATATGTTATTTGCAATCGATGTCGGCAATTCCAATATGGTCATGGGTCTTTATGATGGAAAAGAAGTATTGAATAAATGGCGCATGACTACGGATCACGAAAAAACCTCAGATGAGTTTGGGCTATTTTTTATGGCTTGTTTTTCGAATGCAAACGTCGAAATCGCCCAAATCGAGGCCGTCATTATCGCTTCGGTGGTTCCGCCAATTATGTATTCGCTCGAACATGCCATTCGTAAGTATATCGATAAAAATCCGATTATTGTCGGCGCTGACACCAAGACGGGTCTGCGGTTATTAAATGAAAATCCGCATGAAGTTGGCGCAGACCGCATCGTCAATGCCGTCGCTGCCTGTGAAATCTATGGTGGCGCAATGATCTTGGTCGATTTTGGCACCGCGACCACCTTTGATGCCATCTCACCAAAGCATGAATACCTTGGTGGGGTCATATGTCCAGGTGTAAAGATTTCAGCGGACGCCTTATTTACCAAAGCATCAAAATTACCGCGGGTAGAACTGCAGAAACCAGATTCGGTCATCGGCAGAAACACCATCAAAAGCATGCAATCAGGGCTTTTGTTCGGCTACGTGGGGCAAGTGGAGTATATTGTGCGCCAAATGAAAAAAGAAATGGGTTATGACCCGATCAAAGTGATTGCGACGGGCGGGCTTGCACGAATGTTTGCGGCCGAGACAGACGCCATTGATGCAATTGATAGTACCTTGACGCTAGAAGGCTTACGAATTATTTATGAAAGAAATTTGCAAATAAACTAATTTTCACGGAGGGTTTTGAAATGGGGCACAAAAGAGTTGTAAGAGTCGGTATTATCGGCTGTGGCGGAATTGCGTTTGGAAAGCATATGCCAAGTTTGAATCGGCTAGAAAATGTCGAAATGGTTGCGTTTTGTGATATCGACATCGAGAAAGCGATGAATGCAAAGGAGCAGTACGGCATCGAAGGGGCAAAGACGTATGCGGACTATCATGAACTTTTAAAAGATACCTCAATCGAAGTGGTGCACGTGCTCACGCCAAACAGATCCCATGCGGATATTTCGGTTGCTGCGCTAGAGAGTGGCAAACACGTTATGTGCGAAAAACCGATGGCAATCAATTATCCTGATGCAAAGAGGATGCTGGAAGCAGCCCAGACGTCAGGAAAAAAACTTACCATTGGATATCAAAATCGATTCAGAGACGATTCCACATTATTGCAAGAGTACTGTAAGCAAGGGGATTTAGGCGAAGTGTATTACGCCAAAGCGCATGCGTTGCGACGCAGAGCGGTGCCAACGTGGGGCGTTTTCTTGAAGGCAGAAGAGCAAGGTGGTGGGCCGTTGGTGGACATTGGGACGCACGCGCTGGACTTGACCCTATGGTTTATGGATAACTATAAACCCAAATCGGTCGTGGGTAATGTTTACAGAAAACTTGCGGATCAAAAAGACGCTGGCAACGAGTGGGGTCAATGGGATACCGAACAATTCACAGTGGAAGATTCCGCATTTGGTTTTATTACGATGGAAAATGGCGCAACCATTCTTCTCGAGTCGAGTTGGGCGCTCAATATCTTAGATGGCGGCGAAGCGATGACGACGCTTTGTGGCACCAAGGCCGGCGCAGACATGAATGATGGATTGCGCATCAATTTTGTAGAGCATGACAAACAATTGACAACAATTCCTACCCCGCGCGGAAAAGCCGTTGCTTTTTTTGGGAAAAAAGAGGTCGATCCTGCACTGGTCGAAGCAACACAATGGATTGACGCAATCATCAACGATACCGATCCGTTGGTGAAACCAGAGCAAGCCATTGTCGTGACGCGAATATTAGACGCGATTTATGAATCCGCAAGAACTGGAAAACCAGTATACTTTGATTAAGCCCGAGGGGCGCCGTTTGG
>JBAXOJ010000037.1:0-16241 GCA_037133315.1 Clostridia bacterium
CAAACTCCACGGCGTATCTGACGCTTTGGACGGGCGGCGCGTATGACGCGGTATTTGGAAATAAAATTGGGAATAATAAGAGTTTGAAAATCTCGTACTACTTTCGCAATCCACGGCCTGCGCCAACGCCAAGCCCGACGCCAAGTGCGTCGCCGGGACCCTCCACGGGAACGGTGGTCGTGAACTGTTTTGCGAAAAACACCATGCAACGCATCGCAGCGGAGCAGTCTTTTCAGGTGTCGGGGGGTTCGTCGAGGGCGTTTACTGCACCGAGCATTGCGGGATATCTCCATCGCGTAGAAGATCCAGATGCGGAGACCGTTTACGTTTCCGCGGGCGGAACATACTTCGTCAATTTTTACTATTTGAAACTTGGGTCGATTACCATCGAACATCGCGACAAAGCCACGCAAACGCTTTTGGCGTCGCGGGAAATGCGGGATTTGGTGCTGTTTGAAAATCTTGAAATGCAGGTGAACAGCTATTCGCCGGGGTACTTTCCGGGATATGTGCACGAAAGCTATGGCAATGCATCGATTCCGTGGTGTCAGCAAGTTTTGTTGACTGACGCGGACGCGACAAAAACAGTTACATTTTATTATGTGAAGGCGCGATGTACCATTAAATATGAAATCAGCGATGCCGATCAGACCTACACGGTCAAAACCACGCAGGTGAATTTGCCGTTGGCCTATGCTGTGCCAGAACGCATTGGGGCAGACGGAAGTGCCGCTTCGCAGGGGCTGTTTCGCTATGCGGGAAACGACTACGCGCCGGGGAATACAGACGCACTCTTGTCTTTGAGCGAATGGGATAGCAACACAATCATCACGCTGCGATATGTCATGGATATTCTGGATTGTGATATTTCGATTACGGGGGCGTATCAGCATTGGAAAAATAACGCGAAGCGCTTTATGTGCTTGGAAAAAATCACCGTCCGTTGTACGGCAGCAAATGTCGCGCACATGGTCGTGCGACTGAGTCCGCCACTGGAGGCGATGATCTATACTTCGCCTGCAGGTATCCGCTATGACTATTATGACTTTTTCAAAAAGCATGTCCTCTTTCCTACGGATGCGACGGTTCATTTTGCGGACAGCGCGGCCGTTTGGCGCTACAGTTTGCCGCTTGCGAACGAGACGATTTCCTGGGAGGATGAGAGAAAACGGTCGCCCTACTATATTGCTGTGAGTCTGGAAAAGGACGGGTTTCGGGAGGAACATCGTTACAACATCGATATCACGGGAAATGTCACGGATATTATTCATCCACAATAGATATTTTATGGTATTATTATAAGTGCATTTTATACTTGAAGTTTTTCGGAGGCAGGAACCATGAGGAAGATGAATAAAAAGGCTGTATTGATGTTGCTTGGCATACTGGCGCTTGCGGTGGTGACCGTTTTTGTGGGGGCTTACTTATTGAAGGGGCTTGGCGCACGGGATGTCGTCAAATTCGCTGATTTGAGAAAGTACATCGACAATGTGCCGAACCCTGGCGTGGACATCAGTCAGCTTGATTTGAAAGCCCAGGCGAACGCCTTAGAGGTGCTTCCGTTTGTGCAATTTAACCTGAACACATCGTGGCCGGCAAAGGACAAAATGCCAGTGGGCTTTGACCCGCTCAAACTCTTGACGGCGGCAAAAAATCCAGGGCTGGGCGTTGCGGCGCTGCATGCACAAGGAATTACGGGCAAAGGCATTGCCATCGGCGTCATGGACATGCCGATTTATACCAAAAATCTCGAGGTCAAAGACCGCATTTTAAAATATAAAACGTTTGGGCAAACCGAAGTAAAGGCCGGTGCGACTGCTTGCGCAACATTAAGCGCCCTGGTGGGCAAGACCGTTGGCGTTGCGCCTGAGGCGGATGTGTATTACGCGGCGGTGGCAACAGATAGACTTGATGTCCTCTACTACAGCGAAGCGATGGATTGGTTTATTGCATTGAATAAAAACTTGAAGCCAGAAAACCGCATCCGACTCGTCATGGTGCCCGTTGCGCCAGACAATGTCGGGGAAGGCGATTATAACACGCCATTCGACAAAAACACGGAACTTTGGGCCGTTGCATTGAAAAAGGCGGAGGCCGCAGGCATTGTTGTCTTTGATCTCACCAACCGTCGCGCGATTGGGTCGTGTTGGCTCGACACCAAGAAGCCGGACGATTTTAAGTCCGTGCAGACGGGATATCCAGACAAGCCAGAGGCAGATGTGACACAAAATGACGTGCTGATGCCAACCTGTCCGAAGACGGTTGTGGAAGAGTATATTGAAGGGCAAACGGGATACCGTTACATTCCACAAACGGGCGCACCATTCATTACGTCCTTTGCGACAGGGCTCGCAGCGCTCGGCATGCAAGCGGGTGGCTATGAAAAGACGAAAGCGTTTACGTTGGAAACGTACAATGCGAAATTTCGCGAGACGGCCTACGTATTAAAAAACGGCCTTAAGATCAACTATATCGTCGACCCTAAGGCGTTTGTTGCTGCGATGAAAAAATGATGCGTGTTTCTTATTTTAATTTGAATCCATAAATTTTGCTGTTGCGGGAAGCGATGACCAGATAATTGTTGTACATGGCTGGAGACGCCTCGACGTAGGAATCGAAGTTCTTGGTGTAGAGAATTTTGCCGCTTTTGCCATCGATGATACGGGCATTGCCGCTTCGGTCGACGTGCACGATATAACCTTTGCCGGCAGCGGTATACACATCAACGGGTGACGACCATGCATAGGTCGTCATTTTATTTTGCCAAGCAACCTTGCCATTGGATTTGTTGACCGCGAACATGGTTCCGTTTGAGAAGTCGGGGTAGCGACAAAGCGTAAAGACCAGAAGTTTGCTCAGGTCCTTTTTCCCGATGACAGGAGTGCCAAGGAAGCCGCCGTTGGAGGGGCTGGAGCCGTAGCGCGAGTAGCATTTGAAATCGCGTTTCCAAATGACTTTGCCTGTGGTCGCGTCCAGTTTGACAAAGCGCGCGTAGCCAGGGGAACCCTGTTTATCCACTTGGCAACCGGTATAAAGGACCGGCTTGCCATTTTCGATTTCGAGCACAATCGAGGCATCCGTGTCGTCTAGATTTTTGTACTTCCATTTGAGTTTCATGCTGGTCGTGATGCAACGAATCATGCCTACGTTGTCGCCGAAGAACAGCAAGTTTTTATAGGCGGCTGCGGAATTCTCGATGCCGAGCGAACTTGCGCTGCTTGTGGAACTGGCCTTGGTGTTGAAAATCGTCTGCGTCGGCTTAATCGTCAACGTGCCCTTGGTGGCATTGTATTTGGTGTTGAGCTTCAATTTATAGACCAGGCCGTTTTCTGCAGGAATGAACAGGGTGTCATCTGCCCGATTAAATAAAGCGGAGCTGTCGCAACCTGGCCACGATCTCGGCGCCCGGCTGTCGTGTACATTGATGTAGTAAAGTTCTTTTTGGTTGATCAAATTGTACAGATGCACGCCCACGCGTCCGTTGGTATCAATGCCTTGCCCAACGTAGAGTAGCGGATACCCGCGCGCATCGACCGAAACACTCCCTTTGATTGGGTTTTTAGTGTCAATCGGATTTCTCGTTTGTTCGCCGGTCTGCAAATCGAGGAAATAGACCTTGCCGCTCATCGTCCCAATGATGACTTCGACGAAGTCTTTTTTGCTTTTGAATTTGGCTTTCAAATTCATGTTGTGCTTGGTTGTATCACTCCAATGCACGAGCGCGGGTTGCCCCGTCCAACAAGAACCGCCACCCCAGATGCTGCCGTTGCCAGGTGCGCTGACGGACCAGAGTTGGGATATCGTCTTCGAAACAAGGCTGACTGTGCCAAACGCAGGCGCGTTTCGGAAATTGTTGCCGCGAAACGTAAGAACCCCGTCGGTCTCCGTATATTTTGTGGGAAACACCCCAGCTTTGAACGTCTCAGCGGTTTTTTTCGTGTCCGTACTAGAGGAAGCGGCGCAACCACAAAGTACTATTATGATAATCGCTGCGAGTGTTGCAAACTTTTGAATCTTTTTTGACATGATTTTTCCCTCCAAAATGAATATTCACAATCTACTATAGACATTCTACCTTTTTTTGCGAAAAAATCAAATAGAACAGAAGCGATTTTCTGCTTTACAAACTGCGTGCGCAGTGATACCATATAACCGAACAGATGTTCGGTTATGCGCAAGGGAGAAATGAAGGGCAGTTATATGAAGGACAGAGTGATTTTGCATTGCGATCTGAATAATTTTTACGCCTCGGTGGAGTGCCTGTATCGCCCTGAAATCAGGGCGTTTCCAGTCGCTGTTTGCGGGAGCCCGGAGGAGCGGCGCGGGATCGTGTTGGCGAAAAATCAGCTGGCGAAGAAATTCGGCGTGACGACGGGAGAGCCAATCTGGCAATCCTTGCAGAAGTGTCCAAAGCTCGTGCTGGTGCGACCGAATTTTGAGTTGTATTTGCGTTTTTCGGCAGAAGCGCGGGAGATTTTTTCGCGGTATACGTCGCTGGTGGAGGCATTTGGCATTGACGAATGCTGGCTAGATATCACCGCAATCTGCAAAAACGAAGCCGACGGCGGGCGTTTTGCCCATGAGATTAAGGAGTTGATTAAGGAGGAAATGGGGGTCACGGCCTCTGTTGGCGTGAGCTTCAATAAAATATTCGCGAAGCTCGGGAGTGACATGAAAAAGCCAGATGCGGTCACCGTGATTACGCGGGAGAGTTTTCCCACACAGGTGTGGCGCCTGCCGGCGAAGGAATTGCTTTATGTGGGGCGTTCGACCAATAAAAAGTTGCTGAAGGCGGGGATTTTCACAATCGGAGATCTCGCGCAGGCGTCGCCAACGTTTTTGCGAAATCAGCTCGGCAAATGGGGCGAGACGCTGTGGTGTTTTGCCAACGGCATGGACGAAAGCCCAGTACATCGCGTGGAATACGAGCAAACGGTAAAAGGCGTCGGCAATAGCATGACGCTGCCCCGGGATCTACACACGGAGGAAGATGTGAAGACGACGATGCTTGTGCTGGCGGAAAGCGTGGCGCGGCGCCTGCGCAATCATGGATTAAAGGGGCGCACGATCCAGATTTATGTGCGGGATAATGAATTGGCGGGGATTGAGCGACAGGGGATGCTTGAGAAGACGACCAATCTTTCATACGAAATTGCGGACAAGGCGATGGTGTTGTTCCGTGAGAAATGGGACTGGCATTTGCCTGTGCGGGCCGTTGGGGTGCGCGTGACGGGGATTTGTCCAGAGGAAGAATACGTGCAGATGACATTGCTTGAGGATGACGAGCTCAGATACAAAAGAGAACAACTTGAGGTTGCAATTGATGGAATACGGGACCGCTTTGGCCACTATTCCATTCAGCGTGCGGTCTTAATCAAGGATAAGGATTTGTCCGCAAATCCCGTGGAGGAGAATGTCATTCATCCAGTTTCCTATTTTCGATGAAGGAGAAAGAGCAGGTGAAGGAGGTGGGTCGCAGTGCGAAAAGTATTTGTCGATGTAACTGCGCAATTTACAAAGGATGGGGATCTGGAGCCCGTGGCGTTTTTATGGGAGAATGGTTGTAAATACGAAATCGATAAAATTTTAGATATGAAAAAAGCAGCGAGTTTGAAAGTGGGTGGGCACGGGGTGCGTTACCTATGCAGGGTGAGAAATAAGGAAGTGGTGCTGTTTTTGGATAACGGCAAGTGGTTCGTGGAGGCAAAATGATTTGCCTCCACCTTTGTTTCCGCCGCGGGCGGGCGCCGCGCCGCGCCGCGCCGAGGATGCCGTGCCGCCAGGGACACCGAGGACGCAGCGGAGGAAGCAGCGACTGCCCTCGGCTGCCCACGCCGACAGCGGAGCCGCGTGGAGGACGCAGCGACCAATCAAAATCGTAAGATTTTGCTCCTTCCAATCGCCCCTTTATCGCGAAAAAACGGATTTAAAAGTGGTACAGACTAGAGGAGCCTTTTTACTACACTTTTTGGACTGAAGAAGGTGTTTTACTACACTTTTTTGAATTCTAAAAAATAAATTTAAGATTGTTGTGAGGATTTTTCCAAAACCAGAGGGAAACGGAAAAAAGATTGAATTTTTAACTTTACTATAAACAACAATTATGCATTATAGTAAGGTTGAAAAATCCATTCTAGGTCAAGTGGATTTTTTTAACCCCGAAAAGTGTAGTAAAAAGGCTCCTTCAGTCTGTACCATCGAAAAAAAATCGGGGTACTTACATATTTTTCCTTTTCGCCTAAGTTTTTTGAACTGATCGCACCCGCCGCCGCGGCCGCTGCAGCCGGCCCCGCCCGCTCGCGAAACTAGCATGGAGGCAAAATCAAGCGCGCAAAAGAAGAAATATTTGGGAAAAAGAAGCCGAAAGGATTGTCAATATTTGTAAATTGTGCTATCATGTGAATGGGGGATGATGGCGCATGAATAGTCAAGAACACAAGAACCGGCGCGCGCGTGTGCGCAAGAGATTTTTACAGGAGGGACTGGAAAGCTTCGAGGATCATGAGGTGTTGGAACTGCTGTTATACTACAGTATTCCGATGCGGGATACGAATGGACTTTCCCATAAAATGATTGCGCGGTTCGGGTCTCTCGCGGGCGTGCTCGAGGCGCCACAGCATGCGTTGATCAATGAATACAACCTGAGTGAGGTAACCACGACGTTGATTTCTCTAGTTGCGCCCCTTTCGCGAAGATATTTGAAGGATCGTTGGGGGAGGAAGGTGCATTTGGGGAATTCGGATATGGCGGGGCAGTATGTCACGAGTTTGTTCGCTGGCAAAGTGGATGAGTGCTTTTATGTGGTTTGCATGGACGCAGGCAACAAGGTAATTAGCGCGGCGCTCGTGCAGGAAGGGACCATCAATGAGACGCCGGTGCATCCCAGAAAAATTGCGGAGGAGGCGTTGAAACACAAAGCAAATAGCGTCATTGTGGCGCACAATCATCCTGGGGGTACGCTCAAACCGTCAAACGCCGACAAGGAAGCGACGAAGCGGGTCAAAGATGCCTTGAAAGTCCTAACGGTGAACCTGACGGACCACATCATCGTCGCAGGAATGAATTTTTATAGCATGGCAGAACACGGAGAGTTGTAACGAAAGTGCTGTCAATTTCAAGCAAAATGTGTTAAAATAAGCACAAACATTCTAACAGTACATGAGGGGAGTTGTTTATATGAAGTTTATAGTAACAGGAAAGAACATGGAAGTATCAGAAGCTTTGAAAGAAAAGGCAATTACGAAATTAAGCAAGTTGGATAAGTTCGTCAACCCCGGTACAGAAGTGCACGTGACGATGAGCATTCGAAAAGAAAATCATAAGGAAAAGCATGTTGTAGAGGTAACCATCTTATTTCATGGGGTGTTTATCAGAGCAGAAGAGAGCAGCGAGGACATGTACGGTTCTATCAATAAAGTCATCGAAACGATTGAGAAACAAGTTAGAAAGAACAGAACGCGACTGGAAAAGAAAATTCATGAAGGCGGGTCGCTCCGCTTCGATCGCATGAAAGAGGAGCCGGAAGAGTTAGTAGGAGAAGAAGAGTTTAAAGTGGTAAGAAACAAAAAATTTGTGGCAAGACCGATGGATATCGAGGAAGCAATTCTGCAGATGAATCTGGTTGGACACGAATTCTTCGTATTTTTTAATTCGGAATCAGGGACAGTGAACGTGGTGTACAAAAGACACAACGGAGATTACGGATTAATTGAGCCAGAGTATTAAGGGGGAAATGATTGAGTTGAAATATACTGAAGGATTGAACGAGCCTCAAAAGCAGGCGGTCTTGCACGATAAAGGGCCCATGCTTATTTTAGCAGGTGCAGGAAGCGGCAAGACAAAGGTGCTGACGCACAGAATCGCAAGGCTTGTAGATGTGGTGGGTGTTCATCCTGGCAATATTATCGCAATTACCTTTACCAACAAAGCCGCAAGAGAGATGCAAAGCAGAGTAGAGGCGTTGCTTGGGTCTGAAACCGCAAATATGTGGATTAGTACCTTTCATGCGGCATGCGTGAGAATCCTCAGAAAAGATATTGACAAACTTGGGTACGAAAAAAGTTTTGTGATTTATGATTCTGCAGACCAGGTGACCTTGATAAAAGATTGCCTTGCAGAATTGAAGTTGAATGACAAGAACTTTCCACCGAAATCAATGATTGAGCAGATTAGCAAGGCGAAAAATGAATTGATTGAACCAGAAGCCTTTGCTGAAATGTATGCATCGGATTTTCGGATGTCGAAAATTGCAAAAATTTATGAGTTGTATCAGAAAAAGATTAAGTCGAATAATGCCGTTGACTTTGATGATTTAATTATGCTCGCGATTAAGCTGTTTCAAAAAGAACCAAAGGTGTTGGAATTTTATCAGAAGAAGTTCCAATATGTCATGGTTGACGAGTATCAGGATACGAATACATCGCAATATACCTTCGTAAGTCTGATTTCTGCGGGCCAAAATAATTTGTGCGTTGTCGGCGACGATGACCAGTCGATTTACGGGTGGAGAGGCGCGAATATTCGCAACATCCTGGAATTCGAAAAGGATTTCGACGGCTGTAAAGTTGTCAAACTCGAACAGAACTATCGCTCCACGTCGAAAATTCTTGACGCGGCGAACAACGTCATCGACAAAAATGCAGGACGCAAAGTAAAAAAACTTTGGACGGCTGCTGCGGGCGGGGAGCGACCGGTCATTTACAAAGCGTCGGATCAGCACGATGAATCGACGTTTGTTTCCAAGGAAATCATGAAGCAGGTTGCGGCTGGGCGGAAGTATTCAGACTTTGCTATTTTATATCGCACCAATGCACAGTCCAGGACGTTTGAGGAGCAATTGATTCGCGAAGGCATCCCGTATAAAATTTTCGGGGGCATTAAATTCTATGACCGCAAAGAGGTCAAGGATGTTTGTGCTTATTTGAAAGTGATTATGAATCCTGCGGATAACGTTGGGTTAAAGAGAATTATCAATTCTCCAAAACGCGGCATCGGCGAATCTACGGTTGCGGCGATTGAGAAAATTGCTGCGATGAACGACATTAGTGCGTTTGAGACCATTCAGATTTCGGAGAAAATTCCTGATTTGCAACGTTCTTCAGGAAAATTGAAGGATTTTGCGGCCATCATCACGAAGCTCAGAGTGTATGCGGAATCGATGACAGTGACGGCGTTGTTTGACGAAGTGCTCAAGGAATCTGGCCTGGTTGCAGATCTGGAAAAAGAAAACAGCATCGAATCCAGGACGAGGATTGAAAATATCAACGAATTAAAGTCCGTGGCAATCGACTTCGAAAAGAGTGCAGAAGTGCGTGGAGAAGACCAATCGCTCGCGTCGTTTTTGGGACAGATTTCGTTGGTGAGTGACATTGACAGCATGCAAGAGGGTGCGAGTCAGGTGGTATTGATGACTTTGCATAGTGCGAAAGGGCTCGAGTTCCCCGTGGTATTTATGGCGGGCATGGACGAAGGGTTGTTCCCAGGCACACGGTCGTTTGGATCGGAAGACGATATTGAAGAAGAGCGCAGGCTTTGTTACGTCGGCATTACGCGGGCAAGAGAGCAAATCTTTTTGATTACTGCGTTTTCACGCACCATTTTCGGCAAGACAGAGCGTTACGTACCGTCGCGGTTCATCGATGAAATCCCAGCGGATTTAGTCGAGATTCGCAACGGCGGATACCGTGGGTTTGGCATGGGTACCCCGACCGGCATGAGTGGCGGCACGGCGCGCACCGCAACCAAAGGCGGCAAGCAAACAAAATTCCAAAAAACCGATGTACCACCGATCACGCAGGTACAAAGAGGCTTTGTGATTGATGATCATGTGCAAGCGTTTGCCGAAGGCGATGCAGTCAAACACAAAAAATTTGGCACTGGAAAAATTGTCAAAGTGGATGGTGCAAGTCAGGATCAAAAGCTAGAAATCGAATTTGAAAATGTAGGGATGAGACGTTTGATGGCGGCATATGCGCAATTAGAAAAACTCAAGAAGTAATTCTTGTTTTTCACTTGACACTGGGAGTCGTTTGATAATAAAATCAAAGCAGTATTTGTTATTTCGCTTAAAAAACTTATTGATTCAGGGGGATTTTCTGTAATGTCTGCAAAGTATATTTTTGTAACAGGTGGAGTTGTATCAGGGCTAGGAAAAGGAATCACAGCCGCTTCTTTAGGAAGATTGTTGAAAGCACGAGGATACAAGGTTACACTACAGAAACTTGATCCATATATAAACGTCGATCCAGGCACCATGAGCCCGTACCAACACGGTGAGGTGTTTGTGACCGAGGATGGCGCTGAGACAGACCTCGATATCGGCCATTACGAAAGATTTGTTGACGAAAACATGAACCGCGATTGCAACGCAACCACAGGAAAGATTTACTGGACGATTCTCAACAAAGAGCGTCGCGGCGACTTCCTAGGCGGCACGGTGCAAGTCATTCCGCATATTACGAATTGCATCAAAGAAAGCGTGTTTCGCGTCGGGCAAATTGACCATTCTGATGTCATCATTACGGAAGTTGGTGGGACGGTCGGCGACATTGAGAGTTTGCCGTTTCTAGAGGCGATTCGTCAAGTATCAGGCGATGTTGGCAGAGAAAATGCCATGTATATTCATGTGACGCTGGTGCCATATCTGAGAATGTCCGGCGAGTTAAAAACCAAGCCGACACAGCATAGTGTAAAAGAACTCAGAAGCATAGGCATCCAGCCTGATGTCATTGTTTGCCGTACGGAAAAAGTATTGAGTAGAGAAATGAAAGATAAAATCGGCCTATTTTGCAGTGTGCCAGGCCGCAACGTCATCCAAAATCTTGACGCCGACTGGCTCTATGAAGTACCGTTGATGCTGGAAGCAGAAGGGCTTGCGGACATCGCATGCGAACGCTTGGAATTGGTCAATCGGACTCCAGACCTTTGTGACTGGACAGAAATGGTGCGCAAAGCCAAGAATTTGACGAAAAAGACAACCATTGCACTCGTAGGGAAATATGTTGAGTTGCATGATGCCTATTTAAGCGTGAGTGAAGCCCTAAAGCACGGCGGTTTGCCAAACGAAGCGGAAGTCGAAATTAAATGGGTCTCTTCCGAACACCTTTGTGAGAAAACCATCGATGAACAACTCGAAGGCGTCAACGGCATTCTCGTGCCAGGTGGATTCGGCGATCGCGGCACGGAGGGTAAGATTCTTGCTGCGCAATTCGCTCGGGAAAAGAAGATTCCATACTTCGGGATTTGCCTTGGCATGCAGATGGCAGTGATTGAATTTGCTAGAAATGTCGCAGGCCTACCGATGTCCAATAGTACGGAATTCGATGCGGGAGCGACGCCGGTCATCGACTTGATGCCAGAGCAAGAAGGAATCGAAAACAAAGGCGGGACCATGCGACTTGGATCGTACCCTTGCGATGTAACAAAGGGATCCAAATTGGAAGAAATTTATGGAGAGCAGCTCATTCATGAACGTCATCGTCACAGATATGAATTCAATAATGATTATCGCGAGTCCTTTACGAAATTAGGCATGGCGTTATCTGGAATCTCGCCAAACGGCAAGTTAGTCGAAGTCATTGAATTGCCAGATCATCCTTGGTTCGTGGGCGTGCAATATCATCCCGAATTGAAGTCAAGACCGAATATTCCGCATCCTCTTTTTGCAAGTTTCATCGCAGCATCCTTAAAGTGCGAGAGATAGCATATGAATACAATATTTGAGCATCAATATCCGGTGGGACATCTGGAAATTGATCTTCACAGCAAGTGCAGGCCGTCCTCTGTCATGATGTTTATGCAGCATGCGGCGACCATCCATTCACAAATCTTAAATATTTCTAGAGACCAGCTGATCGCTTCGCGGGGTTGTTTTTGGATTCTTTCGCGCGCGAAGTTTGAGTTGTATGAGCCGCTCCTGCTAGATGATGGCGTGGATCTGCGCACCTGGTGTCGTGAGGCGAAGGGCGTGACTTGGAATCGTGAGTTTGAATTCATAAGAGACGGAAAAGTCATCGGCGGGGCGTCAACCCTTTGGGTGATTGCCGAACTCGAGACAAAAAAGCTCGTGCGCGTTTCTTCGTTTGACAATCTTGCGGAACTGACGTATCCTGCGAAGCAGTCTGGTGTCACGTTGGCCCGGCTGGCGCCGGAACAGGAACTGCATGCCATCGGCACGCGTCGCGTCGTGTATAGCGATTGCGACATCAATCAACACCTCAATAACACGCGTTATGCGGACATTCTTTGTGATATGCTGGACATGCATCTAGAGGCGAAGCGTTATGTTTCTGCGATGCAGATTAATTTTGTGGATGAGGCAAAGCCTGGCGACATGCTTTCGGTGTTTGCGACAGCAGAACGTGATGGGGAAAAGTCCAGCCGCTATGTGTGCGGGAAATTCGCGGATGGGCGCATGTGTTTTGAAGCAGAAATTGCGTTTGACTAACGTCACCGAAGAGATTAAAATAAAAAGAGTCACAATGATATTGAAATGGAGTGGTACAGTATGATAGAAATTAAACCGCAAGTATTTTGGACGGGTAAAATTGACTGGGATATCAAGTTCTTTCATGGACACGAGTTCTCGACGCAGCGCGGTACGTCCTATAATTCATATTTGATCAAAGACGAAATGACGGTGCTCGTGGATACCGTTTGGTACCCTTATAAAGAGGAATTCATGCAAAACCTGTTGGCGGAGATCCCGCTGCTGGACGCAATTGTCATCAACCATATGGAGCCAGATCACGGGGGCAGCCTCGCAATGGTCATGGATGCGCGACCGGATTTGCCCATTTACTGCACGAAGAATGGCGCGGACATCATCAAGGCCCATTTTCACAAAGACTGGGATTTTCGTATCGTAAAGACGGGGGATTTCTTGGAGACGGGTAAGTATGCGCTCCGTTTTGTGGAGATGCAGATGATTCACTGGCCAGACAGCATGATGACCTATGTGGACGGAGCAAAGCTCCTGCTTTCCAACGACGCCTTCGGCCAACACATCGCGCCCGGCGGACTGTTTGACGATGTCAATGACTTGGACATCGTGCTGAAAGAGGCGTATAAATACTATGTGAACATCCTCGCGCCGCTCAGCGGACTCATCAAAAAGAAGCTTACGGAAGTGATGGCGCTCAACCTCGACATTGATATGATTGCGCCGAGTCATGGCGTGATTTGGCGGACGTACCCTGGAAAAATCATCGAGCACTACCTGAAATGGGTGGAAGGTGCCGGAGACGGTTCGGTTAGCGTCATCTTTGAGACCATGTATGATTCGACGAGACAAATGGCAGATGAAATCGCAAAAGGCCTGCAAGAGGCTGGCGTGAAGTACAAGATCTGGAACGTCGCAACCGCAGACCGAAGCGACTTGCTCGCGGAGATTTACAAATCGAGCGGTGTCATTGTGGGGAGTTGTACTGTTTTAAATGGTGCGCTACGTGAGACCACATCCTTGCTGGAAGACATGAAAATGCTCAAATTTAAGGGCAAAATGGCAGGGGCCTACGGCAGTTACGGCTGGAGCGGGGAGGCACCGAAGCAAATTTTCGAAAAACTCCAACTCATGGGAATGACCCTCGTCGGAGAGCCAATCCGCGTGAAGTATCGACCAGATGCCGAAACCTTGGCGCAACTGGTCCAGTACGGCAGAGATTTTATGAAGGGAATTTAACATGCACAAAAAACTACATTCCGTCGATATATTTAAATTACCTGTGTTGCCGCTGCGAGGGCTGACCGTCTTTCCTTTTATGACGTTGCCCTTTGATGTCATGCGACCCAAATCCATTCGTGCGTTGGAAGAGGCGATGGAAAAAGATCAGCTCGTGATGCTCGTGTCGCAGATTGATCCGACCGTGGACCATCCCCTGACGGAAGAAAGTTATCGCGTGGGCACGATTTCAAAGGTCAAGCAATTTTTGCGCCTGCCTGGCGAAAACATCCGCGTGCTCGTGGAAGGGCTTTACCGCGGCAAGATTCTCGATTACACCAGCACGGAGCCATATTTTGAGGCCAACGTAGAGCAGTTCGACGTCGAAGAAGTAGATGATGAAGAGGAGGCTGTGACCCCACTCAGTGTCGAAGCAGAGGCGTTGAAACGCCAACTGCTCAGCTTCTTCGGTGAATATGCTGAGATTACAGGACGCGTGCAGCCGGAGGCGTTTACGTCCATGGCCTCCATTGCGGACAACGCAAGTCTCGCAGACACCATCGCCTCGCATATGCCATTGAAAACAGAGCAAAAGCAAGAGATTCTCGAGGAGTTTGACGGCAACTTGCGTCTAGAGAAACTGTTGAAAATTCTTGTCGCAGAAATTCAAATTGCGCAAATTGAAAAGGGCATCCACGACAAGGTGCGCAGTCAAATTGACAAGATGCAAAAGGACTATTACCTGCGAGAACAGATGAAGGTCATCCAGTCCGAGCTTGGCGAAAAAGAAGGCGTTGCGGGCGAAGTGGACGAGTTGCGGAAAAAAATGCTGACCGCAGGGCTTTCGAAAGAAGCGGCTGACAAGGTGGAAAAGGAACTGGACCGATTACTCAAAATGCCACCCGGGTCTGCCGAAACAGGCGTCATCCGGACCTATGTGGAGTGGGTGCTTGACCTGCCTTGGAACAAGACTTCCGAGGAAAAACTCGACCTGACCGCAGCACAAAAAATATTAGACGAGGACCATTATGGCCTCGATAAAGTCAAAGAACGTATCATCGAATTTCTGGCCATCAAAGTGATGCAGAAAAGTCTGAAGGGTCCAATCCTTTGTCTGGTCGGCCCTCCAGGCGTCGGCAAGACGTCCATTGCCAAATCCATCGCCCGCGCCATCAATCGGCACTATGTGCGCATGTCCCTGGGCGGGGTCAAGGACGAATCTGAAATTCGCGGTCACCGAAAGACCTACGTCGGCGCCATGCCAGGGCGCATCATCGCAGCCGTGAAACAGGCGGGCACCAAGAATCCGCTGATTCTGCTCGATGAAATTGACAAGATGAGCAGCGATTATCGCGGTGACCCAGCCAGTGCGATGCTCGAAGTGCTCGACAGCGAGCAGAACTTTTCCTTTCGCGATCATTATCTTGAACTCGCGTTTGACTTGTCGGACGTGATGTTTCTGACCACCGCAAACAGCACGGACACCATTCCGCGTGCGCTGCTGGACCGCATGGAAGTCATCCAAATTTCAAGCTACACCGAGGAGGAAAAGCTCCAGATTGCCATGAACCACCTGGTGCAGAAGCAGCGGCTCGCGCACGGCATGAAGAAAAGCCAAATTTCCTTTCAAGAAGACGCAGTGCGTGACATCATCAATTACTATACGCGCGAAGCTGGCGTGCGCAGTTTGGAGCGCCAACTCGCCAACATCTGCCGCAAGGCGGCGCGCCTCATCGTCTCCGGCGAGAAAAAGAGCATCACGGTGAACGCCAAGGCCGTGGCTACGTTTTTGGGCGCGCGCAAGTTCGCATACGACCGTGCGAATGCACAGGACCAGATTGGCATAGCGACCGGCCTCGCTTGGACAGCGGTCGGCGGCGATACGTTGTCGATTGAGGTCAACGTCATGAAGGGCAAGGGCAAGGTTGAGTTGACTGGCCAGCTCGGTGACGTCATGCAGGAATCGGCCAAAGCCGCGATTAGTTTCGTGAGGTCGCGGGTTGAGGCGCTGGGCATCGATCCAGCGTTTGCCGAGACCACCGACATCCACGTCCACGTGCCAGAAGGTGCGACACCGAAGGACGGGCCCTCAGCCGGCATTACGCTCGCGACGGCAATTATCTCGGCGCTCTCAAACAAACCCGTCCGCAACGATGTCGCGATGACGGGAGAAATCACCCTGCGCGGCCGCGTGCTACCGATTGGCGGACTCAAGGAAAAGGTCATCGCCGCTCACCGCGCGGGCATCAAAACCGTCATCATCCCTGCCGAAAACCAGAAGGACCTGGAAGAAATCCCCGCGAACATTCGCGACAAGATGACCTTCGTCATCGCCTCCACCATGGACCAGGTGCTCGCAACCGCCCTGCGCTAGCGCCTCGATAAGCACTACTTAAGCACTACTTCTCCCTCATTTTGCGAATTTTCGGCAAATTTGCCGTCACTTTGCGAGTCGAATTTCTTGACATGGCCTTGATGTTTTGTTAACATATCTCTTGCACGTGCACGGCTCCATAGCCAAGTGGTAAGGCAGAGGACTGCAAATCCTTTATCCCCAGTTCAAATCTGGGTGGAGCCTCCAAAT
>JBAXOJ010000038.1:0-15747 GCA_037133315.1 Clostridia bacterium
CAAACGGCTTAGGGGAGGATTATCACCCTAGTTTGAAAACACACGCATTGATGGGTGCGCAGTTGACGCAAGTGATTAAAACTGACTTAGGATGGTAACACCAACCCCGACACCAACCCCGACCCCGACGCTCTCACATGCGATGGAACGGATTCTGAACAGTTTTTATCGAACCTTTAAGTATTTGTCCCCTACACAGTAAGGAGGTCAAATCCGTACCACTGCATCGAGCGCCGCCCGAAGCGCCAGCGGCATGCGGTTACCTTCCTGCACTTATCGGCCAACTGCTATCCGCCCGCGGCATGAGGAATTTAACCTTTTTTAAAAATGATTTGATTTAAACTTATAAAAATCACCATATTTGATTAAAAATTTGCCATAAATCCAGAGTTCTTAACCTTTTCAAATTGATATTGCTGCAAACTTATAAGAATATGGCAATTTCTTATAAGTTTTTTACATTATTTTTTAGTTCCGGTTAAATTCAGCCTGAGAGGGCTTTGTTTGAGAGCGTAAATGGCGATTATTTATAAGTTTCCGTTAATAATTTTCAATAAAAGTTATGAGAGTGAGAAGGAGTGCAATGTGTGCATGCAGAAATCACGTTTGCGTAAATCTTTTTTTTATGATATAATCTCACAACAATCAATAATGGAAAAAAGAAGGTATGTATTTATGGCACTTTATCAAGATTGGAAGAAACAATATGAACAAAAGTCTGATGCTTCTACGGACCAATATTTTGCGGCCTATTTAGAGAAGGAAACAGAGGCTTATAAAATCATACTTTCGGAGAAGATGGACACATTGCAAGGGACTGTTTCAGTTCTTGCTACGACGTTTGGTCTGAGCGATTTAGAGATGGCAGGCTTTTTGGACGGAATTAACGACAGCCTTGTTGTTCCGCAGGAAGACGACGCACTTGAGGCGCTTGAGGCAGACACGCAACTCGACTTGAAAATCGACTTTGAAAAGCTCTACATCAACATGTTGGCTGTGCCGGCTGAGTGGCTTTACAATTTGCCCGAATGGGACAACCTCATCGAGAAGGAAAGAAGAGATGAGATGGGTCGCGACTATCGGCGTTCGAAGATCGCGGTCAGTCATAAAATTGGAAGAAACGAGCCTTGCCCATGCGGCAGCGGCAAGAAATATAAGAATTGTTGTGAGGAGTGAACATGATGGCAGCAAAATTTAGATCGATTTTAGACAGTTTGACGGACAAAGCTTTGCAAAACTACAAAATTGAGCCAGAGCTACTGGAAAAATACCAAGTCAAACGCGGGCTGAGAAATTCCGACGGCACTGGCGTTGTGGCGGGTATCACTGACATTGGCGGGGTACATGGGTTTATCATGTCCGAAGGCGAAAAGGTCGCGGAAGAAGGGCGCTTGAACTATAGAGGCATCGACATCAAGGATGTGGTGGCTGGATTCCAGCGCGAAGGGCGTTTTGGCTTCGAAGAAGTGGCGTACCTCTTGCTGATGGGCGAGTTGCCAAATGCGTCAGAACTAGAAGAGTTTTGCGATTTGTTGGCAGCCTATCGTGCGTTGCCACCAGGTTTCAATGAAGATATGATTTTGAAGGCACCAAGCAAGGATATCATGAATAAACTCGCGCGTAGCGTACTTGTGCTCTATTCATATGACAGAGCGCCGGACGACACCTCTCTAAAGAACGTCATGCGTCAAAGCGTGAAATTAATCGCGCGTTTCCCAACCATGGTCGCGTATGGCCTCCAGGCAAAACGCCATTTCTTTGATCACCAGAGCCTGTACATTCATGTGCCACAGAAGAATTTGAGCACAGCGGAAAACTTTTTGTACATGATTCGTCCTGACAACAAATACACGAAGGAAGAGGCCGAGATTCTTGACCTTTGTCTGGTGTTGCACGCAGAACACGGCGGCGGAAACAACTCTTCGTTTGTCACACGCGTCCTGACATCGTCAGGAACAGACACCTTCTCGGCGATTGGTGGGGCCGTCGGCTCTTTGAAAGGCCCAAAACACGGCGGTGCAAACGCAAAAGTCATGGCAATGTTTGATGACATCAAGGCGAACGTGAAAAAATGGGACGACGTCGATGAAGTCAGCAGTTATATCGAAAAAATCATTAAAAAAGAAGCGTTTGACAAGACGGGACTCGTCTATGGCATGGGGCATGCGGTGTATACCTTGTCTGATCCACGCGCTGAGTTGTTGAAGGAACATGCTTATAAGATGTCCAAACAACGCGACCGAGAAGCAGAATATAATTTATATGAATTGGTTGAAAGAATTACGCCTGATATATTCTATCGCGTGAAAGGCTCAACTAAGGAGATCGGCGCAAACGTCGATTTCTACTCCGGCTTTGTGTATGATATGCTTGGGATTCCGCCAGAACTTTATACGCCTGTGTTTGCGATTTCTCGCATCGTGGGATGGAGCGCGCACCGCATTGAGGAACTGAGCGGACAGTCGCGCATTATCCGCCCTGCGTACAAGAGCGTCGTGGTTGGAAAGCCATACATCCCAATGACTGAACGAGAATAAACAAGTGTGAATAGACTAGCGCGTTTCACTACATCCTATGCATGGCATTGAAAATGCCTTCATGCTGAATTCGAATTTCAAGGCCGATCTCTTTCCCGAGGTCGGCTAGTTTTTCGCTCATGCCGAGGATATCCGCGCCACTGCCTTCCATGTCCACGTGCATGATCATGGTAAAAACACTTTGCATGGTGGTTTGTGAAATATCCAATATGTTGATACTATTTGCCGCGAGCAATGTGCTGACGGATGCGATAATGCCTACGCGGTCCTGACCTAATACAGTAATAATTGCTTTCATTTTTTTGTCCTCCTAATTTCTCAAACTATGAATGGGCGCGGGGATGCGTCCTCCGCGTGCGATGAATGCTTCGCTGCCGAATTTGTTGACCGCCATGACGGGGCCCGAGCCGAGTAGGCCGCCAAATTCAAGTACGTCGCCGACTTTTTTCCCTGGCGCTGGGATGATGCGCACCGCGGTGGTTTTGTTGTTGATGACACCGATGGCAGCTTCGTCTGCGATGATGGCGGACAAGGTCGACGCCGGCGTATCGCCAGGCACCACGACCATATCTAGCCCGACTGAGCAAACGCAGGTCATTGCTTCTAACTTATCAAGGGAAAGCGCCCCAGCTTGGACTGCGGCAATCATGCCGGCATCCTCGCTGACGGGAATGAACGCGCCGCTCAGACCGCCAACATACGAAGTCGCCATGGTGCCGCCCTTTTTTACGGCGTCGTTGAGCAACGCAAGCGCCGCGGTCGTGCCGTGTGCACCGCATTTTTCAAGGCCCATTTCTTCTAATATATACGCTACACTGTCGCCCACCGCCGGAGTTGGCGCAAGGGAGAGATCGACAATGCCAAATGGCACGTCCAGTCGCCGCGACGCTTCCATTGCGACGAGTTGACCCATCCGCGTGATTTTAAACGCAGTTTTTTTAATCATTTCCGAGACATGTCCAAAATCCTCACCGCGCACTTTTTCGAGGGCGACCTTGACGGCACCTGGTCCGCTGACGCCAACGTTGATCACGGTCTCTGGTTCGCCGATGCCGTGAAACGCGCCGGCCATAAACGGATTGTCTTCCGGAACATTCGCAAAGACAACAAGTTTTGCGCAAGCAATGGCGTTGCGCGATGCGCTCAATTCCGCCGCTTTCTTGATCACGTGCCCCATCTCGGCCACCGCGTCCATGTTGATGCCTGATTTTGTCGACGCCAGGTTGATGGATGCGCACACGCGATCCGTCACGGAGAGCGCCTCGGCGAGCGAGTCGACCAGGATGCGGTCGCCCTTGGTGAAGCCCTTGTGCACCAGCGCCGAGAAGCCGCCGATGAAGTTGACCCCAACGGTATGCGCCGCCCGGTCCAACGCATGGGCAAACGGCACGTAACTTGTCGCGTCGCTGCTTTCGGCCACGAGGGCCATCGGCGTCACGGAGATGCGTTTGTTGATGATGGGGATGCCGTACTCGCGCTCGATTTCCTCGCCAACGGCCACGAGCCGTTCTGCGCGCCGACAGATCTTTTCATAAATCTTATCGCACGACTTTTGCGCGCTCGCATCGGCACAGTCGCGGAGACTGATTCCCATCGTAATCGTGCGGATGTCCAGGTTTTCCTCCTGGATCATTTTTAAGGTTTCGATGATTTCTAATGGACTTAACATATGTGCACCTCGACTTTCGGTTTTCACTCAATATATTACCATCTCTGCGGCGGGAAGGAAAGTGCAACTTGAAAAATGGGGGGCGCGGGTGTTGGAGCGCGGGCTCGCGTACACGCGATATCCAGAAATTGGTAAAAAGTTGTCATATATCGAGTTACAGAGAAAAAGGAGATAACGCGTTATCTCCTTTTCTGGTGGGGGAGTAAATATTCCAAAATTGCACCCTTGTTCGAGCAAAATGTCTCGAGTTGGACAAGAAATCAGCCAATTTCATCGAGATTTCTTTCATTTTTTCCTTTTGTTGGAAATTTTGCGCCTTTTTTTGCGCAAAATCACGAAAATTTGAAAACGAGTTGTCATATAACGTGTCTCACAGAAAAAGGTGATAACGCGTTATCTCTTTTTTCTGTAGGGGTGCAGATATTCTAAAATTACGCCCCCACCCCCGTACTCCGGGGCCGCTCGCACCCGCGCGCGCCAATTATGATTGATTATCTATACAAAATAATAGATAATAGGAACGAATGAGTCCGTTCGAAAATCGAAAGGACTCAAGATGACTGGAGGGATTCGAATGGAATTATACAAATATTTAATGCCCACACCGCGCACCATCCGGAAGCGCAAGGACACGGAAATGACGAAGCTGCGGTTTCATGGGACGCGGATTGACAAGACCATGCAGGCGCAGGAATACAAACTCGTGACCCTGGACGAGCGCGTTGAGATTTTGGGCGGGAGCAAGGTGGCGGTTTTTTATGCGGAGCAGACTTTGGCGCAACTTTGGGAGTTATATGAAGGCCAAGCCTTGCCCGATTTGTTCATCCACGACTGGCCCGAGATTGCGAGACGCGGCTATTATTACGACGTGACGCGAGGCAAGGTGCCGACGCTGAAGACCTTGAAGATGTTAGCCGACCGGCTGGCGCATTACAAAATCAATGAGCTGCAACTTTATGTGGAACACACCTTTGCCTTTGCAGGGTTTGAGGAAATGTGGGAACACGCCTCGCCGCTGACTTCGAAGGAAATAAAGTCGCTCGATCGCTATTGTGCGAAGAAGCACATCGAGTTGGTGCCATCTCTGTCGACGTTTGGGCACTTGTACGAATTGCTGCGGACCGAGAAATATCGGCATCTGTGCGAGTTGGAAGGGCAGGCCGATGTGCCGTTTAACTGGCCGGACCGGATGCTGCATCACACAATTGACGTTTCGAATCCGGAAAGCATAGAGGTCATCAAAAATCTGCTGGACCAGTTTATTCCACTCTTTCAGACGGACAAGTTCAACATCTGCTGCGACGAGACCTTCGACCTAGGGCGCGGCAAAAATGCGCAGGCGGCAAAGAAGGTCGGCAAGGGTCGCCTTTACGTGGATTTTTTGAAGAAAATCATCATGCACGTGCAGTCGCACGGCAAAACGGTGATGTTCTGGGGAGATATCCTTTTGGAGCATCCAGAATATATCGCAGAAATTCCTAAGGACACCATTTTGCTCAACTGGGACTATGCGACGAATCCGAATGAAGGTAAGATCAGCAAAATTTCGGAAAGCGGCTTGCGCCAGTATCTCTGCCCTGGGGCATGGGGTTGGAACAACCTCGTCAACGACATCCACAGTGGCTACGAAAACATCTCAAAGATGGCGCAATTTGCCGTCAAATACAAAGCAATCGGCCTCCTCAACACAGACTGGGGCGATTTTGGCAACGTCAATGCGCTTGCCACATCAATTCCTGGCATGATTATGGGGGCGGCGTTTTCGTGGAACACGAGCAAAATTCCTGCTTTTGAAACCGCATGCAAGATGATTTCCAGGCTGGAATACGGGGACTTGAGCGAAACCCTGGTCGCACAGTTGGACCAGACGAGTCGTTTTGATGGGCAAAACCTCAACGTGTGGACTAATCTAGCACACTATGACTACGAGCAACTGATTGGCGAGCGGCATACTTGGTATAATGGGCAGCTATTTGAAATGCCTGTTGAGAAGGTGCTCATTGAAGCCAACAAAATTGAAAAGCAGGCTGTTGCCTTGCAAGAGACCATGCACGCTGCCAAAAAGATGGATCGCGAGGATATCGACGAGATTACGGTTGCGGTCGCTGGGCATGCGATGTTGTTGCGGCTTTTAGCGCATAAGTTGGGTGCCGTCGCAGTCAAAAAGCAGAAGCAGGACTGGTTCAAGGCGTTTTCGAAAGTCTGGCGGCAACGCAATAAGAAGTCCGAACTCTATCGCATCAAAGCGTTTTTGGACCGTCTATAAATGTGAGGATTTCTGTTCGAAAATGTGCTATAATTTAGAAGATAATTTTCTGATTATAGGTGAGATACATGATAAAAATTCGAGAGCAAATTAAGAATTCAAAAAAAATAGTCATCAAAGTTGGGACGTCGTCGCTCATGAAGGCGTCGGGCAAAATTCATTTGGAGCGCATTGCGAAGTTGGCGCAGACCATTTGTGAGTTGCAGGCAGAGGGGCGCAATCTTGTGCTGATTACGTCTGGGGCCATTGGGGTCGGCATGGACCGACTCAACCTTGCTGTGCGGCCAACGGTTATGAAAGAAAAGCAGGCAGCGGCGGCAGTTGGGCAGTGCGAGCTCATGAGCATTTATAGCAAGATGTTTTGGCAATATGACCAAGTGGTGGCACAAATTCTGCTGACCGTCGACAATGTCCGTTCCGAACGCGATCGCCAAAATGTCATCAATACATTTGACGCCTTGATGCAAATGAACGTCGTGCCAATCGTCAATGAAAACGACACCGTTTCTACCATCGAGATTTCTGTGGAGGATGCTATGGCGTTTAATGAAAACGACTCACTATCGGCCATTGTAGCAAATTTGATTGGCGCCGACTTGCTCATTATTTTGTCGGATATTGACGGATTTTATGATGCAGATCCAAAAACCAACCCGAATTCAAAGCGAATCTCCGTTGTGCGGGATTTGACCTCTGAAATGGAGTGTTTTGCGGGCGGAGCAGGCTCGCAGTTTGGTACGGGCGGCATGGTCACCAAGTTGCGCGCCGCAAAAATTGCAAACGACGCAGGCGCCCATATGATCTTGGCGAGCGGCGAAGACCCACACGTCATCAAAAGAATTATTGACGGCAATGATGAGGGTTCGATCTTTGTTTCTGAAAAGAAATACAACGAGGAATTATAATAATGGGTGAAAGTTTTTTCAAAAAAATGAGGGCATTTCTCGGCAGTCGCTTTGTGATTTTGGCGGTCTTTTTTATTGCTGTCGGTGGCTTGTATATCTTGCAACTTGCAAACCTGCAACTGATTCAAGGGAAGTACTACAACGAGCAAGCGAACAGTCGCATCCTTAGCACGCGGACAATCGTTGCGCCCAGGGGGGATATTCTTGACCGAAACGGGGTTCCGATTGCCGTCTCGAAGAAAGCATTTTCGGTACTGTTGCTTAACACAGGGCTTACTGCGAAAGACCTCAATGCGACGTTACTCAAGGTATATCGAATTCTTGCTAAAAATAAAGACGATATCAATCGCTCGCTCGCAACCTATTTTTCGGTTTCCACAGAGACGAAAATGAGCTTTGAAAAGATGTTGAAGTTGGAACGCATTAATGAAGAACTGGTTAAAAAGGTGAACCTTCAACTTGGACTAGACTTTGACCAAAACGAGAAAGTGACGCCACAGGCAATCTTTGATCAATTTTTGAAACAGTATAAAATTGATCCCTCATACAGTAAGGTCGATGCGTTCAATATTATGTGCATGCGATTTGAGACGCGCTTCTTCAAAGCGACCGTGCCTGCTTTGTTGGCGACGGATGTGAGCAGGAAAGCGGTTGCGGAGATTGAGGAACGCCAGCACTTGCTCAGTGGGGTATCCACCGATACCATTCCCGTGCGGAGTTACATTGATGCAAAGTACATCGCACATGTGCTCGGTTATTACCGCGGAGAGGATTCGACTGGTATTGAGTCGACGATGGATGCGAAACTTAAAGGGGTCGACGGGCTCAGCAAAATCGACGTCAATGCAAATGGGCAACTGGTCGAAACGATTGATTCAAAGCCAGCACAATCTGGTAAAAATGTCATTTTGACGATTGATATGGAACTCCAAAAGACCGCAGTAAAATCGCTTGAAAAAATCATCGCGGACATTAAAGCAAAGAAAAATGGCAAGGTGCATGATAATAATTTTAGTGATGTTGATTCGGGTGCCGTAGTGGCCATGAATCCAAATAATGGAGAAGTGCTTGCGATGGCAAGTTACCCCTCCTATGATCCGAACGCATTTATCGCGCCCAAAGGGGATAAGAAAGCACAGAAAAAGATTCTGAATTGGTTTACAGATAAGAAATTTCCGATGATGAACCGTGCAATCAGTGCGAGTTATGCACCCGGTTCGACGTACAAGTTGGTCGTCGCTACGGCGGGGCTTGAGACTGGCGCCATTGCACCATATAGTTCCAATATTTATGACCCACGCGTGGTCGTTTTTGACAAAATCAAACGATACTGCCTCGAAGGAGGGCACGGTTGGCTGAACCTGCAAAAGGCAATCGAGACCTCATGTAACGTGTATTTCTATTTGCTGGGTGTGCGCACAGGGATCGACGCGCTCGATAAATGGGCGAAGCTGTACGGTCTCGGGGAAGCGACTGGAATTGATCTTGGCGGAGAATTACATGGGGAACGCTCCAATCGTGAGACCAAGAAAAAGTACTACGGAGATTCTGAGGGTGTATGGGGTACTTTGAATACGGCACTTTCCTCGATCGGACAGTATTTGAATCGATTTACGCCCATCCAAATGGCACGATATAGTGGAGCGCTTGCGACGAATGGTAAACTCGTGACACCGCATGTGGTACAAAAAGTAATTGATCCAAACGGAAAAGAAACCAAACTGATTAAAATAAAGAAGGCAACAAAGGTCCCTGCGAAAAAAATTACGTTTGACACCATACGCGAAGGGATGAAAAGAGTCATCACCGAAGGAACCGCAGCTGGGGCGTTTCAGGCATATCGTTACCAAGACTTGTATCCTGCAGCGGGAAAGACGGGGACCGCGCAAACGGCACCGCACCATTCTGACAATGCGGCATTTATCTGTTATGCGCCAGCAGACAAGCCAGAAATTGTGGTTTTTGTTTATCTCAATAAAGGTGTATGGGGATCTTGGGCGGCTGAAGTAGGTCGCGATGTGTTAAATAAATATTTTGATTTGAAATCAGATAAAGGGAACCCTCTTCCAGTTGTAGAAGAGGGTCCAAAACTTCAAAGATAATCTTAAGGTTCCGGCGTGGTGATTGGAATTGCAGTCGGCTCAGGTGTCACGTATGGTGGCGGAGTAGGTGTTGGCTTCGTCGGCTTTGGTGGTTTCGTTGGTTTTGCAGGCGTATTATGAGTTCTTACACACACGACATCCGGTAGCAATGGTAAGGATGCGCCTGAGTAGGTAGATTTTTTAGTGACAAACAGTCTTTCAATCGGCTTGCAATATTGCCCAGCGAGAAGCCATTCTCCGTTGAGTGGAATGGAACAAACCATCGCGCTGACATGATAATCACATGCTTCGGTAGGGGATGTGCCTTTAAGGAATAGGCAGCTTGTCACACCTTGGTGGCAATATGGCGTAGCAAGCTTCCCTGAGTAATTACAAACAGTCTTGGAAATCAAGCCACCTGGGTTTGTAAATTGTGCGGATTTGAGTTTTGCATGAATGGGATCCATGACTGCCTTCCAAATTTTCAGCGCTTGCCCCATCTCAGGCATTGTGGTTGCGCGATCGTAGCCATACCAAGTGGCGCCGACATAATAAGGCGTGTATCCAATGAACCATTTGTCTTTGCGTTCGTCGGTTGTTCCGGTCTTACCAGCGGAAACGATGCGGCCACCTTGAATTGTGCCGTATGGATAAGCGGTACCGTTTGTGACAACGCGCGTCATCATCTTTTGCATGATATAGGCAGTACCGGGCTGGTAAACGGTTTTCGTCTTTTGTTTGATCTCCTCCGTTAGCCTTTTGTCAAGAATCACGCGGCCTTTGCTGTCGACTACTTTCGAGTAGGTCGTCGGTTCAATGTAAATGCCTTTTCGTACAAACGGGACATATGCCGCGGCCATTTGCAACGGACTCACACCCTGATACATGCCACCTAAGGAAAGCGATACGTTCTTTTGAGTACGGTTAATGTTGACGCGACTCAAATAATCAAGCGCATTATCGGGGCCTTCTAATTGATATACTTTTGCTGCTACGACGTTGACAGAACGCTGGATTGCCAACCAAATCGGCGTAAATCCGCCGTAGCCACCAGTTGCATTGGTTGGATAATACCGAGACCCGCCTAACATGTGGGAAGGGGCATCGTCGATCACGGTCGCCTGCGTGATGATTCCCTGATCTAATGCGGGACCATAAACCGCAATTGGCTTGATACTTGAACCCGGCTGCCGTTCGATGTCGGTCGCGCGATTGAGCAAGAAATCTCCTGACTTTTTGCCGTGTCCGCCGTACATTGCTTTGATTTGACCAGTCGTTGGATCGATAATGACCATCGACGCCTGCACTTTCTTCCCGTTGAGTGGCCTATTTGGGAAATAACTTTCATTATTAAATACGGAGTTCATTTGCTTCTGAATGGAAGAATCCATCGTGGTGTAAATTTTCAACCCTCCGCCATAAATCGCTGAAACTGCGCCATCTTCTGAATAGCCGAGTTTAATGAGGTCGCTTTTAACTTCCTTCAAAACATTATCGACAAAATAGGGTCGGTAGATCGCATTTTGAATGGCAACGCGATTCGTGGTCGGGCGATTGCTGAATTTTAGCTTTGTCGCAATGGCCTTATCATACTGTGCCTGTGTGATGAATTTATTATTTAACATTGATTCAAGTACAAGTTTTTGACGCTCCAGGTTATTCTTTATCCCCTCTTTTGTGGTTGGTCCATATATTGAAGGGCCCTTGATGATGGCTGCAAGACTCGCGCCCTCGGCGATGCTGAGCTTAGTGACGCTCTTGCCAAAATACTTTTCGGATGCCGCCTGCACTCCGTAAACCCCATTGAAATTAATCAGATTGAGGTAGAGATAAAGAATGGTATCTTTTGAAATGCGGGTCTCCAAATTCATCGCCAAATAAGCTTCTTGGATTTTCCGCTTGATATCAATGGTGTCTTTGCCTGTAAGGTTTTTTACTAGTTGCATAGTGATGGTGCTGCCACCTTCGCGATTGCTTGGATCGGTGAGTTTTTTTGTAGCTGCACGCATAAATGCGTAAAAATCAAATCCATTATGATCGCGGAAACGCTCATCCTCAATCGCAATGAATGCATTCTGCACATGCTTCGGAATCTTACTGATTGGAACAATCTCGCGCTTCTCAGAGCTTGATACCATCGAAATCTGTTTGCTTAAGGAATCATAAACAATGGTGTTTTGTTTGCCTTCAATTTGCAACATCTCATCTGTGATAAGCTCAGCGGAACCAACGCAACTGTAAACGTAGCCTGCCACAAGGCCAACCGCGATAAATCCGAGGATGATGCAGGTAATGAAAAAGTATTTGAAAAATGCTTTCAATTTGGAACGTTTCTTATACTTTTTACTCTTCTTAATTTCTGTCAAATTCGAAGAGACTGAACTGTACTTTTTACTCATAGGAGCCTCCTAAGTTTCTTCTCTGTTTCGTGAAAATATTTATATTTCAAATGATATTATACCATATTGGTTTGACAAACTCAAAAAATTGGGGTTAATATAGAGAGAGGAATAGGAAGAGGAGTGAAAGTATGAGACGGTTTTATAGTGTATTTACAAAGATTTTGTTCTCCCTAGCGGTTCTGATGATTTTATACTCCTTAGCATTGTTATTTACTGGTCCGAATTTATCAAAAATGTTCGCCGCCATTTTAGGCGCTATCATCATTTTCTTACTTCTTGTCGATAAGGCCTTTCGCGCCTCGGATTCTCGCAAGATGTTTTTGTTCTTTCGCATTCTCATCATCGTTTTTGTGAGTTCATTTATCATCATCGAGGCAAACATGTTCCTCGCTTCGCAACAAAAAGTCAACTATGTCGATGCCATCATCGTCCTTGGCGCTGGACTACAAGGCGATCAATACACGAGTGTGCTAGGGAATCGACTCGCTGTCGCGAACACTTACCTACAAACTCACCCGGAATCCATTGCCGTCGTATCTGGTGGGCAAGGTCAGGGCGAGACGACAAGCGAAGCCAACGTGATGCGTGACTACCTGCTCCAAAGCGGGATCCCGCTTTACAAGATTAAGATTGAGGACAAGTCTACGGATACTTACACTAATTTCACCAATTCAAAGGCAGTTTTAGATGCCTGGTATGGATCACGCAAGTATGTGACTGGTTTTGTGACAAGCGATTTTCACGTGTTCCGCGCTGGCATTGAAGCGCAAAAGGCGGGGCTCATTTCTACAGGCATCGCAGCGTCGACAGAATGGTATTTGTTTCCGAACTATTGTATCCGCGAGTACTTCGCGGTGATTGGATTTTATTTAACGGGGAGCTAACGAGCAGCATGCAAAAAAACGAACAACTGACGCTTCAAATCGTCGGCATGACAAGTGAAGGTCAAGGGGTCGGCCGTGTTGACGGGTTCGTGGTCTTTATCGATGGTGCGCTGCTTGGCGAAACCGTTCTCGTTCACATCGTGAAACGCACGTCGAGCTACGCAATTGGGAGGCTCCTCGAAATTTTGGCGCCCGCTGACACCCGGCGCGAACCGTTTTGCCCTGTCTTTGAACGTTGCGGCGGGTGTACCCTTCAGCACATGAGTTATGAGGCGACCCTCGCATTCAAGATGGGCGTGGTCACCGATGCGCTACAGCGCATCGCCGGCCTGGATGCCACAGACGTGGCGCGTCTCGTCGCTCCCATTCTCGGCATGGATCAGCCGCTTCACTACCGCAACAAAGCGCAGTACCCTGTCGGCAAGGATTCGACCGGCGAGCCAATCGCGGGATTCTACGCAAAACGCTCCCACGCCATCGTCCCGCACTGCCAATGCGCCATCCAAGACGAAACCAGCGGCAAAGTGCGCCGGGTGGTTCTGGATTTCATGCAACGCCACCCATCCGCACTGTCGGCCTATGACGAAAACACGGGGCGCGGTCTGATTCGACACATCATGACGCGTGTTGGATTCGCGACCGGCGACGTGATGGTCGTCCTCGTCACCACGGCAAAGGCCATCCCGCACCACGAGGAGCTCATTGCCGATTTGGCGGCCGCAGTCCCCGGACTGAAAAGCGTCTTCGTGAATCTGAATACCGCGCGCAACAACATCATACTCGGGGAACGCTGCTTCAAGCTGTACGGGGACGACTTCATCCACGACAACATCGGCTCCCTGACTTTCTGCATCTCCCCGCTGTCCTTTTTCCAAGTCAACCCCATCCAAACCGAACGCCTTTACGCAAAGGCACTTGAATACGCTGCTCTCACTGGGCGCGAAACCGTCTACGACCTTTACTGTGGCACTGGCACCATCGGCCTTTTTGCTGCGCAAAACGCAAAGCAGGTCATCGGCGTGGAAAGCGTCCCTGCAGCCATCGACGACGCCCACGCAAACGCAGCCGCCAACGGCATCCACAACGCCACGTTTCGCGTCGGTCTCGCGGAAGACGTCCTCGACCAACTGATGCGCGACGCCGCGCTAGCGCCAGCGCCCGCATCCACGCCCGCATCCACGCCCGCATCCACGCCCGCGTCCGACGCCGTTGTGATTTTGGATCCGCCGCGCAAAGGCTGCGAACAGCGCCTTTTGGACGCGTTAGCCCAAATGGCGCCGTCCCGCATCGTCTACGTCTCCTGCAATCCAGCAACGCTGGCGCGAGACCTGAAGTTCCTACTCGCCCAAAGCTATCAACTGACCGCAGTGCAGCCAGTTGATATGTTCCCGTGGGGCACCCATATCGAGTGCGTGGTATTGATGTCAAAGGTGGAGAAGTAAGGGCCTGAAAAGGGCTTGATATATGGGCATAAGGCATATGTAAAATTATTTTGAGGTGCTTAAAATGAATGAAGAAATAATCAATCAACTAAAGGAACTTGAAAAGAAAGAAAACATTAAAATTTTATATGCAGCTGAATCAGGTAGTCGTGCATGGGGATTTGCAACTCCTGACAGCGATTTTGATGTGCGTTTTATTTATATTCGACCTACAGAGTTTTACTTGAAGCTTGAGAAAACAAGAGATGTTATTGAATTACCAGTCAATGATCTTCTTGATATTAACGGTTGGGATTTTCAAAAAACACTACGATTGTTGTATTCCTCAAATCCAACATTGTTCGAATGGAGCAATTCACCTATTGTTTATATGACGACTCATTTTTTTCAAGGATTTAAAGAGATTATAAATGACTATTTCAAAGCAAAATCAGGGTTATATCACTATTTGAATATGGCAGAAGGAAATTATAGAGAATACCTGAAAGGTGATTTTGTTAAGGCAAAAAAGTATTTTTATGTTCTTCGTCCTATTCTCGCATGCAAATGGATTCTTGAAAATAGATGTCCCCCACCAATGTTGTTTACCGATTTGGTGGATAGCGTTCTTGAGGAAAGAATCAAACCTTTTATATCCAATCTTTTGCACATTAAAATGAACACTCCTGAAATTGGTGAAATTCCAAAAGTTAATGAGATTAATGAGTATATTGAAGAAAATTTGAGGTCTTTAAAAGTTGAAATCGATTGTTTGCCAAAAGAGATTCCAAAAGGTTGGGATGAATTGAATTTTCTGTTTTTATCGGCTGTTAATAAGGAATTATTTTAATATTTGATATGGAGTTGAATCATATGTCACAAGAGTTTGATAAGTTCTGTTATGATTTATATTATGGCGATTTAGAAATAAACAAATTTGAAAAATGGGTTTACGAAAGTTCAAAATTGGAATCCCTAATATCAAGCGATCAATACCTTGAACTTATATCGTTAAACTATCAAAGTCGAGATATAAAACATCAAATTGAAAAAATATTAAAAAATCATATTGATTATGGATACCTAGAAAAGAAAAGGATTATTGAACAGTTGAATAAATCGTTGCAGTCAAGAGAAGCTTTACCTCAAATTTTACAATGGTTTTATTATATGTATTGCCATGGCTATTATTTTTTATTTGATATTGGAATTGGATATGGCCTTACATGTGTAGTCCCGCCAAGTAAGTATAAAGTAGAAACTTGGGAAGAATTAAATCAGGAAGAGAAAGATCAGATTATTGAAAGTTTTTATCCTCAAATTGAAAGCGATATATATAGAGCTTTGAGTTGGATTAAAGAAGATAAAATTGTACTGACTGGGACTAAAGATGACATGAATAGATGGGAATTTATTGATAATAGAACTGATGAGGAAAAAATATCAACAATATTAAAAGAATCATAATAAAATATTTTCAAAAATTCTCAATTTGAGTTGCATTTTTTTCTTAAAAAATATATAATGCAATTAATCGATCCCACCGAGCCTAGGTGATACACTTGTTGTATCGTATGCGTAA
>JBAXOJ010000039.1:0-15718 GCA_037133315.1 Clostridia bacterium
CCCCAACGCCAACCCCAACGCCGATCCCAACGCCGACCCCTACCCCAATGCCGACGCCGACGCCAATGAATTATGATGTCACTTTGATTTCGTCTTCTGCAGCAGATTTAATGAATACGGGAGATACTGTCTATGATGAGTATTACAATTCCACTGAAATGACGACGGTGACTGTAAAACAGTCCTACCTTGCGACAGCTGTGCTTGCGACCGTAATCGTGGATCCAATCACAAAAATCGCAACAATACCACAGTTGGCAAATGGAGAATACGTATTTACCGTTTCAAGAAACAGTTATTTGACAAGAGATATCGCTGTGCGTATTGAAGGTGCAAATATTTTCTTGGGGGACAAGCCGTTATTTGCTGGAGATATCAATGCAGACGGAATTATTGACGGCACGGATTCTGAGATGCTTTTCAGCGCGTTAGGCTTCGCCTATGGCGATCAAGACTTCATGAAAAAATACGATCTTAACATTGACGGAATTATTGACGGTACCGATTCTGAAATGCTTTTTGCCAACCTCGGGATGGATATGGGGATTTACGGAGAAAGTGTTGACTATTATAATTAACTTCAGTTGAAAGGTGAATCAGCATGCAGGACCATATTTTTGAAACTATGAAAAAGTCATTTTCGTTTCTTGAAAAGAGTAAGGATTGGGAAATCGACTTAATTAATCACGCAGGCATATTGAAAAAGTGCACGTCGGGCGAGTTGTTGGCGGGAGAAGGGTTTCTTTGCAACGGCGTTGCGTTTGTCGTGGATGGGACTGTGCGAGTTTATACGATGTCCAGCGATGGGCGCGAAATGACGTTGTATCGGATTCGTATGGGGGAGAGTTGTGTGCTCACCATGCTTTGTTTTCTCGGTAATACCGAAAACAGTACGTTCGCGATTGCGGAAGAGAACGCCTCTGTTATCATCATTCCCCAGGAGTCATTTAATAAGCTGTTTCACACAAGCCCTGATTGGAGTGCGTTTGTCTTTCGGTCATTGAGTGATAAAGTGACCGAATTAATGTTGTTTGTGGAGGAATTTGCATTTCACAGTATGGATAAACGACTTGCGATCTATTTGTACGAGGCATCCTTGGCGCGACATACAAATACGATTTTGACGACACACGAGCAAATTGCAAGCGAACTTGGAACTGCAAGAGAAGTAGTGAGTCGGTTGCTGAAAACATTCGAGAAAAATGGGATGGTCGTCCTGTCCCGGGGCAAAATTGAAGTCGATGCAAGAGCACTGGCACAGTTTCAACTCAAAGCATGAGATAAGTTCAAATTTGTAGATTATGAGTGAAGTTTGTGTAATTCATTGCAAGTAGGTTGTTTCCGATGTAAAATTTGGGTAGAGACAATACTTTTTATTATTTTGGAAGGTGCGTTGAGAAAATGAATGATCAAGGAAAAAAGTTAGTTGAAGAAATCACGCCGATGGATGTGGATTTTGCACAGTGGTATACGGATATCATTAAAAAGGCCGATTTAGTTGACTATTCTCTTGTCAGAGGATGCATGATTATCAGACCCTATGGATATGCCATCTGGGAATTGATTCAAGCAGAACTTGACCGACGCTTCAAAGAAACAGGGCACGAGAACGTCTATATGCCGATGTTTATTCCTGAAAGTCTGTTGCAAAAAGAGAAAGATCATGTCGCTGGATTTGCGCCGGAAGTTGCTTGGGTGACGCATGGGGGAGACGAGAAACTCACCGAACGCCTTTGTATCAGACCGACTTCTGAGACCTTGTTTTGTGATCATTATAAAGATATTATCCATTCCTATAGAGATTTGCCGAAATTATATAACCAATGGTGTTCGGTTGTCCGTTGGGAGAAGTCTACGAGGCCATTCTTGCGCTCGTTAGAGTTCCTGTGGCAAGAGGGACACACCTGCCATGCGACGCCAGAAGAGGCGGAAGAAGAGACCATCCGGATGCTCAATGTGTACGCATCCTTTTGTGAAGATTTTTTAGCAATTCCAGTCGTCAAAGGACAGAAGACTGAGAAAGAAAAATTTGCAGGGGCGCACGCCACCTATACGATTGAGAGTTTGATGCATGATGGCAAAGCGCTACAGTCAGGTACGTCACATAATTTCGGGGATGGGTTTGCGAAGTCGTTTGGCATTCAGTTCACCGATAAAAATAATCAATTGCAACACGTACACCAGACATCATGGGGCGTGACGACGCGATTGATTGGCGCCATTATTATGGTGCATGGCGACGACAGCGGTTTGATGCTTCCGCCGAAGGTTGCGCCCGTGCAAGCGATGATTATTCCTGTCCAAATGCAGAAAGAAGGCGTTTTGGAGAAGGCCGTTTGGCTCAAAGAAAAGCTTTCGAAGCAATTCAGAGTGAAGATTGATGATACCGATAAAATGCCAGGCTGGAAATTCAGCGAGCAGGAAATGCGTGGTGTTCCGGTGAGGATTGAAATTGGGCCGAAAGATATTGAGAAAAATCAGTGTGTCATGGTGCGCAGGGATACGAGAGAAAAATTGTTTGTGTCGCTTGATGACCTAGAAGTGACGTTGCAGACGGTGCTCGACGAGATGCAAGGCGCAATGCTTGAGAAAGCGAGAGCAGCCAGAGATGCGAAGACGTTTGTTGCGCGGCAGTATGATGAATTCAAACAAATCATTAGCGAGCAACCTGGTTTTGTGAAGGCGATGTGGTGCGGAGAGCGCGCGTGTGAAGATAAAATCAAAGAAGACACGTCGGCCACGGCAAGATGTATTCCTTTTGTACAAGAAAAAATAGATGACTGCTGTGTGGTATGCGCGCAGCCTGCCTCAAAGATGTTGTATTGGGGTAAAGCATATTAATCGAACGATGAATTGAGGAGATTGTGATGAAAAAGCTACTTGCAGTGATTTTGACTTTTGTAATGATTTTGAGTGTTGCGGCAATGCCAAACGTTTCGGTCCGTGCGGAACAAAGCGGTGACTTTGAGTATGGGGTTGTGGATTACGATACATTTTCGACTGCTGTTTTGACCAGATATCTCGGAAACGGCGGTGCCGTTGTAATTCCAAATTCACTTGGTGGACTTGCGCTGGCGGCAATCTATGATGGAGCGTTTGATGGTTGTACGAAGGTGACATCCGTGAGTATTCCGAATTCCGTAGTGAGTATCTCTGCTTATGCGTTTCAAGGTTGTACTGGGCTCACGACGATTGCCCTGCCAGATGCTTTGACTAGCGTCCATATCACTGCATTTTATGGTTGTACCAACCTGACCGCAATATCAGTCACAGGATATAATAAAATGTACTCAAGTGCAAATGGAGTTCTTTACAGTCGTGACCAAACGACGCTGATTCAATTTCCAAAAGGAAAAGCGGGTAGTTTTGTCGTGCCGAATACGACCTCTACGATTGGCGAATATGCTTTTTATCAATGTATGAAACTGACGAACGCTGTGATTACGGATAGTGTGACTGCGATCAGCCCAAATGCGTTTCGCGATTGTGGGTTGACGAGTGTTAGTATTCCATCGAGTGTCGGTCGTGTCGGCGATTTCGCCTTCGCGTTTTCTAAAAAAATACTTTATGCTTCCATCAGTGGTGGTGTTGGCTTTATTGGCAAGTATGCATTCAACGGATGTACTTCGATGAAAGCTGCGCTGCTCACAGGCAGCCCACCGTCACTCGGCTTTTGCGCCTTTGCGCGAACGGCTCCAGGCTTTAAGATCTATTGTGGCGGCGAAGCAGCTGGGTTTACGAATCCATGGAAAGGTTATGTGACGACGACAGAAGACTTTGTCGTTCCAACGCCGACACCGACGCCATCCCCAACACCGATTCCTACGCCTGCAGCACCAGTCGTCAATCCAATCACCAATGCCGTGAAAATCATCTCTGGAAAGACAATTAGTGGCGCAATCCTCACGATTTCTGCGGGGACAAAGGTACTTTTTACTGGTCCGGTACCGCCAAACTGGACGATTTCGATGACTTCGACTTTAGCCGCTGGCACGAAAGTGACTGCGTTCATGAAGTATAACGGCGAGACGAGTGGGACGCGCACGGTCTACGTGAAGCCTGCAATCCCAAAGGTAAGCACCCTCAAAGCGAATAGCATCGCGGTCAAAGGCACGGCAACCAAGGGGGCCGTCGTATCCGCTAAAATTGGCACAAAAATTTATACGGCAAAGGCCAGCACATCGACCGGCGCCTTCTCCGTGAAAATACCGAAAATCAAAAAAGGCACCGCGGTTTCCGTTTCCTGCACTGCAGGTGGACAGACAAGTGGTACCAAGATTGTTAAAGCAATTTAAAGACTAGATTTGAAAGGTTCGGCCGCTGAGATAATCAAACGCGGTCGGATTTTCTTTATCCTCAGAAAAAGCGAACACTAGCTTAAAAGCCTGCAGCACCTGTGACTTTTGCTTGAGCTTGCGGTTAATTTCGTTGTTGCCGTATTTGCCGTCGCCTAGCAGTGGGAACCCCTCAAAAGCCAGATGCGCCCTAATTTGATGCGTGCGTCCGGTCAGGATTTGCACTTCAAGCAGGGTCAATTCTATGACTTTCCCGTCGACGGTTCGATCGTCGTGCCCCAACACCCTATATCTGGTGATGGCTTCCTTTGCATTGCCGTTTTTTGTCTCCGACACGTACACCAGGCCTTTTTTCTCGTCCTTGTAGATAAACGCCTTGCATTCCGCAGTCTTCTTCTTCGGGCGGCCCACGACGGTGCACTTGTAGTGTTTGAGAATCTCACGATGCTTCATTTTATCAATGATGAACTGCTTGGCCTCCGTATCTTTCGCCAGAATGACAAGCCCCTCCGTGTTGCGGTCCAGGCGGTGACAAAGCTCGTATTTGACGTTTGGGAAGGTCTCCCGTACACGCTCGATGAGCGAGATGCCTTTGTGGTCTTTCTCCGGCAGGGAAGGCACGCCAGGTTCCTTGTTTACGATGAGGAAGTGCTCGTCCTCGAATACCGCGGAAAAGCCCGGGCCATAGGTCTCGCCAAACAAAATGGCATCGGTCAGATACACCTCGACGAGGTCACCCTGGTGCACCACATAGTTGTCGCGCACGCGGCCGCCATTGACTTTCACGTCCTTATTTCTCAGAGCCTTGAACAGGGAGTTCTTCGGCACGTACTTGAACTCGTTTAAAATCGCTTTATCGATTGGTTTCTGGTCGGATTTCTCCGGTACTCTAAATGATCGCATTTGCATTCCTCCGTCGGTTCATTCTAACACATTATCCCGTTTCGTGCTATAATCCATACAGGTGGTGATGCAATGCAACAGAGCATACTCGTGGTATCCTGCAATCCTGCGGTCGATAAAATCATCTACCTCCCAACCTTTGTGCTGGGGGGCATTCATCGTGCCTCGCAAGACCAGGTCGTGCAGTCTGCGGGGGGCAAAGGCGTCAATGTGGCACGGATGTGTGCACAGGCTGGCGCCAACGTTCGTTCACTTGGATTTGCGGCGGGCGAAGCGGGTCACTGGATCGCGTCAGACCTTCTGTCGCGAGGCGTCGCGGTCGATTTTATCTGGCTCGACGGAGAAACGCGCACCAACATCAACATCATTTGTGAAAGTCCCTATACAGAGACCGAAATTTTAGAGGCAGGCCCCATCGCGACTGAGGCGGCGTGTGCGTCCCTCTTCGCGCAGTTTCAGCTCCTTTTGCCTAGCACCTCGCTTGTGGTGCTGTCGGGCGGGTTAGCGCCTGGCATGGAGTCGGATACCTACGCCAAGATGATTCGTCTTGCGCGCGCGCAAAACATCCCATCCATTCTGGATGCCAGCGGGGCGGCACTGAAACTTGGGGTTGTCGCAGGGCCGACGTTGGCGAAGCCGAATGTGCGGGAACTTGCCGAACTGGTGGGGCATGCTTTGGAAAGCGAAGCGGAAATCCAAGTGGCTTGCCAACAAATCCTGACGGAGACGGACCTCCAAATACTCGTCCTATCCCGTGGGGCAAAGGGCGCTTTGCTTGCGCAGGTGGACCCGGACGGGACGGTCTCATTTCAGCACGTGGCGGCGGTGGACCTCGTACCAGTCAACACCCTCGGCTGTGGTGACGCGATGGTGGCGGGGCTGGCTTGTGGAATGGAGATGGGGGAGACGGCTGCGGAGATGATGACGCGCGGCATGGCGTTTGCAGCGTCCAATGCGTTGCATGTGGAAATCGGGTTTGTATCGACCGAGGAAATAGGCAGGTACCTCCATGAATGATAGTTGTAAAACCAAATACCCCATCGTGATGGTTCACGGGACTGGGTTTCGACACAGAAAAATATTTAATTATTGGGGGCGGATCCCAAAGGCGCTCGAGGCGCACGGGGCGACGGTGTATTATGCCGAAAGCGATGCGTTTGGGTCAATCGAAAACAACGCGGAACTGATTCGTGCGTCCATTTTCAAAATGTGCGGGGACTTTGAAAAAGTCAATTTGATCGCGCATTCAAAAGGCGGTTTGGACTGCAGATACATGATTTCCAAACTTGGCATGGCAGATCGGGTCGCTTCTTTGACGACGATTGCGACGCCCCATCTTGGCTCGAAAACTTTGGCCTTTTTCTGGCGGTTTCCGAAATTTCTCTTGCGCTTTGTCGGGTTTTTCATCAACGCGTACTTTCACATGCTCGGCGACAAGAAGGCTGATTTTTATACATTTGTAAAGGAAATTTCGAGCGACGGGTGCGCCGCGTTCAACAAAGAGGTCTTGGACCAGCCAGACATCTATTACCAGAGTTATGCGACGAAAATGAAAAACTCATCGAGCGACATGATCCTTTTCATTCCGTATCTGGTTTTGAAAAAATTCGAAGGGGACAACGACGGAATAGTCGGGGTAGAATCCGCCGCCTGGGGCGAGTTTCAAGGCATCGTCACGGGTAAAAAAAATCGAGGCGTCTCGCATGCGGACTCAGTTGATCTGAGAAGGATGGATACGCCAGGATTCGATATTCGACAAATCTACATAGAAATGGTGGAACGCCTCGTGCTGAAGGGATTCTAGAGATACCCTTGCGCCACGAGCAACTCTGCAATCAATACAGCACCACCCGCCGCGCCTCGCACGGTGTTGTGAGAAAGACTTACGAACTTGAAATCATAAATGGGATCTTCTCTTAGGCGGCCGACTGTGACGCCCATGCCGTTTTCAATATCACGATCCAACTTTGTCTGCGGGCGGTTGTCCTCTTCAAAGTACTTGATGAATTGTTTCGGCGCGCTCGGCAGATTGAGTTCCTGCGGAATCCCTTTAAACGCGTTCCAACGCGCAATGATCTCTTCCTTCGAAATCTTCTTGTCTAATTTCACAAACGCCGCCGCCATATGCCCGTCGGTCACAGGCACGCGAATACACTGCGCGGTGATGACAGGGGCAGTCTCCTTTTCAATTTTCCCATCCACGATGGAACCCCAGATTCTCAGCGGCTCTTGCTCGCTTTTTTCTTCTTCGCCTCCGATGTAGGGGATGACGTTGTCAATCATTTCCGGCCAGTCGGTAAAATTCTTTCCGGCGCCTGAAATCGCCTGATACGTGCAAGCAACCACTTCTTTGATGCCAAGATCGCGCAACACATGCAGCGCAGGCACATAGCTCTGAATCGAGCAGTTTGGCTTGACCGCGATGAATCCGCGTTTGCAGCCGAGGCGAGCGCGTTGTACCGCGATAATCTCCAGGTGCTCCGGGTTTAATTCCGGAATGACCATGGGGACGTCTGGCGTCCAACGGTGCGCTGAGTTGTTTGACACAACCGGCACTTCAGCCCTTGCATAGGCCTCTTCCAAGGCTTTGATTTCATCCTTCTTCATGTCGACGGCGCAAAACACAAAATCCACCGTTTCTGCTACCGCAGAAACATCTGACGCGTCGAGGACGATCAACTTTTTGACCGACTCCGGTATTTTTGCGTCTAACTTCCAACGCCCCGCAACGGCCTCTTCATAAGTCTTGCCGGCAGAATGCGCGCTCGCTGCAATGGTCACCACGTCAAACCATGGATGATTGTCCAGCAAGGTGATGAATCGTTGCCCCACCATACCGGTCCCGCCTACAATGCCTACTCTTAACTTCTTTGTCATTTCGTCCACTCCTATTTGTGAAATTTTATTTTAATGTGAACTCAAAGGTTCTTCTGAATGCAAAGGCTCCTTTGGCGGCAGAATTGTGTGCGCCGTAGGTGGACATTTGTATTCCTTGAACACATCTTACCATAAAATTTTCAAAGGCGCAACCGTCTTTTTTGCGAATTTAGGTGTTGACACAACTAGGCTCAATTGCTATAATAGCAAAGCGCTATATTTCAGTAGTGCAGTTTGGCGGAACGTTTGCGCCATATGGCGGCGTGGCTCAGATGGCTAGAGCATGCGGTTCATACCCGCAGGGTCGTTGGTTCAAGTCCGACCGCCGCTACCACATACGGCCCATTGGTCAAGAGGTTAAGACACCGCCCTTTCACGGCGGAATCAGGGGTTCAATTCCCCTATGGGTCACCAGCCCGGGAGTTTAGCTCAGCTGGGAGAGCATCTGCCTTACAAGCAGAGGGTCACAGGTTCGAGCCCTGTAACTCCCACCAATTCATCACACGCGGTGTGAACAAAGAAAAACGCCTTCAGCAGTGGGCGTTTTTTTTCTATCTTTCTTCGAGCGCCAACAGGTCGAGGTCGCTCCTTGGTAGGGTTCTTGGCGAGCAAGTCCCTGCGCGGGACTTGCTCGCCAAAAACCCTACCATTTCATACCTTTGAATGTCCTCAAAAGGGGGTTTTTAGACAAATGCATTTACCTTTTGCCTTTTTGTTTTGGATAAGACATCCTTTTTCGTGAAAAAGGCGTTGGGAAGGTGCGAAATCTTGCGATTTCGAGTATCGGCAAGCAGGATGGTAGGGAAATCCGCGATCAAGTCCCTTGCCTGGTAGGATTCTAGGCGAGCAAGTCCCGCGCAGGGACTTGCCGGCAGAAAACCCTACCAAGCGAAGTCAAGTCGTGCGAGATTTTATGGACAGGGATGCCCAAAACGAGTATGATTGTGTTAAAATAGTATTTGGATTTCAAAAGGAACGAGGTGCATCAACATGTATGACGTCATTATCATCGGCAAAGGTCCCGCAGGGATTTCTGCCGCACTATATACCGCCAGAGCAGGGCTGAAGACGCTGGTCATCGGCATCGACGGCAAAGGCACGCTGACAAAAGCGCATAAGATAGAGAACTACTACGGATTCGAGCAACCGATTAGCAGCGTGGACCTGCTCGCAAACGGCGAAAAGCAGGCGACACGCCTTGGCGCCGAACTCATTAATGGGGAAGTCACCGGCATCGAGATGTACGCGAACCTAATGGTGAAAACGAGCGTCGGGACCTTTGAAGGCACCACCGCGTTACTCGCCACCGGACAGGCCCGCAAAAACGCCGGCATTCCAGACGAGTCGCGTTTTGAGGGCAAAGGCATCAGCTACTGTGCTGTTTGCGATGGTTTCTTCTATAAAGGAAAGGAAGTCATTGTGGTCGGGAACGGCGACTTTGCGTTGGCGGAAGCCGAAGAGCTCAAACACATCGCATCGAAAGTCACGATCCTAACGAATGGCAGCGAACCGCTTTTTGCGCAGGAAGGTTGGGAAATCAACACAGGCAAAATCGCATCCATCAACGGCGAGGAGACCGTCACTGGGGTCACGCTTGAGGATGGCAGCGTCGTTGCGGCCAACGGCATATTCATTGCGGTCGGCACGGCATCGGCGACGGATTTTGCGCGGAAGCTCGGCATTGCGTTTGATGGCCTTGACATCGTCGTGACGAAGGAATGCGAGACGAATTTCCCGGGAATCTTTGCGGCGGGCGATTGCATCGGCGGCTTTCGGCAGATTGCGACAGCGGTCGGAGAGGGTGCAGTGGCGTCCAAGCAGATGATTGATTATTGTAGGAAAAATAAATCGAAATAACGGAGGGAACCGTCTTGAGGGGAAAAGTTAGAATTTTTGCACTGATTATGGCGATTATATTTGCGGCGACGATGTTGACCGGGTTGGGGATCTCGCTTTTTTATGACGCGCAACCAAAAGCTCCAATCACGAATCAAAAATAGCAGGAGGAACCCATGAAAACAGTCTTGATTTTGTTTGGCGGACAGTCCTCAGAGCACGAAGTCTCGAGGGTCTCGGCCAGAAATGTAATTGAAAATATCGATGGCGAACAATACCGCGTGGTCAAGGTCGGCATCACCAAAGAGGGCCAGTGGCTCCTGTTCAACGGCGCGTCTGAGCTCATGGACAACGGCGACTGGCAAACACATGCAGAGAAGATGGCGGCGGATACGCTTGTTTCGCCCGTGAATCTGCCAATCGGACTTCCCGTCAGTTCGCCACGCGAATTCGTCATGTCCTTTGCCCAACACCTGGGTTACGAGTCCATCGACGTTGTGTTTCCGGTGCTGCACGGCATCAATTCGGAAGATGGCACCATCCAGGGGCTTCTGGAACTCTGTGGCCTGCCCTACGTCGGCCCGGGCGTGCTCGGCTCCGCGATGAGCATGGACAAAGAAATCAGCAAACTGGTCTTTGCCAAAGAAGGCATCCCACAAGGCAAGTATTTCCGCGTGGACCGCGACAACATTGCGCCTGAGGAAGTGGCGCGCAAAGTGGGGGACGAATTTGGCTTTCCATGTTTCGTCAAACCCGCAAACGCAGGCTCATCCGTTGGCGTCAACAAGGCAAACGACGCCACCGAGCTGGCAGCCGCCCTCGCGGACGCGGCGCGTTTTGACAAAAAAATTCTTGTAGAGCAGTTTATCGACGGACGCGAAATCGAGTGCGCCGTCCTTGGCAACGACGCACCGGTGGCATCCCCGCTGGGCGAAATCACCCCAAGCAACGACTTCTACGATTTCCACGCAAAATACGTCAGCAACACCTCGAAAGGGGAAATTCCAGCCAATATCCCAGCAGAAACCGCCACGAAAATCCAAGAATACGCTGTGCGTGCCTTTTCGGCCTTGCAGTGCAGCGGCCTGTCCCGCGTCGACTTCTTTTTGGAACGCACGACCGGTGAGGTGTTTATCAACGAAATCAATACCATCCCAGGCTTCACCAGCATCAGCATGTACCCGCTGCTTTGGCAGGAGGCAGGCCTGTCGTACAAAGACCTGATCACCAAGCTGCTGGAACTGGCGATCGAACGCTTCGCACAAAACCACAAATCGCTGGATTCTTAAGGAGGCATTTTTAAATGGATAACCGCCCGATTGGCGTATTTGACTCAGGGCTCGGAGGCCTCACAGTATTACGAGAGATGATTGCGCAGTGCCCAAATGAGGCACTCGTCTACTTCGGCGACTGCGGTCGCATTCCCTACGGCACGAAATCACGGGAGACCGTGCAAAAATACACGATGCAAGACATTCGTTTTTTGCTGTCTCAAAACGTCAAGGCTATTGTCATCGCTTGCAACACCGCGAGTGCCTACGGCTTTGAACGCGCGCGCGAACACTTTGCCGTCCCCGTGTTTGAGGTGGTCACACCCGGCGCTCGAGCGGCTGTGCGCGAAACGCGAACGGGCAAAATCGGTGTCATCGGCACGCCGGGCACCATTTCGACTGGTGTTTACGAACGTGCGATTCGCACGGTGGCAGGAGGCAGGCCCGTCGAAATCATTTCCAAGGCCTGTCCGATGTTTGTTCCACTTGTGGAAGAAGGCTGGTGGGATAACGAAATTGCGTTTAAAATTGCCGAAGAATATCTGCGCCCCATGCAAGCCCAAGGCATCGACACACTTGTCCTCGGCTGCACGCACTATCCCATCCTCGAAAAGACCATTGCAGCGGTCATGGGACCAGACGTCAAGTTGGTCAGTTCCGGCGTAGAGATGGCGGCCGAAATTGCCGCATTTGTCTGCGAGACCGACCTGCATGCCGACCACGTGACACCGACGCGCGACTACTTCACCAGCGACAGTGTGGAAAAATTCATTGAAATGGGCGAGGCTTTCCTAGGACAAACTATCCCGCAAACGGCACACGTCGACATTGAGAAATACGAGGAGCCAACACGTTGAAACACAAAGCAATCATTACGGTGAAAGGTCAAATGGCTGGCGAAAACGGCGAAGCGCCGCAAACCGTCGAACTTGTGACCGAGGGCATCGTGTATGAGAAAGAAGGAAAGACCTACATCACCTATCACGAAAGCGAAGTCAAGGGAATGGACGGTACCCGCACGCTAATCAAGGTTGCGCCCGAGAAAATCGTCATTTCCCGCACCGGCACCATCAATTCACAAATGATTTTTGAAGCCGGCAAGCGCAACGACTCCTACTACGACACGCAATACGGCGGGTTCACCATTTCCATTCACACCCTAGCGTATCAGGTCGCTTGCGAAGACCAGGCCGTCGCCTTTCATGTGTTGTATGAACTGGATTTTAACGGCGCACCGACGGGCGAGAACAGCTTATCCGTAAGGGCAGAGAAGGTAGAAGGCCGAAATTAGTTTTTTTTACAATTAAAATTTATCAAAGACAAAAGTGTATAAAAAGAGCCCGTCAATCGGGCTCTTTTTCCATTTTGAAGTGCGATTTTTACTAATGTTGAAAAATATTTTCAAAAGTGTATAAAATAATCTCATTAAATCGGTTTTCGAGGGGAAATTTATCGCTAAAACCGCTCGAGTGCACTTGGTTTTATACACTTTTTGCATTTGAAAATTTTATTAGTAAAAATACCTTTGAAAACAGCCGTTTCAGAGGTTTTTTGGACCAGATTTTATACACTTTTCGTTTGTGAAAAAATAATTAGTAAATTTTGCGCCAGCATCCTGTTTCGGGGACGAAGATTCTTGTTGAGGTATTTAGAATTCTGCGTTAAAATGTATGCGATGGAGGCGATCGCATGAAAATTTTCAGAATTGTGTTACCCGTATTAGTTGTTTTTTCGCTCTTGCTATCAGCTTGCAATTCAGGGGTTGCCACTTCTATGGCGAAACCAACGACGGAGCCAACGTCAAAACCCATTCAAGCGAGCATTGCACCTGTGATGGATGGAAAACATCCAATGGTAATCAACAACGGCGGTGCAGCAATCAAAGTTGGGGATAATTCTTACTACATTACAAAGAGTATTGCTTATGAAAGTTTGAGTTCTAATGCTGGGGCTCTTTATTCAGTTGGCGCGAAAGGAATTAGTCGCAAAATTGCGAACATAGGCGGAAGCAAAATCTGGGCGCTAGGAGATTCACTCTATGTTTCTGCCGAATATCCTTCAGTGCCCGAATCAACTTTTAAAATTAATCCTTCTGGGGGGACACCGACGCCGATCTTTGATGGGAATATCAAATGTATTGGTCTCGATAACAAATCTCTTTATTATTCTGGAGATGTTCAGTCGTCTGAAAAATTACCAATGTTTGAAGGACTTTATAAAATTAATATTGATACGTTGAAAACAGAAATGATTGTCGATGCCAACGACACTTTAAATTGTGAATTTCTCATTACAATAAATGGAAAGTTGTATTATTACACAACAACTAATAAAAACATCGTCTCAATTCACTGTTATGATATGAAAAGCGGGAAAACATCGTTGCTAACAACCCACAAACCTAGTGAGGACATTAACCAGAGTGAAGTCAATGATCTTCAAGATTACGCATACGAAGTTACTCAACTTTCCGCCTGTGGAGAATGGTTAATTTACAGTATTGGAGATTATGAAGGAAGTGGACATTTTTTTTACGGAAACATTTTTAGGATTAAGCCCGACGGAACGGATAAAGCATTATTGAACATTCTGGATACAGATAATTTCCTCGTATATGGTGATTGGATTTTTTATTCGGAACAAGTTCCTGGAAAGTATAATGTTACAAGTATCATTCATCCAGATTTATCTGGCAAACAAGCTATCAATAAGTTCTATGAAATATGCACCATAACCCCTGATGGATGGCTGTTTTACAATACGGAAGAAGGCGATATTCATCGGAGCAGAATTGACGGCTCCAACGACACACTTTTATTGAAATCAGACAAACTCCCGAACTATTTGAAGAAGGAAGATCGCTACCAATACGCCTTAGAGATTGTTGGAGATTTGGTTTATTTCAACGCTGAAGTTTGGGGATACCGAATGAATGCTAGTTGGCGTCCTCAGTTTATTGATAGCTCATTTAACCGAATCAATATGAATGGAACTGGATTGCAAACATTAACTCAAGTGCATAGTCAGTATGATAAGTCGGGAAAATAATCTTAAAAGGCTCCATCTGCACACCACTCGGAGAACGAAGAATCTTGTTGTGTTATTAAGAAATCTACTTTAGAATGAAAGCGACGGCGAGGTGAGCAATATTGGAAATTAAAAACAGATCAAGATATTACTTTTGGCTCGGTATTGTGGTATTTTTATTAGTTGCTTCTTCGCTAGTGTGGAAGTTTGATTTGTTTGGGTGGAATCAAAACTCAATTTCAGTGACTGAGCAAAACTTAAATATTTTATTAAAAGCACGGTCTTTTTCTCCGATTGACGATGCGAAAAAAAGCACCAAAGAAGTGAACGCTTTTAAAGCTCTGTTAAATAGTGAAAATGCAAAAAACATCTTTACTCAGATAGAAAAAGGCGGGACAAAATTTGGGAAGCTATATGCATTATGCGGATTATATTATTTTGATAGAGAGTTGTATAATGCTGAGATTAAGAAATTGGCGAAGAGTAAAGAGACAATACTTGAATTTAGAAGTTGGGCGGAACCTAAGGATTATACTAGATTAAATGAAGTTATTAAAAGTAGCCATGAAAAGCTGGATTTCTATTATGGTGGAATCCCTCGGATGCTTATTGACTATTTTCAGCAAAAATATATTGTTGAAAATCTGCCTATAGATGTAAAAGAGATTCGATACGATTCAAAAGCATATAACATATTAAAAGAAGCGCGGATGTTTTCCGGAAATCCGAGGGATAATTTGGGGAATGGTGCTACTAGAACTGATGAAATTGACTCTTTTGCTGTGTTGTTTAATAATCCGCATGCAGAATATTTATTTAGAAAGTTAGAAAAAGAGGCAACGATGCATGGAAAGTTATTTGCTTTGTGTGCATTGTATTATTTAGATAATGATTACTTCAAAAAGGTAGTTGAAAAATATGCTTCAAGGAAAGAAATAATCAAGGGTCAAATTGGTTGTACTTATTCCTGGAAGAAAAGTGTAAAAAATATGACAAAGGATATCAAGAATGGAGTGCTTCCTCATGCGATAAGGGATTATTTGTTACACGCGAACAGAAATATCCACTTAATAAGGCCGATGGAATTGCAGTTCAATCCGGTGCATTGGGGAAGGATTAGCAAGAATCCGTTTAAATAAAAGTCTGGCACGCAGGATAAATTATAATTGAAAAGTAATTAAAAGAATTGGAGTTGAGATCATGGAAGATGAAAAAAAGGTAAATTCGTTAATACCCAAGCCCAATGAAACCAGGGAACGTCGCATGAAGTGGTGGAAAGATGCACGGCTTGGGATGTTTATTCACGCGGGTCCATACTCCGTGTTGGGTCGGGGCGAATGGGCGATGCAGCAAGAACTGATTCCTGCTGAAGAATACACTAAGTACGGGGAGCAGTGGTGCCCAAAGCCATCTTTTCTCTATGACTTGGTGAAGCTTGCGAAAGAAGCTGGCATGAAATACGTGATTTTGACCACAAAACACTGCGACGGCTATCACCTCTGGGACTCC
>JBAXOJ010000040.1:0-15701 GCA_037133315.1 Clostridia bacterium
ATCCCTCCATTCGTTTTCGGACTACAGCAATAGTCTCGTTAGATACAGACTATCACAGTAGTTTCGAATAGTCAACAGAGAATTAGAACTATCTGACTACTCCGCGATGCAGATGATCCTCTCATCATGCGACGCAGCGATTTGCTCGCCAGCCTCGACGACTAGGAACTTTTCTTCGTCCCAGTGCGCTGGCCCAGCCAGAAACGCCTGCAACAAACTCATGTCGCCCTGCAATTCATCATAGTTCCAGTTCAAATAGGACGCGCATTCCTTGGTGTATTCTTTGTATTGCGCCAACGGCATGAAATCATAGTCGATGAAAGCGGCGTTTTTGTACTCTCTGTACCAGCTGGATTCCATTTCCATCAAGTACTCGGCGTTGTCCTCGCCGTAGCGCTCGGTGTACTCCGCCAAAGTGCTGTCATAACGCTCTTTGCCCGGCTGCACGGTATCATCAATCCACCCCGCGGTGTACCAGTAGGTGCCGGGATTGGCGTCAAAGTATGTTTTGTAACGTTCTTTTGAGCCCAAGAAAAAGGTGATGCAATCGTGCCCGCGAGGGACCACGAGCTTGGTGTTTCGCGCAGCGATGCCCTCGATGCCGTTGCTGCAAAGGCCGTACCCGATCAAAATCGCTTCATATGTCTTCTCGGTAGACGCTTGCGCTGCGTCAATCGCCGCCTGCAATTCCTTGCGAAGCAGGTCGGGCGTGTCGTGCAGCCCTTGATGAAGAAACACAAAGTCAAAGACGTTTTCAGACGTGGCAGAGAGATGGCACAACTCGCGCCAAAGCACGTGACAAGCTATGATTAAATATCGTTTCATGGTTCAATCCTCATATCCATTCGGGTTATTTTTTTGCCAACGCCAGGAATCCTCGCACATTTCAGCCAAACCGCGCGTCGCCTGCCATCCAAGCTCCGCCAACGCCTTCGCGGGGTTCGCATAACACGCACCAATGTCGCCCGTGCGCCGTGCGGAAATTTCATACGGAATCTCTTGCCCCGACGCCTCATGGAAGGCCGCGACCACTTGCAACACAGAGTATCCGACACCCGTCCCAAGATTGTAAGTGAACACGCCCGTCTCGCGGTCCGCTTTTTCCAAAGCCTTAAGGTGTCCCAGGGACAAATCCACGACGTGGATATAATCCCGCACGCCCGTGCCGTCGATGGTGTCGTAGTCATTGCCATGCACAAACAGCTTTTCCAGCTTGCCCACCGCGACTTGCGCGATGTATGGTAGGAGGTTGTTTGGAATATCATGCGGATCCTCGCCGATGCGCCCGCTTTTGTGCGCGCCGATTGGATTGAAGTAGCGTAAAAGGACGATGCGCCAGGTGTTGTCGGAGACGTAAAGGTCTCGCAAGATCTGCTCGATAAACAACTTCGTCGTCCCGTAAGGATTTGTCGTCGACAACGGAAAGTCCTCCGTAATCGGCACGGACGCCGGCGCCCCGTAAACGGTCGCGGACGAACTAAACACGAGCTTCTTGACGCCAAATTCCTGCATCAGCTCGCACAACACGAGCGTGCCCGTGATGTTGTTGTGGTAGTAGTGCAGCGGAATGGACACCGACTCGCCGACGGCCTTCAGCCCTGCGAAATGAATCACCGAGTCGATTTGGTGGCGCTCAAACACTTCCTTCAGTCGCGCCCGGTCGAGCAGGTCGACCTGATAAAACGTCAACTCCTTGCCCGTGATTTGCTTGATTCGTTCAAGCGCCTCCGCCTTGCTATTTTTCAGGTTGTCAACGATAATCACTTCGTACCCGGCCTGCAGCAACTCCACGCATGTGTGACTGCCGATATACCCTGCCCCGCCTGTCACCAAAACTGCCATTCTATCATCTCTCCTTTAGGAACATGAAATTCTAATTCGCCTATTATTATAACTTGTTCCTCAAGTTTGTGAAAGTTTTTTTGGCAAAATATGCGCGTTGATGATGTTATGAATCGTAAATGCATCAATCGAACCGTCTGTGCTATCAAATGTAACGATGTAGTTGTTCCAAGGCAGAAGACCATTTTCAATGTAGATTGAGTTTTTTCGTTTTGTTGAGCACGCATAGTCTTCGTCGTTCATCATCCCAAAATGCTCCCAATAAATCGTTTCCCCATCTGTAGGTCTCAAAATCGTGAAGTCTGGATAAAACTCTTTCCCTTCAAGCATCATTCTGGCCTCATACCGAAAAGGAATATGGCGTGACTCCAGCGCCCCAGCAATCAACGCTTCTGATTTGGAGCGCACACGCAACCCATCAAATGTAGTGTGCTTTTTACTTTCGGGAAGCATGGAGCAAGACACAAATTCTTCGGCTTCCCAATTCCTTATCCTATCGCTCTTCTCCTCGAACACTACGATTGGCACACTCGACTTCACCGTCAATCCAGCACTAATCTCTGACATGAACAATGGCTGATATGCTTTCACAAAGACTTCAAACGCCATAAGATTTCTTCTCAGTATCTTCAAACTTCGCTTCAGCATCTGCTTTCTAATTAATTTCTCTGATAAGCCAGGCGAATCACCCTTAATCCTAACTTGCTTGTATTTCTTAGGCTCGGCTCCATTTTTGACCACATGATACAGATACTGTCGACCATTTATCACTTTCTGCGAAACACCACCCTCCGGCATTCTCGCCATTTCTTTTTGAAACTTTTCAATCAACAAATTTATTTGTTCCATTTCTGCCTTGCACCTCTGCAAAACATGATCATCATTTTGATTATTCATCCTTCCGCTCCAATCTCAGCAATTCAACACGCCTAGGCTGCCATATTTTTACAATTTCATTGTAACACCGTCTTCCAATTATTTCAAGTCCTCTTTTTCTCTTTCTTTTTTCCTAATAAAATTTTTAAAAGCGAAAAGTGTATAAAAAGAGACGGCTAAGCGGTCTCTTTTTCCTTTTTGAACTTCGATTTTTACAAACTTAAAAAAAATAATGAAAAAGTGTATAAAAAATCCTGGAGATTTTAGTTTTAGCAGCTGAATTCATCGCAAAACCTTCTTTGGAGTGGCTGTTTTTATACACTTTTCACTTCCAAAAAAAATAATTGTAAAAATTCCGCCGAAAACTACTTCTAATGAGTCTTTTTCGGTCGGAATTTATACACTTTTGCCTTTTAAAATTTTTAATTGTAAATTTTGCACCACCGCGGCGTTCAAGACCGGCCCGCAGCCAGCTCGCCCCGGTGCCTTACGCCGACTCCTCGACCTCGCCTGCAAACTGGCTGTTGTACAAGTCGGCGTAGAAGCCCGCGTCGGCGAGCAGTTGCGCGTGGTTGCCCTGCTCGATGATCGAACCTTGATTCATGACCAGGATGGTCTCCGCGTCGCGGATGGTCGACAAGCGGTGCGCGATGACGAAGCTTGTCCTGTCCTTCATGAGTTTTGCCATGGCCTTCTGGATCAGGACCTCGGTGCGCGTGTCGACGCTGCTGGTCGCCTCGTCCAGAATCAGAATCGCAGGGTCCGCCATGATCGCGCGGGCAATGGTCAAAAGCTGCTTCTGGCCTTGCGAAATATTGGTCGCTTCCTCGTTTAGAATCGTGTCGTATCCTTCAGGAAGCGTTCGAATGAAGTGATCCGCGTACGCAGCTTTTGCAGCGGCCACGATCTCGTCCTCGGTTGCGTTTGGCTTGCCATACGCGATGTTGTCACGAATCGTGCCGTTGAACAACCATGTATCTTGAAGCACCATCCCAAACATCATATGAAGCTCATTGCGTTTGATGTCCGTGATGTCCACGCCGTCGATGGAAATTTTGCCGCTGTTGAGCTCGTAGAAACGCATGAGCAGATTGACTAAAGTCGTCTTGCCGGCGCCCGTCGGCCCAACAATCGCCACCGTGTGCCCCGGATTCACCGTGAGGTTCATGCCTTCAATCAAAGGAATGTCATCGACATAGCGGAAGGCAACGTCCTGAAACTCAACTTTGCCTTTCGGTGCCGCAAGCACCAGCGCGTTCGCCGCATCCGGCAGTTGCTCTTGTTCGTCGAGCACTTCGAATACGCGTTCTGCGCAAGCGACGGTCGACTGAATGATGTTTGCGATGTTGGCGGTTTGGACGATCGGCATGGTAAACTGGCGCGAATACTGAATGAACGCCGTGATGTCGCCGATTTTGAGGTTCCCCTGCGTAATCCAGATACCGCCGATGATTGCAATTGCGACGTATCCAAGGTTGCTGATGAAATTCATGAGCGGGAACATAATGCCTGAAATGAACTGCGCTTTCCAACCTGCGACATAGAGGTTTTGATTAATTCCCTTAAACTTATCGAATGCCCTGCGCTCCTGTCCAAACACCTTCACGATCTTGTGACCTGAGTACATTTCCTCTACGTGTCCACTCAACAAACCAATTTCTTTTTGTTGCGCAGCAAAATATTTCTGTGACTTTTTCGCGATAAACGCGGTCGACACGATATACAGTGGCAGTGTCGCGATGACGATCAACGTCAACCATGGGCTAATCGTGAGCATCATGACTACAAAACCGATAATCGTAATAATGGAGGTGATGACTTGCGTCAAACTCTGTTGCAGGGTGTTTGAAATGGTATCGATGTCATTCGTCACGCGACTCAAAATATCGCCATGCGGATGCATGTCAAAATATTTGAGCGGGAGCGTGTTCAGTTTGAGTTCGACTTCGCGACGCAGATCCATGGTCGTCTTTTGCGCGACGCTCGACATGACAAGCCCCATAATCAGACTGAATCCCGCGCTGATGAGGTACATCAGAATCAGAATCAACGCCACCCAGCCGATGTATGTGAGGTCGATTTTGCCGTCCGTTTCCTTGATGTTGTTGATGGCTTCGGCAATTTGCTCGTCAGTAAACTTCACGCTGGATTTCGAGAATTGGTCGCTCGCGCCTTTGCTGGTCGTCATGTTTTTGCTGAGATCAAAGAATTTCTGTGAAATCCGCGCCTTTTCGGCGGGGTCCGTGACCCCGCTCAATTTAGGCAGTTCGAGCAGCTCTATGACCGAATCCAGCGTTTTCGGATCCAACGTCTTGTCGATTTTTGTCTTGCCTTTGGTGTCGATTTGCGGCATGTTCTTAAAAGCTTTAAGCAGCTTGATCGTCGTCGCCAATTTCAATTCCGAGTCCGTAATGTCGCGTATTTTTGCAATCAACAAAATCGCTTTGATATCATCCATCGATTTGGGATTGATCTCTTGCTTCACTTTCGTATCTTGCTTTGGCATCTTCTTGAACACATCAAGCAACTTGATTGTTTCTGCCAACTTCTCTTGCGGGTCGGTAATGTCATTGACTCTGTCTAGCTTCAACAACTGAATCAACACATCAATCGTCTTCGGATCAAAATCTTTGGTACTCGTCGAACTCTGCGAAGGCATGTCCTTAAAGGCTTTTAGCAGTTTAATTGTCTCCGCCGTCTTTTGCGCAAGTCCCTTCACGCCACTCACTTTTTTGAGCAGCAGAATCTTCTTGATTTTGTCCAACGATTTCGAGTCAATGCTTTGACTGCTCGAAGTGCTAGAAGTGGTCGAGGTCGGCATCTTTTTGAAAATATCCACCAACTTGATTGTGTTTTTCAGTTTCGAAGTAGCATTGCTGATATTTTGAATCAGTGGCAAACGCAATAATTCCTTCAACGATTCCATCGTGCTTCTGCTCATTGTTTGGCTGCCCGAAGCAGAAGATGTTGGCATCTTCTCAAATAAATCGATTAATTTTATGACGTAATAAACCTGGTTGTCTCGGTCGCTTATGTTTGCGACGAGCGGTAAGTTGAGAAGTGCCCTGATGTCTGTGGTTGACATCGAAGACGATGCGCCCGCGCTCGAAGCGGTGCCCATCGGCGGCAATTTGCCGAGTAAGTCAATCAACTTCAAAACCGTCTTTGTCTTATCTGTTCGGCTGGTTTGCTTGGATATGAGGGGCAATTTGGTGAAGTCCATTAACGCTTTCATCGCGGTTGGAGACATCGTTGGCGGAGGCGTCAACCCAGGGGTCGGCATTGGTTTTGATAGATAGGAAAGAATGGTCTTTTGCGTCGTTGCCATACCGCTGATGATTCCGTCCACGGCACTGACTTGCGCCTTTCCTAATTGCTCCACTAGCTTGTCGCCCGCAGTCACTTGCGCATCGCCCATTTTGTCAATGATGCTATTCGATGCTTTGGTTTGCGCATCGCTCATCTTATCAATGATTTGATTGGAGGCCGTGACCTGAGCGTCTCCCATCTTGTTGATGATCTGGCTAGAAGCCGTTGCCTGCGCCTCCCCCATCTGTTTTTCAATCTCGGTAATCGCTTTGTCCTGGCCCTCTGTCATTTTTTCAAGCATGACTTTCGCCATGTACCCGTCTTGCATTTTGTTCATTGCAATACTCATGACTTTCGGCGCCACAATGGTAAACACCGTACTCAAAATCGCAAAAATCAGTACGACGACCAATTTTTTAGAATGCGGTTTGAGGTATGCGAGCAGACGACCAAGCGACGCTCTAAAGTTCTTCGCTTTTTGAACAGGCGCTCCAAAGCCCGCCATAGGGCCTCCACGCGGTGGTCCCGCTTCATTTGCGCTAGATGTATTTTTTGTCGAATTATTTTCGCTCATGATATTTCCTCCTCAGAAAGCTGTGAAGATACAATTTCGCGATATACTTCACACGTAACCAATAATTCTTTATGTGTACCGACGCCCGCAATTTCTCCCTCATCGAGTACGATGATGCGGTCGGCTTCCATGACGGTTCCTACACGTTGCGCCACGATGATTACCGTCGCCTCGGCTATTTCCTTTTTCAGTGCTGCGCGCAACTTTGAGTCTGTCTTAAAATCAAGTGCCGAGAAACTGTCATCAAACACATATATTTCAGGCCGTCTGACCAACGCCCTCGCAATCGAAAGTCTCTGCTTCTGGCCCCCAGAAACATTCGTTCCGCCTTGCGCAATTTCGTGATCAAATTTCTCGTCCATCTCATTGATGAATTCAGTCGCCTGCGCAATGTCCGCAGCCTTTTCTACTTCTTCATCGGTTGCGTCCTCTTTTCCAACGCGAATGTTATGCGAAATAGTACCGGAAAATAGAATTGCTTTCTGCGACACAAACCCAATTTTCTCGCGCAAACACTCCTGCGTCATGTCGTTTACATTGACTCCGTCGACTAAAATTTCTCCACTGTCAATTTCATAAAAACGTGGGATCAAGTTCACAAGCGTGGTCTTCCCCGCGCCCGTACTTCCAATAATCGCGGTCATCTCGCCAGGCTGCGCCGAAAAGGATATGTGTTTTAACGCAGGCTCTTGCGCCCCGAAATAGCTGAATGTCACATCTTTAAATTCGACGAATCCCTTGCCAATGAAGCAACTGTTGACGTCCTCACGGTCTACAATACCTGGTTCCGTATTCAACACTTCGTTAATTCTAACAGCCGCAGCCTGGGCTCTCGGCACCATAATAAACATCATGGAAAGCATAATAATCGAAAACATAATCTGCATCGCATACTGCGTAAACGCAAGCAAAGTCCCCATGTCCATGGAATTCTCGTTGATTCGGATAATTCCAAACCAAAGAATCGCAAGCGAAGTGAGGTTCATAATCAAAAATACGGATGGCATCATAAATGCCATGATTTTGTTGATTTTTATATAGTTATCTGTCAAATCATCATTCGCCGTCTGAAAGCGTTCAGTCTCATAAGCGCTTGTATTGAAGGCCCGGATGACACGAATCCCAGTCAACTTCTCGCGCAACACAAGGTTAATCCGGTCAATTTTAATCTGCACCTGTCTGAATAGCGGAATAATGAGCCGCGCAACCAGAAAGATCATAAACGCAAGCACCGGAATCGCCACGAACAGTACCGAAGTCAGTGGAATATCGCGTTGCAGCGCCAAGAACAGCGCGCCAATCATCATCAACGGTGAACTAATCATCATGCGCATAATCATCATTGTAACTTGCTGCACCTGCGTGATGTCGTTCGTCGTCCTAGTAATTAAGGTCGCTGTACCAATTTTGTCAAACTCATGAAGGGAAAAGCTCTCAACCTTCTCAAACACCTTATTTCTAAGGTCCGTTCCCAGTCCCGTCGCCGCCTTCGAAGACCAGTAACTCGAAACAATCGAAAAAACTACACCAAGTCCAGCAATCAAAAGCATGAACCCGCCAGTCGCATAGATATACGGAATATCTCCTTGCATAACACCATTGTTAATAATATCCGAGGACAACGTTGGTAAATAGAGATCCGCTAGCGTCTGCAAAAACACCAGAATCACAACCCCTGTCACCATAGCCCAATACGGTTTTAAATAACGAAATAATTTCAACATAATGGTTCCTCCTCATGAACATGCGCAAGGTATTGATACGTCTCACACATCAAATCCGCAAGCATCTGACTTTTTTCAGCGCCGAGATGCGCCACAAGTCCATCAATGGATGCCATAAATTCCTTTTTTGCATCCTCAATTAATTCTTTTCCCTTTGGCGTGATACTAAGTACTGCGGAGCGTCGGTCACTCTGGTCCGTCGTTCGTTCAACAATCCCCGCCTCGACAAACGCATGAATGGAATTGGTCACAAACGGACGCGAGACTTCCATCGCCGCACTTAACGTCGATGCACTCAATTCTTCGCCTGCGGCATCCATTTCAAGCATCTTGGTCAGTAACATCATGTCGCTCGGTTTCAGTTGCGACGTGTTTTTATGCCCTCTTTTCAATCTACGGAATTGGCTCATAGCGTGCATCAGCCGCTTCGAAATATCATTTTCCATTCCTTTCGCCTCCAACGTAACGAAACAACAAAATCGTTAACTAAGTTAATTATTAACTACGTTAATCATTTTGTCAAGTATTTTTTTGTTTTTTATTTTATTGGCGTATAACCTGTTTTTTGAATCAACGCTTGTCCTTGCGCCGACAGAATCCATCGAATCAACTTCGTTACGTTTGGATTTTTGACCTTCGCAGTCACGGCATAAAACTGCGTTGAAAGGGGATATTTCTTTGTCTGAATCGATGCATCATCCGGTAAAACGCCATCCATTTTTAACAGGCGGACTTGCTTGCTTTTTACCATTTGTGTGGTATAAAACCGAAAAGAATAGCCGATGGCTTCCGCAAAATTTCGGTAGGTTGCCACTTCACTGATGGTACCGCCCCTCCGTTTCACCACATCTTCTTTTGGTGCCGTCATTAACTTCGTACCTTCCATCCATGTTTTCATAAAAAGTTGACTGGCACTCTGTTGCGGCCGTTGAAATGCACGAATGTTACCCTCTTTTCCGCCAACATCCTTCCAGTTTTTCAATTTGCCAGCGTAAATATCTTTTGCCTGCTGCGTGGTCAATCCAATGACATTGTTCTTTGCGTTCACAAAAAACACAAACGCCTTCCGCCCGATTGGCGTCAATTTCAGGGTCACATGATACTGTTTTGCCATGGCAAGTTGCGCTTTCGTCGGCTTCTCAGCAAAAATCAAATCGACATCCCCAAGAATCAGTGATTCATAGGCATTGTCGTTGTCACTGCACATGACCTCGCTCCCGTGGATATCGTACTTTTTTTTCGGATAGACGGCTTGCGCAAACGCAGAATAAACTGGAAAAAGCTCTACCGCCCCATCCAGGCGAGGCAGGTTTTCTTTGAATTTCAATTGCGAAGGCGCCTTCAGTTTCACTGCCTTTGTCTTGTAATCAAACGGAATATATTGTTCTAAATCAATACTCTGGTCACTTAGCGTAGCGGTATTCCTGTAAATCGTCATCTCGTTTTCATGATTGAGAACGATCCCCGTGAAAATGAGGAGCCCCACAAGCAAGAAGGCAATTTTTACAATCCAATTGAAGGCTTTGAAAATAATCAAATTGATGAAGATGAGCAAAAAAATGGTCAACGCAATAATCAATGGCGTATAAAAGGCTCTGCCGCCACCAAACCGCGAAACTTCCGATAGAAAATATCCAATCCCCGCAAAAGTCGCGGTCAAGATAAGACTCGTCAATATTTTGAAAAACATGCGCATGCGCTCTAGACCCCTTCGGATTCAAGTTTTTTACTATTATAACACAAAACAAAAACTTGTGGCATATCCGCGTTTGTAGCGAGTCCCATCAATAGATGCCAATGCGCGCAGGCAGTGGATCCGCATGAAACGCAAGCGTATCGCAGGTCGCTTTGATCCAGTCATGTTTGATGGATTGATATGCTGGATGGTCCCATAAATTATTCAGTTCGTGCGGATCCAAATACAAATCATAAAGCTCGCCTAGCGTCTCCCCATGATGCACGATGATCTTGATTTGATCCGCGCGCAACATCGTCAAGTACTGTGGCACTTTGTCCGGATTCGCATTGTAATATTCGCAATAGACGGTTTCCTTCCCGCATGGTTGTTCCTGCCCAGTAATTTGCTTCCAAAAGGATTCTAGTTGCATACCAGGATGCTTTGCAAGCCCAGCCGCTTCCAAAATCGTCGGTGCCAAATCGCCCAACTCGTACAGAGGTGAAAGCGTCTGTCCCAAAGGTATGACGCCAGGGCAACTCATGACCAACGGCACATGCGTCGCACTGTCATACAACAACCCACCCTTTTTCAACATCTGATGATCACCCAGCATTTCTCCATGATCGGAGGTAAAAATGACAACCGTGTTTTTGTCTTGTCCTGAGGCTTTTAATGCCTCCATGATTCTTCCGACCTGCACATCAATCAAATCAATCATCGCCCAGTAAGCCGCTTTGATGAGGCGAATTTCATGTGCGCTGCGACCGATGGTCGTATGTCCTTTTGCCTGCACAAAGTCTTTTTGATATTTCGGTTTCCCCTCAAGTTCATCTTCTGTAAACACCGGCAAAGGAATATCATTCAGCAACGGTTCATATCGATCCAGATACTGCTTTGGCGGATCAAATGTAAAATGTGGATCGAAGATGTTGACGGAGTAAAACCACGGTTGCCCTTGATGGCGGTCAATAAAATCAATCGCATGATTGGCGCAAAAGGTCGTCTGATGAAGTTCCTCTTGCATCCCATAGGCAATCACATCGCAATCTGGGTGTGGCGTCGTCGCAAAGGTTGCTCCATGCGAAGTAAGCCATTTCGTATAGGCGCTTTCTGGAAAAATCGTACTTGGTGCGTGATCCCATTCGAATTCCGTGTAGCCGTCATCGATGCGCTCTTCGACCCCTTCAAAATAAGTCTCTTGCGGGTAACGCCACCACTCCGTGCGACCGTATTTTTTAATGCGGTAATCACAGGCGCTCAAATGCAACTTGCCGACCAATCCGCAAGTGTATCCAGCGTCCGCCAACAACTTTGACACCAGCACTTCATCTGGTTGGATGCTTTGTCCATTTTGACGTAAGCCCATGGTCGCAGGATAACGGCCTGTCATAAAACACCCGCGACTTGGCGTACACAATGGGCTTTGCGAAAACACACGGGTCAAGTTCGCCCCAGAACGCGCCAGCCGGTCGATGTTTGGCGTACGCACAAACGAATTTCCATTGCACCCAAGTGTATCAAATCGCTGCGAATCCGTACAAATCCATAAGAAATTAAGCATAATCACCCTTCCTCACTAAGTACTTCGTATTCTTGCCCTTGTTCATTCTTTTTATTAAACCCTGCTCCTCCAACTTATTCAGAAGCATAATACAACTTGTCTGCTTTAGCCCGAGCCTTTCCTGAATTTCTTTTCTCGATAAACGGCTTTCAATGAAAAGTAAATCAAGTACTTTTTGAGTCCGTTCATCTTCAAACTCTTCCGTTTCTTTAAATTTCGAGCCTTCGTCCGTTTTGCTATGCTTATAAATCACTGGCTTAATTACATAATTCCGATTCGGCAGAATAAGTTTAAACGCGCCAGGTGTAGGCAATATTTGTGGTTTTACAGGATGCTTTTCATAAGTATCAAAAATTTTACTTACACCCGTACCAAAACTTTCTATTAACTCTATTCTATAAAATATATTAGCAAGCTTTTCATTTCTTTGCTTTGAAACACCTGAAAGCACGTCTTCGACAGTCAATCCGGAAACCAGCCCCCCAAAAGAAAGAAATTCGGCCCGATCACTGAAAATTTTGATTAAATTGCTCCCGCTAACAGAGTAATCCCGATGAATCAATAAATTAAGCAAAGCTTCTCTTAATGCCGAATCGTCATATTCGGGACTGTCAATTCTGTACAGCCCTTCATATGTGCCTTTGATTCTATTGCATAATTGAAGGTATTTAAAAGCCTCCGTCAACTGCTCAAAAATACTTCCGCCAAATTCTTTTCGATCAAGGAATTCACTGCTTTTTTCATCTTTAAATACACCTATTTTTATATTATATGTACTCTCATCTGAAATGACGAATGCCAAGTTCGTAAAGAATCCTTCGAGATCCATAATTCCAAGGGACTTCATTGCTCTTTCATCAAGTGTCAACCCGTGCCCACTCAAGAACTTCTTTGCATAGTCGAAATGCAAGTCCTGATTAAATGAAACGAGATCCTCATAATTGACCCCACCCGTCTCCAGCAACATTTGCCTGATTGCAAACTCACTGACAGGAACCGATGTGTTGCCAAGGCGCACAAAGACGCCATTTGGGTGCAAGCCTTTTTTCGCAAGATAATAGGGTCTTTCCGTGCCTCTCAGTACATCAATCACTACAATTTCATTTTCAAAAAAATCCTCTACACTAATCGAAATCATCGTCGAAATATCTGGATTGATGGTGTCCCTTATGTAGGAAGATAAACCTTCGCAAATTTTCTTTGCGTCCGCGACGCCAACGACCTCCCCCGAATCTTCGACGCCGATTAGAATTTTGCCGCCTTTTGTATTCGCAAACGCAACGATTTCTTTTGCAAGATCGCTCGTCATCTCTCTTTTCAATTCCAAAAATTCGCCCTCGACATATGTCAAATAAATCGCCGCCTTTCGTTCTAACGACATTCTAACACATTCGAACGCGTTCTGTCAAATCTTTTCGACAGGCACAATCACTTTTCTTTTTCCCAATGGATTTTCGAGCATGTTAACGCGAATCCCGAAGCACTGCTCTAACGCCGCTTCCGTAATGACTTCGACGGGCGGCCCCTCCGCAATGACTTCGCCATGCCCGAGTACATAGACATAATCCGAGTATTGATAGGCCAGATTGATGTCGTGCACCACTGCCACCACCGTGACTTTTTTTACGCGTATGAGTTCCGTAATAATGTCCAAGAACTCCAGTTGGTTGCGAATGTCCAGGTAGGTCAATGGCTCATCGAGTAGCAACAAATCCGTGTCTTGCGCGATGCATCGGGCCAAAATAACCTTCTGCATTTCGCCCCCACTGAGGGTGTTGAAGTTGCGTTCCCGAAACTCCCATACGCCACAAAGTTCCATGGCTTCACGACAAGCTTGGATATCCTGTTGTGTTTCGCGCGCGAAACGAGAAATCTCCGAATGACGCCCCATCAACACGATGTCCCAAACGGAAAAATCGAAATCGATGACGGTGCGTTGCGGCATGTAGGCAATGTGCCGTGCCACCTGCGAAGCGCTCATTTTCGCGATGGGTTCGCCGAATATGTGAATCTCGCCTGACTGTCCACTGTGACTGCGGTTGAGACATTTGATCAAAGTTGTTTTGCCCGAGCCGTTTGGCCCGATGACACTGTATAAAAAGCCCTTTTTGAGGACCACATTTACATCCGTGAGGATCTTTGCGTTGGCGCCGCCAAACTCTTTTCCGTACGAAAAATTGAGGCCGCTTGCGGTCAAAAGGTAGGTTTCGTTCATTTGAGCACGCCCCCCTTTCCGGAGCGAAGCAACAGCCAGATGAAGTAGGGCGAGCCGACCAAGGCCGTAATCGCGCCGACTGGGATTTCCGCGGGAGCAGCAACCGTGCGTGCCAACAAATCCGCAATTACCATAAACAACCCTCCGCCCAGCGCCGACAATGGCAGTAGCGTCCTGTGATCTGGCCCCGAAATCAGGCGAATCATATGCGGGATGATGAGTCCGACAAATCCGATGACTCCCGTAAACGAAACGCAAACCGCGATAACCAAAGAGGATAGTGCAAGTATCGGCAGATTCATCCGCTCCACCTCGACGCCGAGCGAACGCGCCGTGTCTTCCCCAAGTGCCAGGACGTTGAGATCGCGCGAAAAAAACAGCAATCCCACGCTGCCAATCAGAACCGCAGGAAAGAGCACAATCAGTTGATCCATGCTCGCGCCGCCAAGACCTCCCATGGTCCAAAAGACTATTTTTTGTACGCCGCCATGGCTAAATACCATAAATAGCGACACAAAGGCAGATAGAAAAAAGCTAATTGCAATCCCTGCGAGCAAAATCGTGACTTTTTGTCTGCGGTACCCCGAATTGGCGACCAAATACACTGCGACAGACGTCAGCGCCGCGCCGACAAAGGCAAAGACCGAGACAAATCCCATGCCGAAAAACAATGCAGACTCGAGCCCAAGTACAATGGCAACCGAGGCGCCAAACGCGGCCCCTGAGGACATGCCAAGCATGAACGGATCTGCCATTGGATTCCGAAAGAACCCCTGGTAAACTGCCCCGACCAACGCCAGTCCCATCCCTGTAATAGCCGCCATTAGCACGCGCGGGAGGCGTACATCAAAAATAATTGTTGCAACGGATGGATCTCCACCCGTTGTCAACAAATTTAGTAAATCCTGTAGTCCCGTCTTGGTTGAACCAAAGAGCAGGGCGATTACCATGGTCGCGAGGAGCGCTGTTGTCAATGATAAAAACAGTACGCGCACGCGGACTTTGCATTTATTCAAATGAACCCTCTTTCTTGCCTACTTATTTTAATTCCACAATGTCGGTTGAATCAGTCTGCTCAGTTCATCAATGCCATCAATAATGCGCGGACCCGCCCGGTCAAGCTTGTTGTTATCAATCGAGTAGACTTTTCCTGCCTTCACAGCTGGCAAGTCCTTGTATTTATCTGCTTTCACAAAATCACCCTTCAAATCAGGATTCTTTTGACAAAGTATGATGTCTGGGTTGTTTTTGACGAGTTGTTCGAGGCTGAACTTCCACTCTACTGCTGATGCACCGCTGTTCGTGCCGCCCGCAAGGTTGATTGCCTCATCAATAAACGTACCTTTGCCCGGAGTCCAATCGCCATTTTGCCCAAAGTCGACGACATAATAGACGCTAGGTCGTACTTTCACTTTCTGCATTTTCCCTTTAATATAAAGTAAATGATTCTTCATTGACAGGAGCACGCGATCAGCAACTTCCTGCTTATTCAGGATCTGTCCAAGGTCTGTGATTGACTGATATGCCCCAGCAATTCCTTTTAAATCATCTTCCATATAGACCGCGAACTTAAGTTGTCTCAACTTTGTAATAATATCCGCTTTCGTCATGCTGGATGCAAAAATCACATCTGGTTTCATACTCACAATCGTTTCCACGTTTGGATCGAGAACTGTTCCCACCGAAGTGACCTTCGCTGCTTCTGCAGGAAAGTCACAGTAGTCCGTTCTTCCAACCAGTTTGGCGCCCGCGCCCAACGCAAACACAATCTCAGTCGTGGTCGGCGCTAGCGAAACCACGCGCGCCGGTTCTGCCTTTACATCAACATTCTTGTCAAACGCATCCTTCATGCTCAACGGGTACGTCACCTTCGCTGGTGCCGTTGTTGGCGCTCCGGGTGCCGTTGTTGGCGCTCCGGGTGC